>JAGOGO010000101.1 GCA_017996625.1 Deltaproteobacteria bacterium | reverse complement strand
TCGATCCTGATGATCTTCACCTTGCGGCCGACCCAGTCAGGCGGAAGATACACTCTGCCACTGTTGCCGCTGAGCTTCACCTCTTTTTCGATCATCTCTTCACCGTACACTTCAAAGCGTACTTTCCGTAAGCTTCCCGGGGGATTTTCTGAACCTGTGGCCTTTTTTTCATTGAGCATTGTTAACTCATACACGTCTGAAGGATTAACGAAGTGGAAGGAGCTGCTCCCACGGCGTTTTGGTCATCGACGGCGATGAGCGCGCCAGTAGTGCCGATGCTGGATAGTCGCCCCTTGGTAAGAGCCCTCCTCTTATGAGAGTGTGCCAGGCTCTTTGAAGTACCTGTAAATACCGATGTGAAACGTTTATAACGAAAAAATAATTCATAAGTCAAGTATTTTTTAATCATAAAATAGCTATAAACGTGCGCGGAGGATCGACAATTTCTTATCGTGCACGCAGTGGAAGGATCGATACCTGGGGTGCCGCCAGTGTCCTCATTACAGGGACGGCAACGTTGATCCCGACGAAACGATGGCATTTTTATTTCTGCCATTCTATAATGATCGGCAGTAGATCGACTCCAAAACCTTCAGACGCAGGTGGTTCCGGTGGAAAGGTACGCATGTCATGGCTCCACCCGATGATTCTTCTTCGTTGAGCAAAAAGCTCCGGAATGCCGAGAAAGGCCTGGTCAAGGGGTTGATTCGCTGGCGTATCAATGCCGGCGGATTGCCGCCCCTCAATGAGCAAATTCTCGATCGAGGCACCGACCGTCTTCTCGATCAGGCTCATTCGCTCGTCAAGGAGAGGACCACGAGCATTCTGGAAGATCTGAAACTGGCACGGGATGACTTCAGGAAGGCATACCGTGGAGATGATCAACGCCATGAGAACGAGCAGTCTTAATCATCCGTGATGAATGCGCATGAAAACAATAATTGCTTTTGTAACCTATGAGACACCTTTTGCGCCCTGTGGCGGTGTAGCTGCCGTCATGGAGCGGCTTCCGGGGCACGTGCAGGAGGTCGCGAACTGTGAAACCATTGTCATTACCCCGTACCACTACCAGCTCACCAAGACCACGGGGATTACCGAAAAGATGACCCTCGTGGGAACGGTTCCCGTGCGACTAGGTGCGACGACTGTTTCTGTAAATGTTCATCGGTACCTCCAGAACGGAACCTGGTATTTTCTCAAACCGGATACACCGTCGCTGTTTGGCGGAAGACGTCATCCCTATGACCTAAGCCCTGAAGCATTGCTGCGTGATGTGCTTTTTTTCTCTGCGGCAACTGCAAAAGCGCTTTCTGTGATCGACGGGAGTGCCAGCTGGAAGCTGCTCCTTCAGGACTGGGAGGCTGCACCCACCGCCCTGGCAGCTGCCGCTGAACCGTTGCGATACCGGTGCTTTTTGACGCTCCATAACAGCTATGACCGTTTTGTCACTGCGAGTGACCTCTTTCAGGTCGGCATCGACCCGGCAGTAGCGCCAGGTGGCACTATTCTCCAGCGCAGCCTCAATCTTGTTCAGCCGCCCATTTTCTCGGTAAGCAGCCAGTTTGCGGCTGATCTCGTAGAGGACGTCGTGCAGACCTCAGTTCTCGGGCCGCACCTGCAGAATCAACTGCGGGGTCACCTTCTCGGCGTCGACAATGGACCGTTCATCACCTGTGCTGTTGATGGCGAGGTGCTCGCCGATCTTCGCCAGGGGCGCTGCGCGGGGTTAGAAAAATGGAAACATCAGAAGCGCCAGGAAGCGCTCAAAGCCTTCGGTGATCTGTATGCCTCACGCGATAACCCCTGCTGGGGGAACCTCCGTGAATTCGGACAGCACGAAGCACCGTGGTTCGTTATGGCGGGCAGAGACGATCCTCGACAAAAGGGATATGACGTTGCCGCTGCCGCTGCTGGTGAATTTCTGGAGAGCGGCGGTGACGCGCAATTCATTTTTTTCCCTATTCCTGGCGATGAAGGTTTAGCGGGCCTTCGGTTCCTGAAACGTCTCGCCGGCCGGTTTCCTGATCGCGTTCTCGCGGTTCCCGCCCGTCTCCGAGAGGGATTTGCCGCCGCACTGCAGGGCTCGTCCTTTGGCCTGATGCCCTCACTCTATGAGCCATTCGGCATGGTTCACGAGTTTAATTTCAACGGAACCGTTGGAATTGGACGCGCCACCGGTGGGATTATCGAGCAGATCGTTCCCTGGCGAGCTGCATCGGCGTGCAGCACAGCAGTGCAGAGCCGGGCTGACCGTTGGCACAGTTTCTCGGCCGAACCGACCGGTATCCTCTTTCGGGAATCAGATGCGATCGGATCGCGAACAGATGATTGGGCTCTGCTCAACGGAACCAAGTATCCTACTGACGATGAAGATACCGACCGGCTTGTTCAGCGAGAGCATATCGCGCTGTTCGGAGCTATGGTTCGCGAGCTCCACGCAGCGATTCGCGACGGACAACAGATGGTTGCGAAGCGGCCCGCCCTCTACTGCCGCATGGTAGCCGAAGGCATTGGTTATATTGAGAGAACGTTTGCATGGGAGCGTGCTGCCCGAGAGTACGTGCGGCATGTAGTGGAATGTTGACCGCAAAAAGGTGTTACCGTTTTCCGTTAAAAGCTGTTCACGGTTGACCGTTGTCCGTTCACCGACTGAGGAGCGCAATGATGAGATACTGGAAAACTGGTAAAATGGAGGATGGAGGAATTCGTCTGGTTTAGCTTCAGTCAAGAAGATGGTCAGAAAATTCTAAGCCCTAAGCCGCTAAGCGGTGAGAGATCAACGTTTCATTAACTCTTCCGCCAGCGATTTTCCTGCCTCATAAGCCTCCTCGAGGTACTGCGGATGGTTCTGTACCGCACCTTGCTCCTCAAGTCCTGGATACAGAAGTGACCGCCACAGTTCAGCATCGAGAGCATCATAGAAGTACCGCGCGCTCAGCTGTGCCCCTTCAAACAGGCGCTTCCCTTTTGTTCCTCCGGCAGCAATAAAGATTCCTTTCCGTCCGTAGGTCCGTGCTTCGGAAGTCTCCTTGTCAATCCAATACCGCTTCACCCAGAATGACTGGCATCGATCCATGAAAATTTTCGTATGAGCACTTACCGTGTAAAAAAAGATCGGGGAGGCAAGCATAAAGCCGTCGCACGATTCGATCAATTCGTATACCCTCTGAAAATCGTCCTGAATGACACAACGGCCGTCCTTCTTGCAGCCATAAATTTCCAGGCAGGGAGCCATCGTAAGATCCCGCAGGATAATTTCATCTACCTGCGCTCCGGCAGCAATCGCTCCGGCTACTGCTTCCTTCAGAAGCAGAGAAGTGTTCCCTTTGCGGCGGGGGCTTCCATAGATCGCAAGAATTCTGGCCATTGTCGTTGATCCACAAAAGAGGTGAGCTTGAGAACTGAGTCCAGCTAGTCGTATCGAAGCACGACAGCCACATATCGCCGGGCAGCACGATATGAAACCATCTGTCTGCATGCAAGACCAGTGGCCCAGCCGTCAGGCATTCCAGTGTCGCTCCGATCCACCGTTTTTCTCTGCGGCGATCTTCTGGATCAGGTCCAGAATATCGTCGATAATTGCGGAGCCTTTGACCATGAAATAGTCAGCTCCTGCCTGAGAGGCTACGGCGCGGTATTCAGGCAAATCATAAGCGGTAAGAATGGCAACCACGACATCAGGATACCGGGCTTTTATCTGTCTGGTCAGCTCGAGTCCGCTTTCTCCCGGCAAATTAATATCCATGAAAATCAGATCGGGAGAATGCTTATCGATCGCTCCCCGGGCCTCACTGCCATCACTCGCCTCTTCTATGTCCATGGCAGGAAAGTGATCGCGCAAAATCTCAGTGAGGTACATCCTGAAAGTTTCATTGTCTTCAACAAGGAGCAAACCCGACATTGCACGTTCTCCGAAAATGTAGAAGGGGGTATTGCGGCCCAAATCATGTCCACCCGTTCATCCCCACGGCCAGGCACGATGCCTGCCGGCGCGTACGACATCCTGTAGCTTCAGTGTCCGCACCCGATTCATCGTTTAGTTATGTATTGTAGTCATTTGACTGAGCTTTAGCAATTTTTTGAGAAAAAAATTCACTGAAATCCATGCATTTCTCCAGAAAAAAGCAAGACTGCGGGGAATTGGTCTCAGTAACGGCTGCTATTCTATCGCGTTCATTCCCGGCGTTTCGGCCACGCTGCCGGCAGCTGGAAGGGGAACAGAAAGGAGTACGGCGAACGCAACTGCAAAGCGAAGCCGAAATATATAAAAAAAGAAAGGCAGGTGAGCACCAGGGGAGGCAAAGATGACGGCCAGCCATTTCCAGCAACACTGTTCATCCTCGCTCCGACTCCACTGCCTGGAAACGAGATCGTTCGTGGAAATGATCAGATCGGTTCGCAATAGGTGATCGGCCACTTAACACGAATGGTCGTCCCCCCATGTGGTTCAGACACAACCGAGAGCATACCTCCGGAATGGTGCGTCCTTTCACGCATACTGCGCATTCCTACCGCTTGTTTTTTGCCTTTCGAGGAAAATGCCTTCTGTACATCGAATCCGATCCCATTGTCGTGGATTTCCAGAATGAGAAAGGAGGTGTCTTTTGCAATCGAAATTACAACCCGATCAGCACGGCTATGGTCGGCGACATTGTCCATGCCTTCCTGAAGGATCCGGTATATCGCCTCTTTCAGCTGATCGGGGATGTCTTCCTCCGATACCGAAATCCTCGTTGAAACTGCAATCATGGAGCTGCTGTCTTCAAACGTTCGCGCGAGCCACCGTATGGTGGCGAGAATGCCGAGATTATCGAGGAGAGAAGGCCGAAGCCGCGTCGTGATCCGGCGCACGTCGTCGATTGCCTGTTTTATCAGCGGGATCACGTCCCTCAGGGATTCGGCAGGCATCTCTCCGCCCTCATTCCCGTGGAGAATGGCTTCAAACTGGTACTTGATCGCCGAGAGAATGCCTCCCAGGCTGTCATGCACATCAGCAGCCACCTGTTTTCGCTCCGCGTCCTGTTCCGCAAGAAGCGCCCGCGAGAGCTGCTGGAGTTGGGCTTCGGATTCCTTGAGTGCCTCTTCAGCTTCCCGGCGACCGGTTACATCCTCGATCGCAAGAAGAATGAGCGTCAAGTCGTGCTCGCACCTTTGAATGGGCCGGCCGGTAAACAGCAGCGTCTTTTTCCCTATTCCCTTAAAGAAGACAGCGAGCTCAAGATCGTAAAATGACTCGTGATCAGTTATGATCCTGGTGAGCATCTGGCGGAGCTTGGGAATATTCAATTGTCGCCGTCCTATCTCATACAAAAGCCGGTCAGTTGCTTCCTCTGGCAGCACATGGAACGTTTGACAGAACGACGGATTGATTCTCACGATGCGCAGATCGGGGTCAAGTACTACCAGGGGCTCGCGCACGGTCTCGACAATTCCTTCAGCCAGATTTCGCGCTTCGCGCATGCGTTGCTCCAGCGATTTGCGCTCGCTGATATCCCGAACGACCGCAATTATGCGAAAGCCAGTGTCTCTCGGCCGAGGCATGCGCGTCATTCGGCATTCCGCCCAGAAACGTTCACCATCCTTGCGCTGCAGCGTCAGCTCGGTGTGAGATTCATCGTCGCTCGGAACATTTCCGATCGGCAGTATCGAACCAAGTGCATCATCGGGATCACAGAGCGGGAGGAAATGCTGACCGACCGCTTCATCGAGGGGATAGCCGAAAAGGCGTTCGGCACCTTCATTCCAGTAGGTAATTCTGCCTTCCTGATCAAGAACGATGACAGGGTCCGGTACATTGCGGAGAATTTCGGCCATCTGCCGGATGCTGGCTTCCTGGACCAGCACTTCCTGCGCTTCGCGCAGCAGAATGGGAGCGCGCCGTATCGGATCGAGGACTGCATCGATCTGGCCGCCAAGAAATTCCTCAATGTTTCGTTCCGCCTCCAGCAGTCGAGCAACCAGTTTGCGGATGTGTTCTTCATCCCTGATCTCAACCGGGGTGGCGCTGTGTTTACTCTTCGCCATCGTTTGTGCTCCCAATCCCAAGCGCATCGAGCACTTTTGCGGTATCACGCAGATCCCCGACAATGATTCGTCGGGGCAAGGGTGAAACCCTGATTAGCATCGGGCACACAAATACCTGATCATCGAAGGCAGCAAGGGGATTTTTGAGCACGTCGATGATCTCGGTGCTGCAGTCATCGTTCAGGTAGCGGGCACAGATCTTCTTGAAGTTAGCGAGAGCACGAACCGAATTCGGAGACTTGCCAGCGATGTACTGCCGGAAGACGCTCGTTGTACTAGCACGCGCTTTGCGGGGCCTGCGTACACCGGTTGAGGACCTCATCGAACACCTCCCTTCTGACCCTTCTTACGCTTTAAGGTCCGTTTAGGCTTGCCGCCGCCGGCATACTCAGCACCTCCACCACGCAGAGAAGTGATGTCCTCGGTCGTTTGCCTCCATTGTTTTTCCCGAAGCTCGCTTTCCTCAAGCAGAGTATTCAACTCACTTCGTCGAGTCTCCACCTCCCGGGCCAGTGTGTCAATTTTCTCTTTGATTTCTGCTTCAAACGCTTCGAGTTCACGCCGCTTGCGTTCAGTTTCATGGCGGATCTTTTCTTTCTCGAGTGAATCGGCACGCTCCCTCTCCCACCGCGCAGTACCCATCAGCACCTCTCCGCCGGCAGTGTAAACATCTGCAAGCGTGACTCCCTGATCGCTGATGAGCAGTTCCCGCACCTGACGCGAGTGCGCGGTTCCGCGCGATTTCACAATCGTAAGTCCCCGGTTGCGTTCCCCGGCACGCACAAGATAGGTAAGGTGAATCCACGTATCAGCCAGGGTGGAAATTTCCAGCGGCGTTGCCTCGATCATGGTCTCCGTGCTTTCGAGAAGACTGGTGAATATCAGGGTGATACCCTTTGTCTTGGCGAGCCTAAGCAGGTAGCGCGCTACCGAAAGAGCGGCTCCGACACCACCGACCTTGATAATCGCCGAGAGAGGATCAATGACAAGACAGGCGGGATTATGCTCGGCGATGAGTTCCCCGATGCGGATCTGGTGTTCGTCAGAGCTTCTCGCTTCAGTCCGCGCGGAATACATGCGCAGCAGACCTGATGCAACAAAAGGTTGCAGGTGTACATGAATCGTATTGAGATTGCGGATAATCTCGGCCCACGATTCATCAAAGCTGATGTAGAGAGTACGTTCCTGGCGCTGGCAGGCCGCATGGCAGAATGAAGCGGCCAGCGTTGTCTTGCCTGTTCCAGGAGCACCAGAAAGCAGGGTGGCCGAGCCGCGATAGAAGCCTCCGCCCAGCATAGCATTGAGCCGATCGATTCCGGTTGAAATCCGCACCTGAGACACCTGGTAGTTCATTTCCACCTTGCCGGGGCTGGAGACTTCTATACCCGACGAACAGATAGCAAAGGGCACTTCGCTGCTGCCCACGTCAGATCCACGATACTTAACGATGGTCATCCGTCGTAACGACACCCGATCGGAAAACGTATGGGTAAGCACAACCATGCAGTCGACCATGAACTGCATGAAGCTATACTGGGAGGGAAATTGCCTTCCGCTGTCATCAGTCTTCGCGGTTAGGATGGCGGTCAATCCTTTCTCAAGGAGCCAATCACGCAATCGGTAGATTTCCCTGCGCTCGGTATTTGGATTGTCCAGGAGCGTCAGCAGAACATCAATCCCATCGAACACGATTCGGCGGGCTCCAGTCTGTCTGACGTATGTATCCAGCAGCGCGAGGATTCCGCTGAGATCGAAATCTCCGGAAACAACTATGTCGGGAGAAAGCCGGGTATCAACAATGGTAAGAAGAGGCGTTCCGCCCTCATCAGGGGCAATCAGTGAATCGAGCTCCCAGTCGAAAGAAGCGGCATTGGCAATCAGATGCGCCGATTTTTCTTCGAACGCCACAAAGATGCTGGGCTCATTATATGTTCGTGCAGCATTGACGAGAGTCTGCAACGCGAAGATCGTTTTTCCGCTTCCCGGGCCGCCCAGCAGTAACGTGGTGCGGCTGGCCGGGATCCCGCCGCCAGAAATTTCGTCAAAGCCACTGATCGCGGTTGGTGCTTTTTGCAGACCGGCTCTGTGAGCCGGATTCCGTTTTCCTCCCATGGAAGCCTCTCCTTTCCTTGTAAAGAGATCAAAGGAACAAAGAGATCGTGTTTCCCTGAATCTCGTCTTCAGCAGCAGGCAGCGGTTGTATCATAATGGCTGGCAAAGGTCAGGGGAAAACCTTTTTTAAGGCTAGAACGGCAATCACGATATGCCAAGCTTAGAAGGATGCATGAGGAGTGATACCTTGCCTGCAGCACTTGATGAGGTAATATCCCATTGTTTTTGATAAAATACAATAAAAAATATCAGGGAGAAATGAGGAAATCTGCACAGACAAAGCTCCCGGCGTTGATTAACTGGATGGAAGAAAAACGGCGAACGGCAGATCCGATAGATTCGAGGCGAGAAAGATCTGCACAAGCAGGAAATTTCGAATGTACAATGTGTTAGGTCATCTTCTTCACAATGTTGTTTAGATATTCACCAGATTGAATACGCAACACGGATACCTGATAGTTCCTCTCCGCTGCTGTCGAACTCAATTCGCTACGATGAGCTGACCACGACTTCTTTCCTGACATCGTCGAAAGCATCTTTTGCTTTCATCCTCACCAGCCCGGCTGCAAGACGGACAAAGCCTTCCCGGTTTGTAAAGAATGCCAGCGTCGCTGGGTCAGTCGGAAGTCCGGCCAAGGCCGCACTTTCAGAAACCAACCGATCGGCAAAAGGATAGATCTCATCCCAGATGATCTGCACCTCCCGAAAGAAGAAATCCGCGGCAGAATCTCCCACTCCGGTGATCTTTTTGAGCAGAATCCGCTCCTGGATTGGGTCGTACCGGGCCTCCTGACGCAGCTGATGTACATCACCTTCATACCAGTCAAGCAAAAGATCGCCAGCATCTCCGAGTACCCGGGCAACGGTGTCATGGTGAGTATACCCAGCTTGGCTGAGTACCGCGGTTCGCTCCTCCCACGTCGATTGCGCCAAAGTCTCCGGCGAAGACCATCCTTCGTCGAAAACGAGCCGAGCCGCCCGCAGGCCGCAGTCGAGGCGGGCGCGGCTCACGAGAACCGCTGCAGTGAGGAGCTGAAACAAAGCTGGAGCGGTGTTGTCTTCAATCGGGATACTGAGTTCATGAGAAAACGACCGGCCATACTTCCGAAGGATTATGCTGATCACTCTATCAACGGAATCTCGATCCATAACGTCCTCCTGCTATCCACTGATCTTTACCTCGTCATGATTCAAGGCTAGGCTTTCTGTTCGGCTGCGTCAAGCATTTTGAGGAGGTCCGCCGTTTTTCCGGGGATTGCGACAATAGCCGAGGGCGCCGCCTGCTGCTGGTACCTCGCTTGTCCTTTCCTCATTTGCGCAGAAATTTATTGATTTTCGACGGTGGTAGATATACTGTAGAAACCCTGACAAATCTAAACCTTCAACGCACGTGTGCCAGCCATGAAACTCGGGCTTATCGGAAAATCGCAGAGCGGCAAAGACACCCTCTTTGATGTTCTCACAAAGAACTGCGGACATGTGAACGCCCCCACAGAACGTCGAATCGGAACCATAGCGGTTCCCGACAGCCGCGTCGATGTACTCACCCGCATGTATCAGCCCCGAAAGACCACCTATGCCCAGGTGGAATACTTTCTGCCCGGTGCTGCCGACCACGAACAGGCAAAACGCGAATCCAGCATCTGGACACAGGTCCGAGCCTGTGATGGCCTGATCCAGGTGGTCCGGAATTTTCATGAATACGGTGGCGCTGACCCGACGCCAGTTGAGGACTTTGTTGCACTTACCCAGGAACTTATCCTCGCTGATCTCCTGGTAATCGAAAAACGACTGGAGCGCCTCACAGCCGACAAGCAGCGAGGCAGGTCGGTTGATCCTAAAGAAACTGCTTTGCTTACCGAATGCCGGGAAACTCTTGAAAGCGAGATGCCGCTTCGCTCAAAAAGCCATCTCGCTTCCCATCCTCTCTTGCGCGGATACACATTCCTTTCCGCCAAGCCGACGCTGGTGCTTTTCAACAACGATGATGATTGTGATGACATGCCCGATCTTTCCTCGAGTCCTTTAGCCACCGAGAGTATGGTCATCAAAGGGAAGCTGGAACACGAAATCGCCGGTCTCTCCGAAGAAGAAGCTGCGGCCTTTATGGCGGAGTTTGACATTCAGGCATCAGCCCGTGAGCGGGTGATCGAGAAATCCTATGAGCTGCTCGGCCTTGTTTCTTTTTTTACCGTAGGAGAAGACGAGGTGCGGGCATGGACCATAGCCAGGAATACCGATGCCCTTGATGCAGCAGAGGTCATC
>JAGOGO010000100.1 GCA_017996625.1 Deltaproteobacteria bacterium | reverse complement strand
CAGAGTCAATAAAGCGATTGATATCATCGGGCAGAGAAACGCGATATGCGATTTCTTTCGCTTTAGTCCAATTGAACTTCACCCATTGCTCAATAGCATCTTTTTTCTGAATATCATGAGGATCATCGATAAGTACAACCAGATTTTTTCCATCTTCTCTAAGTGGCATCCAGAGACTCTTCTTCAAAAACTCCGGCCGCAGGAGTCGAGAAACTCGATGATCAACGTGAATGGAGGGGTCATACGGTTGAAATTTGACATTGTAGAAGCTCTCCAGGGACTTTCCAATATCTTCTTTGGAAACTCCGTACCTGGTCATCAGAATAGTGATGACATCCGATTTCTTAAGACGAGCTTCCAGTGTCCCCTCGTCCAGTTCTTTCTGTGAGACAATGCTGTTGGAAATAAGGTAATCGAATTTAGAGGGTTTTTTCTTTACCCGCTTGATCTGATTAAAGAAGGCGAGGCCCAGGACTTCGGCAATTTCCGAGACGCTTTGCCGATCGTCAGCTGTAAAACTGCCGCCGTTTCTCTTGTTAAGAAGCTGAATAACCCCCATAAGGTACTTGTTATAAATAAGCGGAGCTACCAAAACATCATGTGTATTGAATCCGGTTTTCTGGTCCCAGCTCTTGTCAAACTCGATTTCCGGAGAGATCCGGGCCAGCTCTTCGCTGTCGTATGCATTTTCGATCATAAGAATCTTCCCGGTAGTGGCGCAAAAGCCTGCTATGCTTTTACGATTTACCGGCATGCGAATTTCCGTGACCTCTTCCCCTTCTTTCATTTTGGAGTAGATTTCTTTTTTGGCATGATCAACCGCGTACACCGTGACCCGCTCCACATCAAAGAGAGCCCGAACTTTATCTTTTAAGTCTAAGAGTATTTGATCGATGTTCTCAGCAGCATGGATTTCTTTGCTGATGGCCTTGAGGGACTCATTATATTCGACGATTTGGCGTAATTTTTCGATTTCCTCTTTCGTCTTGGCACTGGATGCGGCCATTCTTGTTACTCCTGCAAACTATGGGAAAACAGTATGAGTCGCCACCTGTGAGCGAATATACGTTCTCCACAAAGTGAGTGGATAGAAAGTGGCATGGTAGTTAAATGGCACGAGCGCTGTGATGAAGAACACGGTTGGCATCGTGGCTACACTTCTTAGAGTAATAAAACTATTGATTTTTTTCAAATTAAAGCTGATGCTCATCTTGTTCCGGATAATTCAAATAATATGGTTGGCTTGTAGCAGCACGCGCTCTGCGGGATTTAAACGGTTTGAACGGCTGAAACGGCTTTCCTCAGCCTTCACTTTCGAGATAACGCAGGGCGCGGGCTGCTGCCTGTTCGCCGCTGACGATGCAGTCGCTGATGCCGATACCCCGATACGCTCCACCGGCAAGAAAAAGACCGGGATTGGTAGCAAGCTGCGCTTCAATTCGATCAACTTTTTCTGTATGACCAAGTACGTACTGGGGCATTGATTTCCTCCAGCGATAGGCACGGGTCAGCAGCGGATCCGCAGTTATGCCGAGAATTTCCCGGAGCTCTTTGCGGGCCAGGCTGATCAGATCAGATTCCGGGAGCAAAGCCAGCTCCTCGTGTTGAGCACCACCGATAAAGCAGCGAATCAAAGCACAATGAGGTGGTGTTCGGAAGGGAAACTTCCGAGAGGTCCACGTTGCGGCCATGATTCTTCTTCCTTCCAATCGGGGAACAACAAACCCGAAACCGTTCAAGGGGTGGGCGATATCGCGTTCTCGGTAGGCAAGAGAAACGGTGGCGGTTGAGACATACGGTATGGAGGAAAGCTCAGCTGCAAGGCCGGCATCTGCCTTCTCGATGAGACTGCAGGCAGCAAAGGCCGGGGTAGTAATAAGGATTACCTTGCTTGAAAGCAGAGACCCATCGGCAAAAGTGACCAGATAACCGAAACGCCCAGGAGCAAGGGAACCGTATTCCTTTTGAATGTTCACGACCTCCTTATCCAGTATCACTGTTTGAGGATCAAGAACGGTTCGAAGGGCATTAGTCAATTCTCCCAAACCAGCTTTGAAGGTCATAAACATGGTGTAGCTTGTCTTTCCCGGGCTGTTCTTTCGCAGAGTGTTCAACAACTTTCTTCGTTTCACCATGCCCAGGATAAGGCTCCGGTGCTGCCGTTCGATTTCAATGAAGCGCGGGAAGGTGCTCTTCAGGCTCATGGTTTCCGGATTACTGGCGTGAACACCGGCCACCAACGGTTCGGCAATCTTATGGAGCACTTCTTCGCCCATTCTACGCCGCACGAATTGAGCAAGCGTCTCTTCCTCTTCCGTCTTTTTTGCGGGGAGGATGAGGTCGAGCCCAACCCGCAGCTTCCCGAGCGGTGAAATGAGGCTATCAGTAACAAACGGCATCAGGCTGGTAGGAGCCAGGAGCATGAATCCTTCGGGAAGCGGATGCAGCTTTTTCTTCCAGAGAATATACGTGCGCTGATACTGTTCGTTGGTGCCAAGCAGCGAGGAGCCGAGGTCGAGCTCGCCACTGAGCCTGAGAGCAGCCGGTTTTTCGGAAATAAAGCAGTCCGGTCCGCCTTCGATAAGAAATCCATCCGCAGTTTCCGTGCGGATCTTCCCTCCCAAACGGTTTTCTTTTTCCACCAGGAGGACATCGATCGGAGCACGCTGTTGGGTTCTGTTCTTCTGTATATAATAGGCAGCTGCAAGACCGGTAACGCCGCCGCCGACTATGACGATATCTTTCTTCATTTTTGTTATTGACGGCATCGTGAATCGTTCAACCGCACGAGCCCCGCGTCTCGCGGGATTGAAACCAGTGTAACTGGTGCATCGCGGGAGGCCTTCCAACGAAGTGGGCATCACTTCGTTGCTCATAGGTTGCCGCCACGCGGCTTACTGGCGCTTTTTACGAGGTGATGATTATTGTTTCGGCCAGGCGTCAAGCACAGCGTCAGCCAGAGCTTTGATAAAAAGAGCACTGTCATTGAGCACTGGCGCACGATGGAAATGAATGCCCACCTCTTCGAGGCTTTTGCGCAAGACGATGTCCAGATCATACAGAACCTCGAGATGATCGGCAACAAATCCAGCGGGGACAATCAGGACCTCCTTTGCACCATCGCTGATGAGGCTGTCCACAACTTGCTCGAGGCTTGGTTCCAGCCATTCTTCAGGCCCGCGGCCGCGACTCTGAAAAGCCAGTCGAATTGTCGGCAGGGTCAGATAGCGGGCAACAGCAGCAATCGCGGTCTGGAGCTCTTTCACGTACGGATCATTTCGCACCTGATTGAGCGGCAGACTATGAGCTGTAAAAACCACCGAAAGCGACGATCGCCGTGGCAGCGGAAACCATGCCAATCCTTCCGATACCTTTTCGCTCAGCGCAGCGTAGTAAGACTCGCTCTGATGCCAGCTCTTTACTGGAACGGCCTTCAGCGAACTGCGGGATCGGGCAAGAGAATCCCGAATCAGCTGCTCGTATCCTCCGATAGCTGCGGGAGAGGAAAACGGTGAGAGAACGCAGTACAGAACCGTTCCAAAGCCGCTCGTTTCGATAGCCTTCAGCACATCCGGAATGAACGGATGCCAGTGGCGCATCCCCACGAACACCTCTGCGCTTCTACCGAGCCGCTTCAAATGGTCCTGTAATGATCGGGCCTGTCGCCGGGTGATTTCCAGCAACGGAGAACGGCCGCCGATAGCTCGATACCGTTCGCACACCTGGGCAGTAATCGCCGCAGGCACAGGCCGGCCGGAGAAAATGTTCTTCAAAAACGGTTCTACTTCATCGAGTGAACCAGGGCCACCGAAGGCAAGCAAAAGCACGGCAACGTCTTTCGGGCAGGGCTGCTGATCCATTGCTATCGTTGGCTGAACTCATGGACCATGGCTACCAGTGAGGCAACATTTTCCACAGGAGTCTCCGGAAGAATGCCATGGCCGAGATTGAAAATATGTCCGGGGCGCTGTTCCGCGGCGGCAAGGATTCTCTTCACCTGAGCTTCCCGCACCGGAGTTGGCGCAAACAGCACCACCGGGTCCAGGTTGCCCTGAATACCGACGGCATGACCGATTCGCTCCCAGGCATTACCAAGATCCACGCGCCAGTCCACCCCGATCACGTCTCCTCCTGCCTGCTGCATAAGCTCAAGCAGGGCAGCGGTGCCAGTAGCAAAATGGATTGCCGGGACTCCTTTTTTCAGCTGCTGAAACACGCGGCGGGTGTGAGGCAGAACAAATTCAGCATAATCATGTGGGCTAAGGCAGCCCAACCAGCTGTCGAAAAGCTGCACTGCCTGCACTCCTGCATCGATCTGGCTATTGAGATACCGTACGGTAACCTCGGTAATCCTGCTCATGAGCAGATTCCAGGCTTCCGGCTCCTGATACATCAGCTTCTTCGTATGAATGAAGTTTCGAGCCGCTCCACCTTCGATCATATAGCTGGCCAGGGTGAATGGAGCGCCGGCAAATCCGATGAGCGGAACCCGGCCGTTCAAGGCTCGCTGGACCTTGCGAATTGCCTCCGGCACAAATGGCACATCCTCCTGTGGCTCAAAGATCCGCACCGCTTCGATGTCCCGCCGGGAACGCACCGGATTGTGAATAACCGGCCCTTCTCCCTTGGTATACTCCAGTTGAATCCCCATCGGTTCGAGCGGAACCAGAATATCCGAAAAAAGAATTGCGGCGTCAACCCCGAGAATATCGACAGGCTGCAGCGTCACTTCTGCAGCTACATCCGGAGCTTTGACCATATCCATAAACGGCAGCTTCTCCCGAATTGCACGGTACTCTTTCATATAGCGCCCAGCCTGGCGCATCAGCCAGACGGGAGTATAGCCAGTAGGCTTACGAAAGCAGGCGTTCAAAAAGACGTTGTTCTTGTTTTCCACAGCCCGGTTCTTCCTTTATGTTACACTCTACTATTCCATCACGCCTCAGCTCAATCCCCTCATTTACCCTACAGGTTCTTTTCACTTTTTACCACAACCCGAATCGCAGGCGGCTCTATGTTTTCTACGACGAGATTCTTGGGCAAGGAAAGATCTGACTTTGAAATTCGTGCCTGATACGTACCTTCGTGCAGATTCCAGAGTTTCAAAAACACCTTGACCTTTTTCTTGCTGAGGAAATAAAACGCCCGCTGAGGTCCGGAAAGCGAGACATCAACCTGCGCCGGATCGATCTCTGTCACCGTAAGGTGAGATGGCAGAATTGAGTATTCGACGGGGATAGTAATGGTACGGTAAGCTGACTTCGACCCATCCACCAGGACAAACCAGAGGGCCACGGCAAGGCTAACGGCGATGATTTTTTCGCGGGAATTTTTCTTGCTGAGCTCCGCGAACATGCTTTTTCGAGGCGAGGGATTGATTTCGCGGTAGAAGTTTTCGAGCTCCAGGCTCAGCTTTTCCGGACCATGAATATGGGACAACTTTCCCCTACGAGCAATCGAGACTGCTCCCCGCTCTTCAGAGACAACAATACACATAGCATCAGTCAGTTCACTCAATCCGACTGCAGCTGCGTGCCGTGTTCCCACATTGCCAATGTTATAAAGATCTTTGGTGAGTGGCAGCTTGGCAGCGAAGCGCGTGAGCTTACCCCGCTCAATGATTACCGCGCCGTCATGTCCGATCGAATGAGGATCGAAAATGCTCTTTAACAGCGCTTCACTCACTTTTCCGTTGAGCTCGATACCGCCGCTGAGATGACGAATGATCATATCCTTGCCCCGCAGGACAATGAGAGCGCCAATTTTCTCTTTAGCCAGATCCGTAGCCGTATGGACCAGTGTAGCGATCTCGGGGGATATCGGCCTTCCGTGCCGACGTGTTCTGGAGTGCCGATTCAGGCTCCAGACCGCCACTTGCTCAAAAAAATGTCTTAATTCTTCCTGAAAGATGACAACCACGGCTACGAGAATGATTGCAAAAAAGCCGCGAAAAACAGCTGCAGTAAGATAGAGGTTAAACTGCTGGGCCAGCAGGTACAGTCCGGCAATAATGAGAATCCCGGTGAGAACGAAGGCAGCCTTTGTCCTCTTGAACCAGATAGTCACACTATATATGATCAAAGACATGACAGTGATATCGATGACGCCAGTAACACCTACGTCTTTTACAATATCCAACACATTCATCTGCTCAAGACCTCAGAGGAATTACAGATTCAAAATTCATGGTTCACGAACACTTTCGTCCGCAATAGGCAGTGGAGAACTGATACCGGCTGCTCACAGACACTGTCATCCTGAGCTCCGCTTCCAGCGGGACGAAGATCCGGGGGAAACAGGGCTGCTTTTCTGAAATTCTTCGGTCGTCCCGCACTCCAGCTGTAAGGCGGGACTCCCTCAGAATGACAGGTGCTTCTCTGTCAACCCGAAACCAAAAAAGACCTCCGGAGCACACGCAACTGCCTCAACTTTCTATTTCCATAGCGCTGCTTCCGGCTCTTTGGGACAGCAGTAATTCACGATTGGCAGTCAATCGTGAATCTGGAGTAGTGTATTCCTTTTTTTGACGCCTTATATTCCTACCGAAAAGGATACGTCGGTTCGGCGCTTGCTGAGAGGTGTAGACGGCTGGCGAGCTTCTGCACCAGGGACTTCTCCGTCTCTTCCCACTTGAGTTTTTGCACGCCCCTGCCGATATACATGCTTCCGCCAGCAATGGTCTCATGTCCTCCGGCTTCTTTGGGATCATTGACGATATCGCGCAGTACATTGGCAGCGAGAGCTTGCGGGTTCGCCGCCCGCAACGAAATATACAACCGGTCGCGGTATCGCCCGGTACATAACGCCCATCGCGTGCCTCGAAAGGAAAGCAGGAAATCTGCTATCTGGGAAACGAGATCGGGATTTTCCACATCACCCAAATGCGAGACAATGAGCCGCTGCCGTATGGTGGCGTTCTGGATGCCTCTCTTCAAGGTGACGAAAAAACGTCGGGAACGAGTCGGATTCTGCATTCGGGCCAACGCCCGCATATCACAAAAAGGAAGAACAGCCTTATATATTCCGATGATCTCGCTTCGCTTTGCTCGATACAGATTTAAGGTATCGGTAATGATACCGTAGGCCAAAGCAGTAGCGACCCGCTTTGGAATTTCTTCTTTCAGAGAAAGCAACGCCTGGGCCAGAATGACAGACGTCGCCCCGCAGGTATCGTCTACGATAGACAGCCGTGCAGATGAATAGTTGAGCGGAGGATGCTGGTCAATTACAATGTCAGCTCGCCGAGCGGCAGGAAACGGGTTGTTTTCGAATTCCGGCTGCGTATCGACCAGTGCCACATGCGGAAAACGGGAGAAATCCTGGGGATGAAATTGGTGAACCGGGATCTTCAGAATTCGAACCATCTCTTTATTTTCAGTTCTTCCGATAATGCCGCCATACGCAAGCCGGGCATTGATGTTCAGGATATTCCTGGCAATATGATAGAAGGCGAAACCGCTGGCCAAGGCATCAGGATCGGGAAAATCATGAGTGAGAATCAGAAGCGGTGAAAGAGACTTCTTCTGTTCAAACATGAATCGAAGAAATGTGCGCGCACTTTTTGCAATCGAAGGAAAAGGTTCTCTCATCATACCCGGCCCTGAGAATTTCAAGCGATTACACCGTAACGCCGAGCCGCGGCTAGCTGCCGCAAACATGAGGCATGCTCAGACGATCTTCAGATGATTTTATGGCTCGCAGCATCGCACCGGTGGAGACCAACCGCTGGATACGCCACGGTTTGTAGTCGTAAACTATAGAATAATTCCTTTAAAATTGCAAGGTTGTTTTCTGCTTATGATCTCCGACATATTCCACCGCTATAGTCACACAAAAGCGCTTGTGCTGCATCTGAAAATGAGAGAGAATGAGGATAGCCAATCGCCAGCAAAGATGAGAAAAAAAACCGGTTCAGATGTCAGCTGGTGGAGAAACTCGTAAGAAGCAACGTTTTGTACGGCGCAGTACCACGTTCGCCTGCAATCAGGCAGTTTACTGTGATGTTCACAGCTTATAGTCCCGCTCTGAGCGGGGTTCAGATCATTAGCCGCCGCCGATAGGCGGGATTGACCCTTGACGAGATCGACAACTTTTTAGAGGGAGGGAACAGAGTATGGCTACTGGAAGTGTCTATAGTGTTATTGAGCTGGTCGGGGTAAGCAGTAAGTCATGGGAGGATGCTGCCAAAAACGCTATTGAAACCGCAGGGGAATCACTCAAAGACCTTCGGGTGGCAGAAGTCCTCAAGCTCGATGTCACGGTTGAGGACGGCAAAGTACTCAATTACCGAGCGAGGCTGAATCTTTCCTTCAAGTATCACGAAGAGTATTAACCGCCATTTATCGAAGCACACACTCAAACAGTCTTTGCACGCACCTCCTTACGCCGATAAGCAGTTCGGTGTAAGGAGGTTTTCATGTATATACCGATCATTATTATTCCGTATCAGACTCCGACGGATGTCTCCTCGATTACAGAATTCCGCAGTACACCGATTTTCTCAATCTCCACTTCTACAACATCACCGTGATGCAGCGGCCCTACTCCACTTGGGGTGCCAGTTACAACGATGTCACCCGGCATCAGAGTCATATTGCGGGTAATGAACGCGAGAATCTCGGGGACCGAGAAAATCATATATCTGGTATTTGATGATTGTACCACCTGTCCATTCAGGCGGCACTCCAGGTTAAGATTCTGGGGATCGCCGATGTCTTCAGGCAAAACTATCTGAGGGCCAATAGGCCCATAGGTATCGAGCGATTTGGCGCGAAACCAGCCGGATTTGTCCCGGCGCTGCAGGTTGCGCTGGCTGACATCGTTGAAACACGTAAAACCGAAAATATGGCTCATTGCGTCCCGTGCCGCAACATTCTTGCACCTATTCTTGACGATGAAGGCCAACTCGGCTTCGTAATCGGTACGTATCTGATCGAATCCATAATCAGTGAGAAACGCTGGAAGCATAATCGGTTCCTCATGGCCGATCAGGCAGTTGGGTGTCTTGGGAAACAGTATCGGCTCATCGGGAATCTCTTCCGTGAAGCCTTTTACATTTACTGATGAACTTTCAGCAATGTGATCCCGGTAATTCAGCCCGAGAGCAATTATCTTGGTTGGATTGAGCGGGCAGGTTTCGCTGCGCTTGAAGATAGAAAGTGTTACCATGTGCTTTTCCTTTTTGGGAGATACGTCAGCCGCGATTGTACGGCGCGATGACATGACTTTCAAGAATTATCTGTTGAGGAGATAATCCGGGTGAGGCTGAGGCAGGCGAAGTGTCGTGCCGGCCCGGCTGGAATGAGGCGTGGACATGGTTCGATACAATGGATTGAAGGAGATCGGGTACGATCAGACTCCCGACGTTCAGGCACTTGGGAAGGCGCTGGATTCATGTAACCGGCCGGTGCTCGGCAGCGATGAAGTACGCCAGCCTTCTCTCGTCCTGGTAGAAGCATTGCCTTTACTGAGCAGCCATGTGAGCTTATCGTTCAAACAGGATGAAGACTCCGGCAAGGGTATAACGTCGCACTTAGTGAGCACTGAACACTGTTCCAGCTCGAGCACTGGCAGATCACCCTCGGTGACTATCAGCCAGGGAATACGCGTTGCTTTGCGAACTCGTAGCATAGAGGAGAGCAATGTAAGACTTCCCGGGTTTGAACCTGCGAAGTCAAACATTATCAGGCGAATGGCACTATAATCCAAGACGGTCTGCACCGTACTCATCGAACTTGAAGTAATAAGAATACGGTCGGGTTGCATTACATCACGTGCCAGTGCAGTAAGTCTTTTCTGATCACAGCCTACAGCCAGTATAATATCGGGAAGTAGCGTCATGTTCTCTCACATCCTTTCTTGAGATTCAGTATTCGAAAACATGCCCACGTGTTCTGCCGGCACTTATTTAAAAATGCACTCCATGCAGTATGCTACTGCAGCAGGCATGATGCTTTGTATAGAATAAAGCGGAGGATGAATCCGGTCTTCCTTAGTTGCGGTGCCAGGCCCTTGTGCTGCAAATCGCGTTCGCCTGGCAACATGCGATTCACCGCAGGCCGGCACAATGATTGCCTGGCAGTGTCTGGCCAGACATCATTCTATCTGCTCTCTCCCTTTTTCAGTCTTTTGCCACAACTAGTCCAAAGGCCGGATCACTCTCCCGCTGCTTATCACGGATAGCAAAACTGTGTCCTGCCTGATTCAGGTCAAGTAATAAGCAGAGACCTTAGAATAGGCTCAGCAATATTATTCCAGCAAATGCGTACATCTATCATCAGTATCGTGCGTGCCCCTTGATGTCAGCGGGTATCCAGAGAGGTATATCGGCAGAGTTCTTTATTTCTTTAGGAAAATTATTCTTCTTGGGAAAGATAAGGAGCGGAATACTGCATGATAGTGAATTGGAAGAACCTTCCGCCGTTTCTACATCGAGCTGTACCTTGTCAGGACAACATCGAAAGTAAAAATCTGAATACGAGTGTGTCGTATGGAGCCCTGCGTCGCGCCTATTCTTTTCTGTTCCTTACTTCTCGTGTGAAACTTGACCTCGCGCAGGGACGCAGAGCACGCGGAGAAGAGGGTTTAGGAGATTGCCACGTCGACCCGCAGGGAACATGAGGAAAGAGGCTGGTCGTTGCGAGCGAGTTTC
>JAGOGO010000099.1 GCA_017996625.1 Deltaproteobacteria bacterium | reverse complement strand
GCCAGGCTGGGGATCAAGAGCGGAGATATGGTCAAAGCGAAAAGCCGCCGGGGAGAGATCGTGCTCAAAGCCTGGGTCACTGAGCGTTCGGCCCCTGGCCTTTGCTGGACCTCATTCCATTTCGAGGAAGCATGCGGCAACGTGATCACCAACGATGCTTTTGATCCGGTCACTGAGACTGCCGAATACAAAGCGTGTGCCATCAAGATTGAGAAGGTCAAGTCAGCCGAGACTCCTATGATTGATCTGCATCGGCAGGCCAGACCTTAGGCACTGTTTCTAACGCATGAAAGGGGAATGTCATGAAAGAATCGATGGACATTAACTCTATTCTGAACGCCGCCATCAAACGCGAGGAGGAGGCATACAAGTTTTATAAAGATGTTGCGGAGCGGATGGATAACAAGGCGGTCAGAGAGGCCTTTCAGCAGTTTGCCGAAGATGAGCTGGGGCACAAGGATTTTCTGAAAAACTGCCTGAAAGATCCCAGCCTGTTGAAGAATCTCCCGGTGCCGAAAGATTATAAGGTGGCCGAGGCGACAGAAGCGCCGCTTCTTTCTGTAGACATGAAGCCAGCCGATGCAATGGCGCTGGCTATGAAGAAAGAACAGGAAGCTGCTGAGTTCTATCTGAAGCTTGCCAAGACTGCCGTGAATTCGCAGTACCAAGAGGCTTTTCGCGGATTGGCCAACATGGAACTGGACCATAAGACCCGCATTGAAGCCCTTTTTGTGGGTATCGGTTACCCAGAGGTGTTCTGAGTTCTGGGGAGAAAGGAATGACGATGAATGAGCAAGTGCGTGAAAGAATAGCTGAGATATCAATGCAGTACACGAACCCGGAGGCGGCTGTCCTGGCCGCCTTGCAGGAGGCGCAGAAGAGCGGCGGATATTTACAGCAGGAAGATATGGCTGAAGTTGCGTCAATACTAAAGGTCCCGTTATCGGCGGTATTCGCTTCGTGCAGCTACTATTCGATGCTCAATCGAAAGCCGGTGGGCAAGTATCATATTGAAATCGACACCAACATTCCGGCGATGCTCGCTGGGTCTGGTGAGCTGCTCGCCCATGTCGAAAAGCGGCTCGGGATTCGAGCCGGAGAGACCACTAAAGACGGCCTTTTTACCCTGAGCACGGTGGAAGACTTGGGTGCGTGCGGGACGTGTCCGGTAATTCAGGTAGGTGATCGCTATTTCGAGGAGATGACACCTGAAAAGGCCGACGAGCTCATCGAGAGCCTGAGAAGAAACGAAATACCGGAGTCGAAGTCGAAAGTCGCCGTAGGCGGCGATCGGAAGGTTCTGCTCAGACGGGTGGGCCGGCCTGATTCCACAACAATATCCTCATACATTGAGGACGGCGGCTATCAGGCCCTGAAAAAGGCCCTTACCATGAAGCCTGCAGATGTAACCTCCGAGGTCAAGGCGTCCGGTCTAAGAGGCCGCGGAGGAGCAGGTTTCCCGGCCGGTGTAAAATGGGGATTTTTGCCGAAAGACTCGGTCAAGCCTGTCTACCTAATCTGCAATGCGGACGAGGGCGAGCCGGGTACGTTCAAAGACCGCCAGATTATGGAATATGATCCCCATTTGTTGTTGGAGGGGATGGCGATCGCAGGCTACGCCATTGGCGCAAAAAGAGGATTCATTTACATACGAGGTGAATTCGCTTGGATTGCGGACATACTAGAACGGGCTGTCAAAGAGGCGAGAAGCTCAGGCAAGCTGGGTAAAAACATCCTCGGCACATCGTTCGATTTCGATATTTCCATCCATCGCGGGGCTGGAGCATACGTGTGCGGCGAAGAAACGGCTCTAATCGAATCGCTCGAAGGCAAGAGAGGAAACCCGCGCGTACGGCCGCCATTCCCGGCAGTATCGGGACTTTTTGGCTGCCCGACCATCGTAAACAACGTCGAAACCTTGTCACTTGTGCCGTTTATTATCGAGAAGGGTGAGGCGGCATTCCGAGAGATAGGAACATTGAATAACTTCGGCCCCAAGCTTTTTGGCGTAAGCGGCCATGTGCAAAGACCAGGTGTTTATGAGTTTCCTTTGGGCACTCCGCTTTGCGATATTCTGGAAGCTGCCGGCTCAGTAAAGGGGAAACTCAAGGCAATTATTCCCGGTGGGCTTTCCACCGCGGTCCTGACTGCCGAAGAGCTCGGCGACTGCACCATACCGATGGATTACGATAACCTGCTCAAACGTGGTACTGCCCTGGGCTCTGGCGGAATCATCGTTATGAACGATACAGTCTCTATGCCGGCGATTGCTCTCAGAACCATCCAGTTTTACGCTCATGAATCGTGTGGCCAGTGCACCCCCTGCCGGGAAGGCTCCAGTGTGATAAGGGCTCTTCTTGCCAAGTTAATCGCAGGGAAAGGCACACCTGAAGATATAGAGATCATGTTGGATCTAACCTCTGCCATCAAAGGAACAACGATTTGCCCGACCGGCGAGGCATTCTGTGTGCCGATTGAAGCGATGATTAGAAAGTTTCGGAGTGAATTCGACGCACTCGTTCAGCAACGCTGAGAAATTTTCGAGGACAACGAAGTCACTTAAACTACACGTACAGCGTAGTCTCTGAGCAGAGATTACGCTGTGCTTTTTTTACTCGCTGATAACTTCTGTCTTGAGAAGAAAATGTGTTTCGTTGGGTAGCATCCGGTTTCACCGGTTTCACGAAAAAATCGCCACAGCCAGGAAATTGTTTCAACAGATCCGCGGCAGGAGTTCGCCCGTGAGCATAGCAATGACACGGGAGCTTCCCAGCCGAGTGCGGAGAACGACTTTCCCCGGATGATCAGCAACTACCTCTCCGATGATAGCTGCTTGAGATCCATACTCCGTTGCGGTGAGGCTGCTGAGCACTGCCGACGCTTTTTGAGGTGCAACAACCGCCACCAGCTTTCCCTCATTAGCAACATACAGGGGATCAAGGCCAAGCAGCTCGCACGCTGCGCGTACTGCTTCGTTAACCGGGATAGTCGATTCATCAATGCGAATACCTACCCACGATTGCTCGGCAAATTCGTTCAGGGTGGTGGCCAGTCCTCCCCGGGTAGGATCACGCAGGCTGTGAAGATTATCAGCTGCAGAATCAATCATGGCCGCAACGAGACGGTTTAAAGGCGCTACGTCGCTTTTGACGGGGCTTTCGAAGCTGAGGCCCTCCCGCTGAGTAAGAACGGCAATGCCGTGATCCCCGATAGGACCGCTCAGGATCACTTTATCCCCAATCTGAGCGGCAGAGCCGGAAACAGCAATACCGTCGGGAATGATTCCGATTCCGGCAGTGTTGATAAAAATCTGATCAGCGCCGCCGCGGTTGACCACTTTAGTGTCGCCGGTCACAATAATGACTCCTGCTTCTTCCGCAGCCGTGCGGATAGAACCGACGATCCGTTTCAGGAAGTCCAGGGGGAATCCCTCCTCAAGGATGAACGAGAGGCTCAGGTAACGGGGCTCGGCGCCTGCCATCGCAAGATCATTCACGGTGCCGCAAACCGCAAGCCTGCCGATATCTCCTCCCGGGAAAAAGGGAGGACTCACAACGTAGCTGTCGGTTGTAAAAGCAATTCGACCGTTGAGAGAAAGTGTAGCAGCGTCGTCCAGCACCCGCAAAATCGGGTTATCCAGAGCCTGAAGGAGGTATTCGCTGATCAATGCCCGGCTCAGCCTTCCTCCGGTTCCATGGGCAAGAAGAATCTGGTCATTCATCACATGCTCCATACTGATACTGAGCGGCACAAGCCCCTTCGGAAGAAACCATGCATGGTCCAACCGGATTTTCCGGTGTGCAGATGCTGCTGAATAATGAACAATCCAATGGCGTACTAACCCCGCGAAGAATGTCTCCGCACAAGCAACCGGCCGGCTCTCGGGAGACAACAGTGTCTACCGAAAACGCGGCCGTGGCATCAAAATCTTCAAATTCCTTTCTCAGCATGAGACCGCTGCGGGGAATAACGCCGATACCTCGCCAGCTGGCATCCGCAGTTTCAAACACGGTTTCCATGACTTCCTGGGCCCGGGCATTTCCTTCCGGCCGAACACCCCGACGATAGGCAATTTCCACTGCTGGTATTTTTTGTTCGCACTGAGCCGCCAGCATATCCACCGCGAGAAGGATATCGAGCGGTTCGAAACCGGCAATCACCCCTCCGATTCCGTACTTCTGAGGAAGAAAACCATATGGTGCTGATCCGATCACTGCACTCACATGGCCCGGCAGTATAATTCCGTGCATGTTGATCTCTCCCGCATCAAGAATTGCTTTGATTACGGGAGGACAAATCTTGTGCAGCGACAAAACATAATAGTTCTTCAGACCCCGCGACTGAGCCTCCAGAATCGAGGCGGCCACCGTCGGAGCAGTGGTCTCAAACCCGATGCCAAGGAAAATGACCGGTCGACCAGGATTAGCCGCAGCTAGACTGAGCGCATCAGCAGCCGAATACACGACGCGGATATCTCCGCCTTCGGCACGCACCGTCTGAAGGCTTCCGAAGCTGCCCGGAACTTTGATCATATCGCCAAAGGTGGCGATGATAGTACCTTCCTGTCGAGCCAGGGCAATTGCTTTATCCAGATCAGCATGAGCGGTCACACAGACTGGGCAGCCCGGACCGGAAAGCAGCAGGACGTGAGGGCTGAGGAGCTGTCGGAGACCGTTGCGCATGATGGTGACCGTATGACCACCGCAAAACTCCATGAGGCGCAGCCCCTGAACTGATCGAGCGCAGATCTTTTTTACCAGCTCTTGACCAACACGTGGATCGCGGTATTCATCCAGGAACTTCATAGTCCTTCCTCTCCGGGGGAGAGTTCCCTGAAGAGCTTCAAGGTCTCTTCGGCTTCTTCTTCATCAACGATGGAAATGGCGTATCCGGTGTGTACCAGTACATAATCGCCTGGCTTCACGTCCGGAGTCAGTGCAATACTGATCCTGCGGGATACACCGGCCATTTCAACGTCGGCGTAATGACCTTCAACGGTTAGTACTCTGGTTGGTACTGCAAGACACATATGTTTGATTCTTAGAGAAGGTTACAGTGATAGTACCGGCGACCGGGCGCAGCGCTTAATCATGTGCGTTCACCTGTGTCGCGTGGGTCAACGGTTAACATGACGATCCCTTGCCAGCGGCAACGAAATGAGCGATCACTGCCTGGCCGAGGGAGAGCCCTCCGTCATTGCATGGTACGTGCTGGTGGGTGTACACGGCAAGACCTCGTTGCTGAAGCAAACGCCGGACCAGGCCAGTAAGCAGTCGATTCTGGAATACGCCACCGCTCAAGGCAACGGCTTCGATGCCGGTTTCCTGGGAAAGCTGGCTGCACATCTCGGCAATCATGAGCGCCACCGTGTGATGAAATCGCAGTGCTATTTCACCAGCTGAAACGCCCTGGGCGAGATCCTCCAGCACCGCGGCGAGGATGCTTCGAAGCATCAGGATCTTCACACCATTCTGGTTGCGTATTGTAAAGGAGTAGGTGCGCTGGCATGATCGCCCCGGATCGGCTGCCATTTCAAGCTCTATGGCGGCCTGTCCTTCATAATCCACCGCAGTACAGATACCGAGAAGAGCTGAGACAGCATCAAACAAGCGGCCGGCACTCGAGGTCAAGGGACAGTTGATGCCTTTGCTAATCTGCTGCTGGAGCACAGCAATTTCCGGCTGTATCGCCTCAGAAAAAAATCGACCCGCTGCATCAAGGCCTTCTCGGCCAAGCAGGTGAAAGAGGTAGCCGACGCTCAAACGATAGGGTTTTTTAGTGGCAGCATCGCCTCCAGGAATAGGTACATACTCAAGATGACCGAGCCTGCTGAAATGATCGTGGTGGACATACAAGAATTCTCCACCCCAGATAGCGCCGTCCTCGCCGTAACCGGTTCCGTCAAACGCCACGCCGATAACCGGAGGCTGCACCCTATTTTCTGTCAGGCAGCTCACAATGTGCGCGTGATGATGCTGTACCGGAATCAGGACGAGGCTTGGATCGTTCTCACCAAGATCACGAGCATACTGTGTGGATAAGTAATCCGGATGCTTGTCGTATGCAACAATAACCGGGCTCACCCGAAAAAGCCGCAGGTAGTGTCTGAGTACCTTCTCAAAATGCGCGAGCGTTTCAAGAGTGTTGAGATCCCCAATGTGCTGGCTCACGAAAGCATACTGGTCCTTGGTGACGCAAAAGGTGTTTTTCATCTCCGAACCACAGGCAAGGACATGCTGAACAGAAAAAGAAAGCTGAATCGGGTCCGGAGCATAACTACGGGCTCGCCGCGTGACCCGGGGCAGGCCGTCTTCAATAATGGTGACACTGTCATCAAATTGAATATGAATGTCGCGGTCGTGAATGAGAAAATAATCAGCAATACCGGCAAGCCGCTCCAGTGCTTCGTCGTTGTCTTTTGCAATCGGCTCTTCGCTGAGATTACCGCTGGTCATGACCAGCGGAAGTGAAGTTTCGCGCAAAAGCAGATGATGCAGCGGCGTATACGGAAGCATCACTCCCAGATAGCGCAGATTCGGTGCTACCTCCGGCGCCAAGCGGGCCTGATCATGGAGCCGGAGAAGAACAATAGGAGCTCTTGGAGAAGAAAGAAGAGCTGCCTCCTCGGAAGAGACCAGGCAGTAGCGCTCGGCCTCTTCAAGTGAAGTCATCATAACGGCAAACGGTTTGAAAGGCCGGTGTTTCCGCTCACGCAGGGTGCTGACGGCTCTGGTGTTGGTAGCGTCACAAGCAAGTAGGAATCCGCCCAATCCTTTAACGGCAACGATTTTCCCTTCCCGCAGCAGGCCGGCGACATCTCTGATCGGATGCATTGAAGGAACGGGGCTCCCGCTACTATCAACAAGCGTCAGGCGGGGGCCGCATTCTGGACAGCAGTTCGGCTGGGCGTGAAACCGACGATTACGCGGGTCATCATACTCTGCCCGGCAGAGCGAACACATTGTGAATTCGTGCATGGTCGTGGCCGGCCGATCATAGGGAATGTCACTGATGATCGTAAACCGTGGACCACAGTTCGTGCAATTGGTAAAAGGGTAGCCGCTGCGCCGGTCTTCCGGATCAAGGACTTCCTGCAAGCACTGAGCGCAGGTTGGGATGTCAGGAGAAATTCGCTGATAAGCGCCTTCCTCAGCTTTGCTCGACAGTATTTCAAATCGAGGATAGCCTTTAGCCTCGACAAGGTCACAGGAAATTTCTTCAATCACCGCGAGCGGGGGAGCCTCGGCGGCAATACGCTGGGCAAAGGCTTTCAGTATATCTTCGGCACCTTCCGCTTCGATAAGCACTGCCCCGGAGGTATTACGAACCCAGCCCGTCACGTTAAGCGCGGTAGCGAGCTGATAAACGAACGGTCGGAATCCTACTCCTTGAACAATACCTCGAACACTGATTCTGGCTCTTTTCCGGTAATGTGGTTCGTGAGAATACATGGCAATAAGAAGAGAAACGTATACCTTTCTCTCTTGGGCCTCCTGAGCAAATAAGCAGGCAAAAAATCGTAAAGAATATATACTATAGCATCAGGCGCTCTCGATGTCACTGTTTCCACCATCTTTCCACAGCCGAATGCTGCCATTTCTTGCTGAGAAAACAACACGGCACCAGAATTCGATACCGGAGCAGAAAAGAACGTGATATTTGTCAAGGCAGGCTGCTGCACGGCTCTCGAGTTGCACTGTATTTCATAGTACGGTTGACTGTCGTTTGGCTTGGTGCAGAATCTGGCCTCCCCACTAAGAAGGCGAACAAAAAATGCAGAAGGTTCTCCTCATTTTTGGAACTGTTGTCCTCATCGCAGGTTTTTTATGGCCCTGGCTAAAAAGAATACCGCTCGGCCATCTACCGGGCGATATCATTATCACTAGACCCCATGTCACGATTTACATACCGATCACGACTATGATTCTGATCAGCATTGTTCTGTCTTTGCTGCTCTGGCTCAGCCGGAAGTGGTGAAGCTCGGCGCTGAAAAAGGAAGCCGTGCTGCCGGAAGCAGCGGATCACTGCCAGAGGAAAAAGTGCATTGCCTTGGGATGGTGAGGCTCAAGAGGCCAGCAGGATAGGCGGTCAGGGCGTGGTAACGTCGTTTGTAGTGTTATCAAGTACGCAGGCTTGAGTGATACTCCAGACATCTCGAGTAGCATCGTTATCAATATTGCCCGATGCTTGAGCAGTATAGTGCGCGGTATCTGCATTGTCCATAATTGTATACTGGTAACGGGCGGTGCCTTCCGGCTCCCATTCCAGGTTCGTAATCGCGGCCGTGTATGTATCATGCTCAGCAAAATATGTGTTTTGCGAGGCATATATGGAACGCAGATTTACCTGCGCCTCAGTTTGTTTGGATTTGGCCTGGAAGCGGAGAAAATTTGGAATAGCGAGAGCTGCCAGAATCCCGACAACAGCCACCACTATCATTAATTCTATAAGTGTGAATCCCCTATCGTTCTTTTTGCAGCACATTCTCATACTTCTTTCCTGCGCGTATGATTCCCAGCTTCCTAAAACACTCTCAAACCCTACCTCAATTGCAATTCAGGTACAATGCAATGGGAGTGCCACATGTCAACAAGACCAGATGATATGGTAAATCAAGTGGTTGCTTTCTAATACGTTCACTTTGATAGTTTTTGCAAGCCTATTTTAGGCAGACAGTGCCGTTTTTTTGCCAGGAGAACAGGGCTTGTCATGGGACCGGTGGGAAAGGGACAGAGCAAAGAGCATCGGAGCGAGGAGCAAGAGAACAATAACTGGGTCTACATTACCGGTTGCAGGCTGCTGGCTTCCGAGTAATTCTCGAAAGAGTTTGCCGAAAAATGTCTTTGAATTCTTGCGGAAAAGAAATCGAGTTTCTACTATATTACCAGAAACTCCTAAACGGAACCATTTTACTCAACAATCAAATTTGATGCAGTCGTAAAAAGTGGGCGACTGCTGCGCTTCGTCATCCCCGCGAAGCCTGTCCTTCGGTGGATAACGAACCCGCGGGGACTGGAGCGACGGCTTTTTTGACTTTTTTCGATGTCGTCAATTTTGAGTGTGTTCACAATGACTGTTCTGCACATGACGAATCGCATCCAAAACATAATGGTCCTGCTTGCGTGCTTGTGTCTTATTCTGTCAATGTTCTTGGCAGCAGAGGCAGCCGATTTCGAGCATCTTCGCGCTGAAATGGTACGCTCACAGATTGCTGATCGGGGGGTAAAAGACCCCCGGGTTCTGGCAGCGATGAAGCAGGTGCCCCGCCATCTTTTTGTTCCCGAAGCGCTCCGAAGTCTAGCATATACTGATAACGCACTCCCACTTGCGGAAGGTCAGACAATTTCTCAGCCATATATCGTAGCGGTCATGTCGGAAGCCCTTGCGCTAAAACCAGATGACCGCGTACTTGAGATCGGTACCGGATCAGGGTATCAGGCAGCCGTACTCGCTCAGCTCACCAAGGAAGTCTATACCATAGAGATTATCGAACCCTTGGCCAAGCAAGCGACAGAAAGTCTGAGAATGTTGGGCTACAAAAATGTTTATGTAAGACTAGGAGACGGGTATCAGGGGTGGCCGGAAAAAGCACCGTTCGATGCCATCATTGTTACCGCCGCTCCACCGGAAATTCCGCGGGCACTGGTACAACAACTCAAGGAAGGGGGCCGGCTGATTGTGCCTGTGGGCGATGCGGGCAGCGTTCAGAAGCTGATCAAAGCCGTCAAACACGGAACAACTGTCAGGACGGAAGAACTGATGCCGGTTCGTTTTGTTCCTATGGTAAGGCCTTCAGGAACAACAGGAAACGGGAAACAATGAAACAAGACCATGTCGCCCGGTTAATCAGTCGCCTTGCTGCGAAGTTGACTTCATTCGAAAGAATACCTCAAGGGCTCGCCGATCGGCCTCAGCGATATTAATGAATCGTACGGCCATTCCCGGCCTGCCTTTTTCTGCATTCCTTGCCCAGACCACTTCACATTCAACAAAGACCGGCTCGCCAGTATGAGGAAGAGTAATGGCGGCGAGGACTCGTTCTCCTTTGGCTAGGGGAACGTCCGTATGAATAAACAATCCGCAGATAGTCCTGCTTTCGGCCTGCGACACATAGAATCCCTCAGCATCATTTCTGTCTCTGATCTGCACGATGCCTGGGAAATAGAACACTCCTTGGGTCTCTTCCTGCTTCACCATCGAGCGGTCTCCTCTCGTACAAGCTGGTGCTTGTCACTGCAAGCAGCAGCAGCTACCATCTTGTATCTGGTCTGCAGGTGATTTTAAGCTGATTTCCTGACAAGTCAAGGGAATACTACTGTGATTGGCTTGCGTATTTTTACGCAAGAAAGCATGCGTATTAATTCTCGTTCACGGGATCGAAAATGGTATGAAGGAGTATCATTGTGCCAGGTATCTGCTGATTCGTGTTTTCTGACGACCAGCGGCCGGCCTGAACCCGGTTTACGCGCTTCCCCATGCCACCAGTCCCATCGCATGCCGGCTTTCCGGAGTAGGATGGTTCGGAGTAATGCGGATATTCAGGCCGAAATGGCCTGCCTCAGCAAAGAGCACATCGCATTGATATTCATAGAGCCCCTTGCCCAAGACCTTGCTCATCGTCATGGTGCAGGTATACCGATCGATAAATCTTCTGTTCTTATCCACTCTTCCATAGTAGGCATCCACC
>JAGOGO010000098.1 GCA_017996625.1 Deltaproteobacteria bacterium | reverse complement strand
TGCGCGAGCCCGAAGGAAACGGCTGTGCTGAGCGCTTCATCCGCACGCTGAAAGAGAACCTGCTGTGGGTGCGCTCCTTCGACACCGTTGAAGAGCTGCGGCAGGCGCTGCTGGAATTCAAGGAGCTCTATAACACTGAGTGGCTCATTGAACGCCACGGCAACAAAACGCCGGCTCAGGTGCGCAGCGAACAGATGCGCTTGAAGAAATCGGCTGCATAAAATGTCTTACTCGGTGTCTAATAATTGTTGACCGATACAGTTGTCGGTACAATCATTCCGGAGCAGGAAAGCACCGGCCGCGACTTGGCGACTATGGTCGATGCACTCTTAGCAAATCCCGACCGATTCCACTTTAATGCGCACGAGAACATGCGTAAGAACGGTGAACGGGTATGGATGGAGTGGACCAACTTAGTCATCTACGACACTGACGGCCATCTGATGGAATTCCTGTCGGTCGGCACTGATGCTACCGAGCGCAGAAAGACTGAGAAAGCGCTGCGGGAAAGCGAAGAACGCTTCCGTTCGCTCTATGAGCAGAACTTCGACGGCGTCTTTATGGTTAATTTTGAGGGCCGCTTCTTGGACACCAACCCGGCCTGTGAACGGATCAGCGGCTATACATGCGAGGAACTCCGCACAATAACGTTTCCGCAATTATGTGCTCCGGACCAATTGCAGAAGACCGTCCAGCATTTCCAAGCCTCCGTGCAAGGGGATATCCAGGAACTGGAGACGGCCATGATCCACAAAGATGGTCGCAGGGTGGAATTGCTGCTGACCGGTGGACCAGTCAAGGTCGATGGACGGTTGGCAGGTCTCTTTGTCATCGCTAAAGACATCACCGAGCGCTTACGGGCTCGGGAGAGAATAGAAGCAGAGCGAAAAAGATTATATGACCTCCTGGAGACATTGCCAGCGTATCTTATCCTGCTCACGTCAGATTATCATATCTCCTTTGCCAACCGCTTCTTTCGGGACAGATTTGGGGAAGATCACGGGCAGCGTTGCTTCGAGCACTTGTTCGGACGCAATCAACCCTGTGATATTTGCGAGACCTATACGGTGCTCACAACTATGCAGCCTCTTGAGTGGGAATGTACCGGTCCGGACAGCCGCAATTACCATATCTTCGATTTTCCCTTTACTGATACAGACGGTTCCACCCTCATCATGGAGATGGGTATCGACATTACGGAGCGTAAACAAAGTGAGCAAGCCTTGCAGGAGTCCGCACGAATGCTGCGGAAGCTCAGCCTCAAGCTGCTCACTGCTCAGGAAGATGAACGAAAGGTCGTGGCTATGGACCTGCATGACAGCATTGCCGCATCCCTGAGCGCCATCAAGATGAAGCTTCAGCGCTTAACGCCGGAAAAGGATGAACCTGTGGTGATCCAGAACTCTCTTAAGGATACGGTGCGGGTTATTGACGAAATGATCGCCGAGGTGCGCCGCATCATGGTGAACCTGCGTCCTTCGATGCTCGATGATCTGGGGCTGCTGCCCACGATCAGGCACCATTGCCGGGAATTTCATAAGCTGCATCCTACCTGCAGAGTCTCGACTGTCCTTGATATCAATGAGGAAGATATCCCGGAATCGCTCAAGATTGTGGTGTTCCGAGTGCTGCAGGAGGCGCTCAACAATGTGAGCAATCACAGCCACGCCACGACAGTAGAGATCTCATTTGGAAAAGAAAAGGGGCAGTTGGTACTATCGATAGTAGATAATGGCTGCGGCTTTTCGGTGAAGGCACCTCGTGTTCCCAATAAGCCTGATTCTGCTTTTGGATTATCGTCGATGCTGGAGCGGGTGCGGCTTTCCGGTGGTTCCCTTGTGGTGCTCAGTTCGCCGGGCAAGGGAACTGCCATTCGAGCCTACTGGCCTTAGAATGATGCTGAGGTGATAGTAAAGGCAGTCGCTGATTAGCCTAAGTGCGGTATAATCGCAAGAGTTATTTGAAGAGCGTAAAACAGCTTGGCGTATCCGCTGATGTATACGCGGGCAACATGGTGCCTCTTTGTCTCCGTTCTTCTTGCTCCTCACACTCACCTAACCGCACTCTCATATGATGGCGGCTGTCCAAGAGAAGAACTGGAGTTAAGTTTATAGCCAACACCATACACGGTGCTGATAAGTTCCTGATCAGGCAGTAGTGAGGCAATTTTCTTCCTTAAGTTCTTCATATGGCTATCGATAGTGCGTTCGTATCCTTCAAAATTATAGCCTTGTACAGCGCCTACTAATTCGCTGCGAGTAAACACCCGATCAGGACGGGCCAGCAAGGTTTGCAGCAGTGTAAATTCGTTGGGGGTTAATTTCAGTCCGGTCCCATTTACGGTAACTGAATGACTTTCCGAGTCCAGGATCACCGGACCGACTGTCAAGATGTTACCTTTCTGACGCGGATACGCCCTGCGCAAGATCGTCTTGACCCTGGCAACGACTTCCCTGGGACTGAACGGTTTGCAGATGTAGTCGTCAGCCCCGAGCTCAAGCCCGATAAGACGGTCATTCTCCTCGACCCGTGCAGTAATCATGATAATCGGGACATCGGAGAATGACCGTATTTCCCGGCATACGGTTCTCCCATCCAAGCCAGGCAGCATGATATCGAGCAGGAGCAGCGCTGGTTCGTGTTTTTTTACATACGTGACGACAATATCTCCCCGCTCGAGCATCAAGACACGGTACCCGGCCCGGTCCAGATATTCACGAAGAACTGCGGCGATTTTTCGTTCATCTTCGACAATAAGAATAAGAGGCTTGTCCATGGCAAACCCAATGCTGCTTATGTTAAGGGAAGAGTGACCTCAATTCTCAGCCCACCCAGGGAACTATGTGCAGCCCGTATGCTGCCGCCGTGGGCTTCGACGAGGTGCTTACAAATTGACAAACCGAGACCGCTTCCTTCTCGGATTCGGGTACGAGCAGGATCAGCACGATACAGCCGATCAAAGAGACGGCCTAGCGATTCATCGGGAACAGCTGGCGCGGAATCATCAAAATAGAGCGATAGGTGCGCGTTCGAGACTGCTCTCGACAGGACCAACGATCCAGGTGAATACGTATAGCGCAGCGTATTCTCAAGGAGGTTAGCGAACAGCTGGGCGAGCCGGTCATGGTCACCCATGACCGTAATAGCTTCCGTGTCATCAATCCGATTGGTAACCGTGATAGCGCGTTGTTCAAAAGACGTGCTGAACAACAAGAGTTGTTCTTTGACTATCTTCAGGATAGGTAAAGGTTCCCGCTTGAGACAGAGACTGCCGCTTTCTGTAAGAGACAGCTCGTGCAAGTCGTTAACGATGCGGCTCATATGCAGTACTTCAGCATGCAATGAATCAAGCCTTTCTCCGTTCATCTGATAGACGCCATCCTGGAGGGCCTCTATTTCTCCGCGCAGGATCGATAATGGAGTTCTCAGCTCATGAGCAATATCCAGGAGCCACTGCTTCTGCAGCGTTTCATACTTTTCTAACGCTTCAGCCATGGTGTTGAAATCAGACGCAAGCTCTCCCAGTTCGTCGGAGGAACGAACGTCTATTCGGGAACTAAAATCGCGGGCAGCAAAGGAGTGCGTCCCTCGCGTCAATTGTCTTATAGGAGCGAGCAGATGTCGTGCAAGGAAAAAAGCAGCTGTTGTGGCGGCCAAAAACGCTACCATGCTGATTCCATACAGGCTACTGGCCTGGCTCCGGATAAACAAGAGAAACGTAAAGAGATGAGGTGATTCATGCTCTTGTATGTCCAACCAGCCTACGGTGTTCCCGCCTACCACTATAACCTTCGGCTCCGCGCTCCACTCAGGGGTCAAGATCCCTGCTATATACTGTTTCTGGTCATCATACAGGGTAATCCGCTTCCACAGGTCGAAAGGAGGTGAAAACGGGATGCGTCTCCTGGCCAAATTCGACCAAGCTCCCTTGGGGCCGTTACTGTCAAGAACAGTGCCCTGGTTACTGGGAAAGAGTTCTTTTGAAAACTCTGGAGGGGGAACCACAACTGGAGCGGGCATAAAGGGGTTGTTTGTGAGTACGGGTGGAGGAATAATCATTCTTAGTTTGGCAGGATTTTTCCTGATATCCTCCCATCCGTGATGATTCTGATATTCTTCCTGCAGGCGGCATATCAGGCGGCCTATCTGATCTCGTTCGATTTCATCCCGAAATCGAGAAAAATTTCGAAATGCAACAAAGTGGGAGATAATGAACATACTGAGGACAAGCGCAGCAGAAATCAGTATAAACGATATGAGAAACTTAGTCCGAAGTCCGATTCGCATTATACCCGCCAGTTTGTTCTTTAATACTATCCCCTTGCAACGACGTTCAAACAGGATCAAGCCTACCGTATCTTCTCCCTTTCCACAAGGCCGTTTGATATTTTACACGAAATCTCCACAATTTTCTCACGATTTCTTCAAATCTGTTTGATAGGTTGCCTCGCAGTGCTGCGCTACTGCAGTGCAGCCGCTGGTCTAAGAACCTGCCACGTGCCGTTATTAGCAGAGGGAAGAAGATCGTGAAGGTTAACCGAGTATCACTCGTCACGGGAGGAGGACGGGGTATCGGACGAGCAATCGCCTTAGCGCTTGCTCGGAGCGGAACAAATGTTGCCGTGGTCTCGCGAACCGAATGCGAGCTTGCAGAAACGGTCGATCTGATTAAGCAGAAGGGTGGACAGGCGACAGCTTTTACAGCAGATATAAGCGACGCTGACGAGGTTCGTCGTATGGCTGAAGAAGTATCAGACCGCTTGGGACCAGTAGATGTGCTGGTGAACTGCGCAGGGAGAGCAGAGCCATCGGGTCCCGTCTGGAACATTGATGCAGAGGCTTGGTGGCGCTGTATCGAAGTCAATCTCCGAGGTCCGTTTCTGTGCACGAGAGCCATTCTACCGCAGATGGTAACTCGAGGCGGTGGACGCATCATTAATATCACGAGCGGTGCCGCATTGACTTCCACTCCCGGTGCAAGCGCCTATTCAACAAGTAAAACTGCACTCGTGCGTTTCAGTGAAGTTGTCGCTCACGAGGCAAGCACTTACGGAGTAAAGGTCTTTTCCGTCAATCCCGGACTTGTGCGCACCAGATTGACAGAATCTTTCGTGCAGTCAGAACATGCCGGAAAATATAGTGCATGGCTCTGCCAGTCATTGAAAGCCGGCCATGACATACCAGCAGACAGGGTCGCAAATCTGGTTGCTTTTATTGCCTCCGGCAAGGCAGACGAGCTTTCGGGATGCAATATAGGAGTATATTCAGACATATCTAAAATTGTATCCCGGGCACAAGAGATTCAAGAACGAGAACTTTTTACGCTGCGGCTCCGCATTTCGTAGCGAAGACTTCTCAACGAAACCCCAAGGCTCTGGACTTTGTTTTTTGCCGTTATCTTGTTCAACAAAGGATGCCTGCCACAGTCTGATGTGAAGGGAGTGACACCCTTGTGGAGCCCAGAGAAGGCCGGCAAAACGGAGCCGTTACGACATCCGCTCAGAATACATCTCGATAACGCATCAGTAGAGAGATGGTCCGCAGCTTGGTAGACCCCGGGGGGCATCCCCCCGGGGTCGTCCTTGGCTAAGCTCTTGCTTTTCCAGACGTCACTCGCTCGGTGTCTGCCTTTCCTGGCTCAGAGCTCCATTCTTACGGATAGGATTACACCGGTAGGCAATAGTGTTTCCATCAAGTCCTCATACCCCCACTGTGTGATGAACCTCTCCTGCTAAGCCTCCCTTTATGTACTATTTTCGCTCTTAGCCGCCCATAGCAGTATCTTGCTATGAGCCCGCCCCGGAAAGCAAATGTAAAAGGTTCCCTGCGCTACTGCTGTCCACAATATCACCAAATCCTTCTTTCTGTTTATTCGGACAGGAGTGGCTTCGATTCAATAATCAATAGTCGTACAACCACGTTTTACAGTGCTGGCAAACTATCCTGCCTCTATCCTTCTCTACGAATTATGTTTCTAACGGCCTATTCAAAATCGCATGGTGCGTGGTGCGATCACGATTATTCATACCATTTTGCCATACGCGTTAGTATATTTCTTACGTGTATTTCATCAAATCAGTGCTGGTCCTGTGAGTACCACAATGAGCAGCCAAGGCAATATTATTCGACACACCTCAGTTGACTGTTCTCCGGAGGCCGATCCGGCTCAATCCGCGCATAGAGCCAATTTGCGCTATATCAACGATGCCCGGCCCGGGTACCGCAGGCAGCGTTGCGGAAAAGGGTTCATCTTTTTCGACGCCCAAGGAGCGCGCATACGGGATAAGCTCTCCCTCGATCGGCTGACAAAGCTTATCATTCCTCCCGCGTGGAAGAATGTGTGGATCTGCCCGGAGCAGGATGGTCACATCCAGGTAACCGGACGGGATGACCGCGGACGAAAGCAGTACATCTATCATCCTCGTTGGGAAGAGATCAGAAATCTTACTAAGTTTGATCGCATGACTTTGTTTGCCGATGTTCTCCCTTCTATACGAGAACAGGTTGACCATGATCTGAACCGTCCGGCTCTTTCCCGAGAAACAGTGTTAGCCTTTGTTGTGCGACTGATGGATGAAACACTCTTTCGGATCGGCAATTCAGCATATACACGAATCAATCAGACCTATGGGTTGACAACACTCAGGGACTGGCATGTGGAAATATCCGGTTCCGTTTTGCATATGAGATTTGAAGGAAAACGAGGCAAACGATTAGAGGCAGCCATCAGTAACCGGCGCTTGGCCCGCCTGGCGCGGCAGTATCAGGAGTTGCCAGGCCAGGAACTGCTGCAGTATGAGGATACGGCGGGTCAGCTTCGTCTCATTGACTCCGGAGATGTCAACGACTATCTCCGAGAAATCAGCGGCAGCGATTTCACGGCTAAAGATTTCCGGACCTGGGGGGGAACTGTTTTTGCTGCAACCGAACTCTACCGCTCAGGTCCGGCGGCATCAGAGAGAGAGGCGAAAACAAAAATCGTGCACGCAATGAAGAAGACTGCGGCCAGGCTTGGGAATACCCCAACCATCTGCCGCACGTACTATGTGCATCCATACGTAATCGACTGTTTTCGGGATCAAACGCTCTTTCGGGTTATATCGCAAGCGCAGCAGCTATTTAGTGAAAACGATTTCGGCCTCTCTCCGGAGGAGAAGGCAACGCTTGAGCTGATCCGGCAGAGTTGCATCATGAGAAGCAGCTGAAAACCGTTGCCTGATAGCAAGAAACCTCCAGTTCTCACACCACGGCCTTCTGCAGCTACTGGACCATGATGACACTATGGTTCAGCTTCGATTCACCATCACTCTTGTTCAAGAAAGGCAGTGAAGGAATAATACACCGTGCTCACGAGCACTCTTATCCTGAATTCCGCGTGCAGCGGGACGAAGGATCTCGGGCGGGGAACAGAGCCGTGGTAAAGAGATTCTTCAGCGGGTAGGTTGGGTCGAGCGGATCGAAACCCAACATCGCAAATGGGAATCTTTGTCGGGTCTTTCCGCCTGCGGCCGATCAACCCAACCTCGACTGACGGCCTTTGCTACGTCCGAGGCACCGGGAGCGACAACGGTCATTCTGAAGATAGGCATGGCCACATCCTTTCACAGATGTCCATTGCCGCTTCCTCAATGGAGATAGTCACGTGTTTTCTGCGATACTTTCTTTCAAAACACTATCAAACGATTGGTTGGGTTCTAATCGCTCGAGCAGCGATAATGCATCTTTCGTAGCATGGATATTCATCTGGCTATCATTATCTTGTATTTGATCCTGCAAAATACTCTTGAACTCTCGCATCATATCACGTCTTCTGTCCGGGTCGTCCCATACTCGTGAATAATAGTGGAAATGGACCTCTTCTCCTGCGGCTTGACCCATACGCTTTGTATCTACTGGAATGAAAGGCAGCCTCTCACTTAGAGATATTTCTCCTCTTTTGAACATGGCCAATGTTAGTGCGTCCATCTCGTTCGGACTGATATTATGAATATCATAGGATACACTTCGTTCCTTGATTGTAGGGCTTGTTGTGGCTGGATTAACTGCGGATATCTTCTCGATCATAGTGTTTAGCCTCCTCCGAGTACCATAAGTATATAGACAGGTGCAGTCCTCGTTATAAAGGCCGTTCTCAACCAAATTGCCAGGCGGCGCTCCCACCATCCAAATCGGTAAGGCTTACAATTCCATCCGGTCCGTGTCCGTCGGGTTATAGCCAGGCCACTTTGGATTTGATCCATCTCGACGATTCCATCGGCTCGGCTGACAGCCACGTAACAACCCCTTCCGGCCAAAGGCGCCCAGGCCCGCGCAACGCGGCGCGTATCGGTTTCAGGTGACATATCTGACTTGTTCGTAGAATCCAGTTTGTTTGGTAGAGCACAGGTGATAGGCATCCGGAAACCCGGACAAAAAATGACGCCGTTTGGACAGCGGATAGGTGCTGATAATACGGTTTGATGGCGGGCGGGCTGAAGCGAATAGCTCTGTTTCAACCCCGCGCAGACATGATCGTGGCTTTGTCGGTTCAAGGCGTTCTTCTCCTCCCGAGATTAACTGAAAACACAACAGAGAACGGTTTGCTAAGGATAGTACATCGCCGCTGATAGAATGTAAAGCGGTTTTTGGAGCCTCCGAGGTTGAATCCGACTAAGGTGCTGCCACATCAGCACTTTCATTCTCCAGAATACCTTGATAAATCCGGAGGCAATCCTGCAGAATCGGATTCTTTACTATTAACCAAGGGCTAAACAAGTGGATTTACTGAGCGCAATCGCTGACTCGATTATTACACCAGACAAGGGAAGCACCTATACTGAAGGCGAGGAATCGTAAAGCGTATCGAGGTGCAGTCGATTTCTTCGTGCATCGGGCAGACGGCTTCGTTGGGTTTCTCCACCTGCAGTGGATCAACTCACATGACCGCCCTTGTGAGCATCTAAGCCCGCGATACGAAAGCAGGATTGTCCAAGGAAAGCACCTCTGTCGCTGAAAATGCTCGAACAATCGTCGTCCTGAAACCTACTATGGGACCTGTGCTGATACTGGTTTCAGGACCTACCGGATTCGGCTGCCAAAGAAATAGATCCTGAAAAAAGATCCCGGAACAATACTGGACTGCCTTCAGCACATGGTTCGGGATGACACCCCTCTCGCCCCATCGCTCGTCTTTAGATGCGGAAGTTGCTTAGTGGGTAGGTTGGGTTGAGCGGAGCGAAACTCAACATCAGAGCCTGTCATGTCGACCGCGGACATCGAATAGTATCGTAGCTGAATTATATCATTATCTTCCTCCACCAGCTCTTATCGTGGTCCGATTCGAGTGGCACCCCGGCCATGTGGTAACTCGATGAGCTGGGCTTCAACTATTCCACCCTTTACACACATCAATGCCACACTGACCGGGAGGTTAAACCGTCGCGGCCCCGCGCTGCCTGGATTGAGCAGGAGAACTCCCTTACGAGTCTTTATGGAAGGCTGATGCGAATGCCCGCTGATAACGGCACTGAATCCCGCCGCAGCAGGATCAAGGTCAAGCTCGTTGAGGTCATGGATGATATAGAGCTGAGCCTGTTCGATTTCAACAACTTCCCACATGGGAAGAACTTGTGCCCATGGTTCCTTATCAGTGTTGCCTCGAACAGCGACAACAGGCGCTATCGTTCGCAAGCTCTCAAGCACGTGCAGGCTGCCGATGTCGCCGGCATGAATAATCAACTCGGAGCCCTTCAACGCTTCCAGTGCTTCGGCCCTCATCAGACCATGCGTATCAGCTATAACGCCGATCAGGTGTTTTTCCATGTCTCATTCTTATTGAACGGGCAGTAGCCGTGCTGACATCGTTTGCATTCATATAATGCAAAGCCTGCTACGGTGGCACCATAGAACACAAGAAACGAAGCTAAAATAACAGGAGTCTTCATGAGCCAGGGAATGGGAATCGCAAAAATACCAACGAGAGTTCCAAAGAAGCAGGCCTTATCGAACAGATTAAATTTACCAGGGCGATATGTGAAGATTCTGCGATAGATATGACCCCAGGGAGGGAAGAGACAATCTTTATACTCTTTATAGATATAAGGACAGTGTGAACAGAGTCCGTACCCAAAAAGAAAAAGCATGGCAAAGCTGACGAATCCGAAATAAAACAGCGCCGCCATACCGCTTTGCAGATAGATTCCATAGATTCCGACAGCCACGGCACCGTAAATAGCCATTCCCATGAGTATCTTCTCTTTGACTGAAAACCGATGCGTGGCAACCCTGTTTCCTGAACAGTGCTGCAGAGACATAGTCTAGCCCTCCGGATGAATGCTGGTCGTGAGGTTTCATGGCAGGGAGGTGGAGAGAAGAGAATCCGTGTTCTTCCAGTCCGTGCAGGTATGATCGCATCTCTGTCGGGTCAAAGCGGTTTTCTCCTCCTGAGAGTACCAGGGTACCAAAAAGAGCATAGATTCTTGTTGATAGTACAAAGCTGCCAGCACGATGTAAAGTGTTTTTCTTTTCGGCCTCGATGGCCTATGTGGCCTGTGTGCTCGTTGTCCGCACTCCACCATGGGTTATCTCATCCGGCTTCTCGATTCACAGCTGTACCTGGCAAGCTCCTCACCATTCTTTTTCTCTTGACTTGTCGGATGTATACGCTTTAACCTGTAAACTCTCGCGTATGCGGTGTGGCGTGCTGACACGACAATCAGCGATGGACGCAGATGGACAAGTAGCATTGTAAGG
>JAGOGO010000097.1 GCA_017996625.1 Deltaproteobacteria bacterium | reverse complement strand
ACGTTTGATGAATATACTCTCGAACTGCTTTATCGCCCTGTATCTGGATGTGCAGGTCGACTAAGAGATCAGAATTGGACATAAACGGTGAGATAAAGCAAACCGGTCGTTAACTATACCTTACGGAAAAGTGTTGAAACTGTCAATCATGCAAAAGCCTAAGAAAAACTACGGTACTTGACAGTAGAGCAGGATCTTTCTATAGTAATCGTCACCAGAAAACAGTGGCGCAGTTTTGAGCACAGGAACATCCGTGATGCCTCTATAGAATTGCCGGCAGCGCCTAAGATGCCCTTGCAGTATGTCCTATGAGCTATCGATGAAGAATTTCCAGCGTCGGTAAGCATTCTTTGCGACGCTGAAACGCACCACTTTCTACCGCTGGACATTATTTTCGGCATGTGCAGCTTCGTCAGCCAGAGGCTGGTAGAAGATTGATGGCAAGGAAGAATGGTATAGCGGTTAAATGGAGAATTGGTTAATTCACTGAATGGCAGAGCAGCTGACCAAGGGATGGTGAAATAGGCATATTCTGTCGAACAATCCCCCAGAGAAAGCTCTTATCCGTTTAATTCTCCACCAGGCAACACTCAACCAATAACAAATTGACCAACACTATGGCAATTGACGTCTTCGGCCTCGGGAAATGCTCACTGGACTATTTGGGCACTGTAGATTCCTATCCATCCCCAGATACAAAATGCCAGTTCAGCGGTATGGTAATTCAGGGCGGTGGACCGGTTGCCACCGCCCTTACGGCACTTTCCCGCTGGGGAAGCTCCTGTGCTTTCGCCGGAATTATCGGCGATGATCAGTTCGGCACCGCCACCAGGGAGTCCTTGGACTGTGAAGGTATCGATACCAGCGGTCTGGTCGTGCGAAATAACTCCAGTTCGCAGTTCGCCTTTATTGTTGTCGAAGCAGGCAGCGGCCGCCGTACAATTTTCTGGCAACCTCCTACCGGCGCTTCTCTTAATACTGGAGAAATCGATCGCGGCAAGCTGAAATCCGCTCACGTCTTTCACACTGATGGGTATTTTGTCGAGGCAGGGTTGGAAGCCTGCTGTATGGCGAAGAACGCCGGTATACCTGTGGTTGTAGATGCCGGCACCCTGCGGGAAGGCATGCTCGACTTCGCCCGACTCAGCACCTGCTTTATTGCTTCGGAAGGATTTGCAGCCGCTCTGACAGGTGGAGACAACCCGGTGGAGGCATGTCACCTGTTGGCAGACCTGGGACCGAAAGTCACGGCTGTCACGCTCGGTTCCCGTGGATCAGTGGCTTTGGTGGAAGGCGAGGTTATCAGACAGCGGCCGTATCCAGTAGATACCGTTGACACGACCGGATGCGGAGATGTTTTCCATGCTGGATTCATTTATGGTCTCCTGCATGCGTGGCCGATCCGCCAATCTCTCGACTTTGCCTCCTGGGCTGCAGGGCAAGTCAGCCGCACAGTGGGTGGACGAACCGGCATTCCGCATAAAGCGATATGGCCGGAGCGGTTTAGCAGAATCTAAGAGTTCATACGCCAAGTCCCAGGCACTAATATGTAATTGGGTTTTATAGAGTATAGGCTACAGCTTCTAAGGCTATGGAAAATTTTATCGAATCATGCGCTTCTGCGTTGCTCGTGACAATCCCCTTCGTGCTTGTTTTCAGCTTCGTGTTTGCGGAAATACGAAAAAAAATACGGAAGCAGGCAGAGCTTGCGGCGTTGGATACTACTCTGGACGAGCTGAAAAAGAAAATCATCGTGGTCTCTGACGCTACGATTCCCGGCAGGGAAATCGAACACGACTACGGAGAAATCGAGGCTACGGGAACAGCTGGATACGGACATCTCCGCATCGCAGAAAAGAGAGCGCTTATCCTCCTGCTTCGCAAGGCCCAGGAGATGGGTGCAAATGCAATTGTGAATCTGCACCGCCTGCGGGCTACCGAACCAGGCACAGGTCAGTTATCGATACGCGCGATTCTGCTGTCGGGCAAGGCGGTACGAACCCGAAAAAAAAGCCGCAAGAAGAAAAGCAAAGACAGTTAAGAACGTCTCTGGAGGATACCAATGGATTTCTGTGATCTTCGCTGCGTGTATGCCAGGTGGCCGGAAGAAGATGCGGTAGACGGCTCCAACAGTTGTAGAACGTTCCAGGCTCTCTACTGCACAGAGAAAAAGAGGCTGGTGCACAAAAACATGCCGTGCGAACTGAAAAAAACCGAAGAAAGATCTTCTCGCGAGTAATGATCCGGGCAGCACACCCCCGGTTACCGATTCGGTAGGTGTGCAACTCCCGCGCAATGCGCAAGAGACGCGTTCCCGCATCGGGATGATGCCTTGCTGGTGGTCCAAGATTGATGAAGTTGCAAGAAGCAAAGCAGCATATGGCGAGAAAAAGCTCCAGCTACAAGGCGCACAAGGCCTGAAGAATGGGTCCCGCTTCGCGGGTTGCACCTCAGCTTAGTGTCCCCAGCTGACAAGCTGGACTTTTTTCGATGTCGCCAGGGTTAAGGAGAGAGATGAAGAGGATACTGCTGATCGATAATTACGACTCCTTTACCTACAATTTAGTCCAGCTGGTGATGACTACCGAGCTGGTAGATATAGTGGTGAAGCGTAATGACGAATGCAGCCCCAGCCATATCCGCAGACTCTCGCCCGACGGGATTATTATTTCTCCCGGCCCGAAGCGTCCTCAAGATGCTGGCTGCTCTCTCCAGATCATCGGCGAATTTGGAGCCTGCCTGCCATTTCTCGGCGTTTGCCTGGGAATGCAGTGTATCAATGAGGCGTTCGGCGGAACAACCCGAGAGGCTGCTGTTCCGGTTCATGGAAAAACCAGCCAGCTCTTCCATAACGGTGAGTATCTCTTTGGTGGTTTGAACAATCCGCTTGTCGTTGCTCGTTACCATTCCCTCGTCATTGATAATATCCCTGCCTGCTTAGATGTTGATGCTTACACAGAGATTGATGTACATGGTAAACGTGATCGTATTCCGATGGCCCTGCATCACAGAGAGTATCCGATCTTTGGCGTTCAGTTTCATCCCGAATCTTTTTTGACCGAGAGCGGCAATACTATCATGAAAAATTTTTTGAATGTGATATGATCGCGAATCTCTCAGGAATACTGCCCAAAATAAGGTCCTTTCGAACATGTGCGCTTCCGAAAAAGGCTGATCCGGAAATCGTCTTTTCCCATTTCCATCAAGAGCCCTATTCCGTTCTACTGTGCGGCCGAGGAAATCCCGACAATTCCCGATTTGCATACCTTGGTACCAATCCTTTTCTCAGAATCCGACACACAATGAATCATGCTGAACTCTGGGTCGACCGTACCGTGACCAGCATGACGATCGACCCCTTTCACCTGTTTCGGGAAGCTCTCAACCATTACTCAGTGCGAACACAGCCGTTCCCCCTCAATCACTGGGGAGCAATCGGATACTTTTCCTATGACGCCGCCCGCTACATTGAGCGATTACCAGTGACCACCCACGATGACCTTTGCCTGCCCATCATGGAAATGGTTTACCACCGGAATCTTCTGATCTTCGACTACTGCAGACAAGAAGTCCACCTGATTCAGGTCGACGTGGGTGACGGATTTCGTGACCCTTGCGAAATCTTAGAGCGTTTAGATTCGGGGCTAGCGCCGCTGCAAACGTATTCTGCCGGGCAGGAACCTGTATCCTGCTGCACTAAGGAGGAGTACACTGACCTGGTTCAAAAAATCATCGCGTACATAAAAAAGGGTGATGCCTATGAGGTAAATCTTTCGCAACGGTTCCAAGCCCGATATTATGGCAATGAATATGCCATTTTTCTCAAGCTCTATGAAATCAACCCAGCTCCCTTCTCCGCCTATCTTAACTTCGGCGGTACAATCATTCTTTCCAGTTCACCGGAGCGATTCTTAAAGGTTGAAGATGCGCTGGTTGAAACGCGTCCGATCAAAGGAACCATCAGTAGAAGCAATGATCCGGAAGAAGACCTGAAAAATCGTTTCCTCCTGCTCGGCTCTAAAAAAGATGATGCTGAACTAGCCATGATTGTCGACTTGCTGAGGAATGATTTGGGCAAAGTCTGCGAATATGGAAGCGTGAAGGTTCGGGAGCACCGGAGGATTGAGGGTTTTCCCAATGTGTGGCATTTGCTCTCGATTGTGGAGGGCACGTTGCGCGATGGAGAAGACATCGCCAGCCTGATTCGGGCCTGTTTTCCCGGAGGATCAATTACCGGCTGTCCTAAAATTAGAAGCATGGAGATAATCGATGAGTTGGAATCATACGCTCGAAATCTCTACACGGGGATTATTTTTGTCGCCAATGATCGTTTCTTGGACTCTAGTATTGTTATCCGCACCATGATTGCTCACAATGGGACGGTATACTTCAGTGTAGGAGGTGCGGTTGTGTATGAATCCATTCCGGAGAGAGAATACGAGGAAACGCTGGTGAAGGCGCAAAGCATACTAAGGGTTCTTCAATGATGAAAATATTTTTAAATGGTACGTATTGTGAAGCAAGTGAGACAGATGTCGGAGTTTTTGACCGAGGCTTTCTTTTTGGAGATGGAGTTTTTACCACTCTCAAAGTGAAAGAGTCGGTCCCTCTTTATCTGGATATGCACTGTGAGAGGCTTCAGTCATCGTGCGACTTTTTCAACATCCGGTTCACTGATCCGGGCTTTTCGCACATCATTGGCTGTCTTATTACAGATAACCAGTTAACTGAAGCACGCATTAAAATTATTATTACCAGAGGAAGTGATTTTGAGAACCGAGTATTCAATTACTCTGAAGGCGTTAACACCATTGCGGTGTTACCATACGCCCTGGAGTCTCACGCTCGTCGTCCGGTAGCGTTATGCTTGGCTAAGGAATTTCGGGGCAACGAATCGCTCTATCGCCATAAGACCATCAGCTATCTTAGCAACCTCTATCAGAAAACAAGTGCACGGGATATGGGGTTTGATGATGCGATTATTCTCGATTGGAGGGGGCGGATCTGTGAAACATCAACTGCCAACCTCTTCTTTATCATTGGCGATAAAATTATTACTCCCCCTCAGGATCTCCCGCTGCTTAACGGCATTATGCGCCGAAACCTTATTTCTCAAGGTTCTCTCGGGAGGTACTCAATCATCGAGGACTACCTGACCACGAAAGATCTCTATCAGGTTACTGCTGCCTTTATAACTTCTTGCATAGTAGAAATCGGTCCAGTGAGCAAAATCGAACAGGAGACTTTGTCTGTGGAAGAGGCAGAAGCTGTCCGTGAGGAATGGCTCCGCACAAGAAGTCAGGTTGAAAATACAGTAAGAAGCGAGGAGTAAAAAGTAAGGAGTTCCCTCCCTGGTACTCACCCGTAATTTCGCGCAGAGACGCACAGAGCGCAGGGGAAAATAACTATATCCTTTTTTCTCTCCGCGTGCTCAGCGTCTCTGCGAGACCAGAGGCAGGCGATGAGGGCATATACTCCTAACTCCTAACTCCTCACTCTTTACTCCTTACTGCTTCACCTTGAACCTTAGTACTGCTTACCTCAAGCGCCATCCTCTTCAGAAACCGACGTTTCAAGCTTTATTCCATACTTTTCAATTTTCGCGTGCAGCGTTGGTCGGGAAAGTCCAAGAATTCTTGCTGTACGAGTACGATTGCCTCCGGTGATATTCAATGCTTCTCTGATCAGTATGCTCGCAAAGTGATCCATGCAGTAGTCAAACATACTCTCATGGGTGCCAGCAACGAGAGCCTGTCGAATCCATTGACTTATCGCATCATTGAGCGACCTATCGGTGATACTGATCTTACCTTGATCGACGCTGATCGCCTGTGACACGTCCTCGGGCCGCAGTGGCCCTCCTCGGTTGAATATCAGTGCCTTCTGAATGGCATTGCCTAGTTCACGTACGTTGCCAGGCCACTGGTACTGTCTCAGCATGGTCATGGCAGCGGGAGTGATGCCGGGATTGTTGATCCCCATGTCCCGGGTGAACCGAGCGAGAAAGTATTCGGTTAGCAAGGGGACGTCACCGAGTCGCTCACGCAGAGGAGGAAGACGAAGCGTTACCACCTTGAGGCGATAGTAGAGATCTTCTCGGAATCGTCCTTCCGACAGAGCAACCTCGAGATCACGATTTGTGGCCGCAATGATTCGCACGTCCACTGGAATAGGCATACGACCGCCGAGACGCTCGACGTTCTTTTCTTGAAGCAGCCGGAGGATTTTTGCCTGAATACTGAGCGGCATGTCGCCGATCTCATCGAGAAAAACTGTTCCCCCATGAGCCTGCTCTATCTTGCCCACACGCCGGTTGACGGCGCCGGTAAAAGATCCTTTTTCGTACCCGAACAATTCACTTTCCAGCAGCGTTTCCGGAATGGCCACACAGTTGATGACCATAAATGGCTTGTCGCCGCGTAGGCTGTGCTGATAAATAGCCCGGGCCACCAGCTCTTTGCCTGTGCCTGATTCACCGCGGATGAGCACGGTTGCGTCGGTGGAAGCAACCCGTCCGATCGACTTGTAAAGCTCCTGCATGGTATCATGGCGGCCGATAATGGCATCGGAACCAGTGCTTTGCGGAATACCGTCGATCTCAACGCGAGATCGCATGAACCGGCCAGCTTCCAGAGCATGCTTGATCAGTGAAAGCATATCTGGAATTTCAAAGGGTTTCAGCACATAATCGAAAGCACCGAGCTTCGTGGCTTGGATAGCAGTCTCGGTAGTGCCAAAAGCAGTCATCATGATAACCGGCACCTTGTGTTCAATATTCCTGATAGCTCGAAATGCCTCCAGACCGTTAATGCCAGGCAGACAGACATCCAAAATCACCAGATCGGGATTCTGTTCTTTTATGGTGTCGATCCCAGTTTCTCCCGTAGCTGCCGTAAGGACCGTATGCCCCTCTTCGGCAAGAATCCTGGCGAAACTTTGCCGTAGTTGATAATCATCATCAACCAGCAGTATCGTGCTCATGATCCTCCTTCATTCCGATGATTTCCTCTGTAAAAGGCAGATTAATAACAAACGTTGCTCCCTTTCCCTCAGATGATATCAAATCAAGCCGGCCCCCGTGCTCATTGATGATGCGAGCGGCAATAGCCAGACCGAGGCCGGTTCCTTCTTCTTTGGTGCTAAAAAAAGGCTGAAATACTTTGTCCTGGATCGAAGGGGGGATACCGGGTCCGTCATCGCCCAGTTCAAGCACTGCCGATTGCACGCCTGATGTGTCATCAATGTCTTCATGTTCATAAACGGTGATTGCTCCGCCATGGGGCATCGCCTCGCAGGCATTAACCATGAGGTTAACGAGAACTTCCTTGAGCTGTTCCGGATCGGCCGAAACCTGGGGCAGACGTTTTTTGCGGTTAACTTTCACTGTTACATTGAATGACTCAAGCCGATGGCGCATCAGCTGAAGAGCGTTGTCCACTAGATCGGAGGGACTAATCGACTGCATAGTGAGTTTCGGAGGACGGGAAAACTCCAGGAAGTTACGCACGATCGTATCAATGTGGCGGATTTCCTGCGAGATAACCTCAAAGTCCTCCTTTTGCATTGGGGAGAGTTCCAGATTTCGCTCCATGGAAAACAGACGCATCTTTACTGAGGTAAGCGGATTGCGAATACTGTGAGCAACACCGGCAGCCAGTTTTCCCACCAGCGCGAATTTTTCCATATCCTTGATAATGGTCCGAACCTGATGACCGAGAGCGACGACTTCATCGCCATGCCGGGCCGATCCACCTGTGCGATCGGTCTCCATAGCCAATCGACGGACCGGGCCCAGAATCTGATTGACTAAGATCACTGCCAGCAGGCAACCCAGAAAAACCGCGAGTGACATCGTCGTAACCGAAATGATTCTCAGCCGCTGAGCATGCAGCCCGCTTTTTTCCTGAGTATCCTGAATGCGCTTCTGCTGCGCATCCATATATTGCTGGCAAAGTCCCAGAAGGCTGAAGAACTGACTAAGCACTTCATGGTAGAGATCCAGACTGGCTCGTCCACCTTCAGCTGCGCTTTCTGTAATAACCTGATCCTTGGTGGCCAGGTATTCGTCATACTGCTGCTCGATCTGCTGGATTATCGCTTTGTCTTGCTTACTGCGAGCGAGCTTTCTCACCTGGATAATCCGCTCGCGGAACTCAAGAGGATGAGAATCAGCCCTCTTAAGCCATTCCGTATTTCCGTCCACAAAGAAGTATGAAATGAATCCCTTTTGGTTGTCCAGCTCCCGGAGCAGCTTGCCGATTTCTTGAAGAGAGGAGACGTCCTTGTTCACCAGCCGAGCGACAAGAGTCTCCATCTGGTAGGTATACCAGATCATTACCACCCCGCCTCCGAGCACGATAAAAACAAAGAAAAACAAAACAGCATACACCCGCGCTCGCAGACTCAGTTGTTTCCACCACATTGGCTGCTATTCTCCCGTGATGCACCATTCAACGGAGCCCATTCCGTCGAAATCAGTTGCACAAAGACTATTCACCCTAATTTAATCATTGAGAAGGCTTTTTAGCAAGTATTTGCGCGACTTAATTAATTAATTCTTGCCGGCAATCAACCCAGGAAGAACGTCACCATTGCTCTTCAGCTGAAGACACACGCACCGATCAGGAGGAGAGAATTGGGGAAGGCCGTCCCAACCTGGACGAAAGTTCACGGAACCGCTCTGGAGATGGGAAAGGCTGTTAACTTTCCTGTTGACTTATGGTACAAGGAAATTCTTTTCTGAAAGAGTGAAATCGTGTCACCCTTCAGGAATAAAAAGGTAGTCCCGCTGGGAGCGGGATTACGGAAGAGACACTAGGACAACCGGGTTACGGATTTTTGAATATTAGCGCTTTGTATAATGCTCCTCCAGAACCTGAGCAACGACCGATTTGAGTCGGTCAATATTGGTACCTTGTTTTTCAATAAACGCAAAAGGATACTTCGCGCTGGAATCGGATATCTCGGCGGAAGAAAACGCGTGTACCACCACGGGAATCGCCGGGCAGTCGTCCTGCAAGCGCTTGAGAATGTTTTCGCCGTCCAGGTAAGGGATATCAGTATCCAAAATGAGAAGATCAGGAGGCGTGCTCCGAAGCATTCGCAGCACCTCTCGTCCGTCATTAGCTAGTTTAGTGAAATATCCTTCCTCAGAAAGCTCGCGCTGTAAGAATTCGCGAATTCGAGGATTTCTATCAGCAATCAAAATAGTAAAAGGCTCATTCACGATGCTACCTCCATAAGACCTTGCTAAAAGCTAAGCAAAGGTTGTGCCAAGAAGAAACACAGCCCTCTCTGTTTTTAAGTCGGCAGCTTTATATGCTTTTTGTTGCAGGACCGTCACGAGCAGGTAATGCGCAGGCATGAAAGCTGTCCATTTTTTTTCAGGAAAGCCTAATTGATTATCGCTGCGCAGTAATGATGGTGAGCCGCTCCAATGGATTGGACATTTATGGAGAAGTCTCTTGGACCGGCTACGGTTCTGTTTTACTCTGCTCCTGACCCCCAAGAGTGCGAAATCGCCTTAAGAGCAAAACCATACGAAAAAGAGGCTTGTTTACAGAGTGTAAAATTTGTTGTCAGCACTGCGTAGGGCACGAGGAAGCAAGGAATTCTTCTGGAAGGAAAAAAACCTTTCCTGGTCAAGGCTTACCATGACAAGCGGTATCTCACAGGCATTCATACAAAACGGTATAAACCTTGCTTAATAACAAGAGGGCATAATGCGTATTGTGGCAAAAACGTAACTACAGGCGCAAGCGCTGATCAGGACAGACATACGAGAGCAGATGATAGCTAAGGCGATGAACACTATACTTTTCCGACTATGTTACAGATTTAATCCCCGATACATCAGAACCCTTTCAACCTTCCGTCAATCTTGTTGCGACAGTGAATAATAGTTGACGAAATAATTTTTTCTGCAAAAATGCAGTGTGTTGTTTAGGCAGAAACACGTAGGGTTACCTGTAACTCACAGGCCAGGAGTGCCTGTGAATCACGATCCATTTACTATCAAACCAATAGTCATACTAAAGCATAAGGAGGCAAATGATGAGCACGATATCAAAGGTATTTACATTTTCTCTGCTGGGAGCCCTTGCGTTGGTCTTCCTGCAGGCACCCTGCAGCTTCTCACAGGAGTTCAAGTACGTGGGAAACAAGAAGTGCATCGGCTGCCACCGGGTAGAATACAAAGCGTGGCAGGGCGACTACCATGCCAAGGCCATGGATGACTTGAAGCCTGGAGTAAAAGCGGATATCAAAACCAAATCAAAGCTGGATCCCAATAAAGACTACACGGCGGATGCTTCTTGCCTCCCCTGCCATGCCACTGGCTACGGAAAGCCTGCTGAAGCTGGCGCCGATCTTTCCAATGTCGGATGCGAATCCTGCCATGGTCCGGGTAGTGCCTACAAGTCCGTAAAGATCATGAACAAGAAAGCATATCAAGCTGATCCCGCTGCAGCTCATCAGGCCGCCCTGGCAGCCGGTCTGGTGGAGCCCACGGAAAAGCTTTGCGTGGAATGTCATAACGACAAGAGCCCGACCTGGAAAGGGTTTGACTATGCGAAAATGATCGAAGACGTCAAACACAAGTAAATAGTAAATCTGGCAAAATCAATAAAATCATCGGAAGGGTAGGTATCATGCACCAGTTATCAAGAAGGACTTTTCTCAAACTCACTGGCGCGGCCGCGGCTGGAGTGACCCTAACCAGTCTAGGGTTTGATCTTCGCCCGGTACACGCCTATGCAAAAGATCTGCGCATTCTGCATGCTAAACAGACAAATACCATCTGTCCATACTGCGCAGTAGGCTGCGGGATCATCGTCCATACCATTGACGGC
>JAGOGO010000096.1 GCA_017996625.1 Deltaproteobacteria bacterium | reverse complement strand
TCAAACCTGCAAGCCGCTGTCAGGCACTGATCCAACTGTGAGATACCTACCCACGTGGCTATCGTCTGCCTTTGAATCGCTTTCCCGCACCCATAAAACCGTCATAATGGCGAGTAATCAGATGTGACTCCATCTGAGCGACCGTATCCAGAGCAACACCCACAACAATCAGCAATGCGGTTCCACCAAAGTAGAATGGCATGTTCAGACTATTGATAAGAATCGATGGAAGCACACACACCGCTGAAACATACAGAGCCCCGCCAAAGGTGAGACGAGTAAGAATCCGCTCAATGTATTCCGCGGTTCGTTTGCCGGGTCGAATACCAGGTATATACCCTCCACCCTTCTTCATGTTCGAGGCTACGTCAACCGGATTGAACGTCACTGCGGTATAAAAGTAGCAGAAAAATACAATCAGAATAACATATAAAAACTCATACAGGAACTCACCAGGGGTTAGTAGCATCATGAATGATTGAAGCCATTCGGCGCCCACGAACTGCTCAATTGTCGCCGGGAACATCATGAGCGAGGACGCGAAGATAGGAGGAATAACGCCCGCCATGTTGATGCGCAGCGGAAGATACGTGCTCTGTCCGCCGTACATCTTACGGCCTACAACCCGCTTGGGATACTGAACCGGAACCCGGCGCTGACCCCGTTCCATGAAAATGATTCCACCGATAACCAGTACCATGAACACAAGGATAAAAAGCATGAGGAAGAAGGAGATGACCCCTTCAGACACCTGCGCCACGACCAAGCCGATCGCGTTAGGCAGCCGAGCGACAATACCAGCAAAAATAATCAGTGAAATACCATTACCAATACCTCGCTGAGTAATCTGCTCACCTATCCACATGATAAAGGCGGTTCCTGCCGTAAGCGTGATAACTGTCATGATGCGGAACGCCCAGCCCGGATCGATAACGATCGGCGCCCCTGTAGGAGCCATCCGCTCCAGGCCAAAGGCTATTCCTAACCCTTGAATGGCACTGAGGATTACGGTTCCGATCCGGGTGTATTTGGTGATCTGCTTACGCCCTGCTTCCCCTTCCTTGGATAAGCGCTCCAGGTACGGAATAACCACTGTCAGAAGCTGAATAATAATGGAAGCACTAATGTAGGGCATAATGCCGAGGGCAAACACTGACAGATTGCTGAAGGCTCCTCCGGCAAACATGTCAAACATTGCCAACAGCGTGCCTCTCGAGGCCTGGTCCTGGAACAAAGCAGCCAGGGCCTTGGCATCGATTCCCGGAGTGGGAACATGGACACCAATACGATACACCGCCAGCATAAGAAGAGAAAAGCCGATGCGGCGCTTCAGTTCTGGGATCTTCGGTATGTTCTGAAATCCACTTAGCATTGGTTATATCAACTCTACTTTTCCACCAGCCCCTTCAATTTTTTCTTTCGCCGTGTCACTGACACGATGCACCTTTACGACCAGGGACTTTGTTAACGTTCCGTCGCCGAGTATCTTAACACCGTCAAGTACTTTTCGGATTAGCCCTACCGATATCAGCAGAGTCGGATCAACAGTCGTATTGTTCTCGAAGCGATCGAGATCACGAATATTAATCAACGCATACTGCTTGGCAAAAATATTGGTAAATCCTCGTTTGGGAAGACGCCGCTTCATTGGCATCTGGCCGCCCTCGAAGCCCGATCTTCTCTGACCGCCGGCGCGAGCGTTCTGCCCTTTGTGACCGCGAGCAGATGTCTGCCCCCACCCGGAAGCCGGGCCTCTTCCAACTCGTTTACGATTCTTTGTTGAACCGGCAGGACGTTGTAACTCGTGTAACTTCATGATCTGTCAGCGTTCCCTGTTAGTTGATTTCTTCCACTTCCACCAGATGACATACCTGCCTGAGTTTGCCACGCATCTCAGGAGAATCGATCACCTGAACGGTCTTGTTCGTCTTGGTTAATTTCAGGCTCGCCAGTGTTCGCCGGTGCTTCTCCGGACGGCCAATAGCGCTTTTCTTCAACGTCACTCTAAGATCTTTTCCCATAACTCACGCACCTACTGCCGACAAAAATCCGGTCTTCATTATCGTTCGGCAGCTGCTGATTCAGCTGCCTCTTTTCCCAGTCGCTTCCGTATCTCATCAGGATCCTTCAGTTGCCGCAGGCCGTCAAAAGCAGCTTTGACCGCGTTATGAGGATTATTGGATCCGATGCATTTCGTCAGAACATTGTGAATCCCTGCTGCTTCAATAACCGCACGGACCGCGCCGCCAGCAATGATACCGGTTCCTCGTGATGCCGGTTTGAGCAGCACGCGCGCCGCGCCGTACTCACCGATCACTTCATAGGGGATCGTATCATTGATGATGGGTACGCGGATGAGAGACTTCTTCGCTTCCTCCACCCCTTTGACAATCGCTTCGGATACTTCATTTGCCTTTCCCAAGCCGTATCCGACCAATCCGCTTCCATCTCCCACCACCAGGACGGCACTGAAACTGAAGCGCCGCCCACCTTTAACCACTTTGGCCACCCTACTGATATGGATGACCTTGTCGATCATACTGGTTTCTTCGAGTTCGTATCCGTTTTCCACCATCATCACCTTGGTTTTCCTAAAATTCTAATCCGCCTTCGCGGGCTGAATCTGCCAGCGCCTTTACTCGCCCATGATACAGAAATCCGTTGCGGTCAAACACGACGCGCTTAATTCCTTGTTCAACGGCTTTCCTTGCTATCAACAGACCGACGCTCTTGGCAGCATTGATGTTACCAGTGTTCTTAAGGCTGGAACGCACTTCCGCAATTACTGTAGAAGCCGCCACCAGCGTCTGTCCGGTGTCATCGTTGATAATCTGACCGTAAATATGATTGGTACTGCGAAAAATGCTCAGCCGGGGCCGCTCGCTCGTACCCCGCACCTTCTTGCGAATCGCCTTCTTTCTTCTCAGCCGTGCAGTAATCTTGTTCTCTTTTTTGTTCATGGTAGTACGCAACTATACCTACAATTGACATCACCTGGTAGTGCTCGCAAGCATCAAAACCCTTACTTGCCGCCGCTCTTGCCAACCTTCCGCCGTATTGTCTCTTCAGCATATTTAATTCCCTTGCCTTTATAAGGCTCGGGGGGACGGAACGCCCGAATCTTGGCAGCGGTTTCGCCGACTGCCTGCTTGTCACATCCTTCCACAACAATGCGGTTCTGTTTTTCTACCCGTGCGGAAATTCCCTGGGGAAGATCGAAACGGACAGGGTGCGAAAACCCGATGTTAAGCACCAGCGTGTTTCCCTGAAGCTCGGAACGGAATCCAACCCCGTTAATCTCCAGACTACGCTCAAAGCCTTTGGTGACGCCTACAACAATATTGTTGATGAGAGATCGGGTCAACCCATGATACGCACGATTTCTGCGCTCATCATTCGGCCTCTTGACCAGAATGGTCCCTTCGCTAATCTGCACCTCGATTTCCGGACGAACTCGATATTCCAGACTTCCTTTCGGTCCGCTGGCTTTCAGCACACCATTATGGAATTCCACTTTAACGCCCGAAGGAATGGCTATCGGCTGCTTCCCGATGCGTGACATTAGTACATTCTCCTTACCATACGGAACAAAGGATCTCGCCCCCGACGTTCAACTTCCGAGCCTCATGATCGGTAAAGATGCCTTTGGACGTTGAGATAATGCTGATACCAAAGCCGTTGAGTACAGGAGGAATCTTCGTACTGGCAACGTAGATCCTCCGACTAGGTTTGCTCACGCGCTTCAACCCGGCAATAATACCTCGATTTTGGGCATCAAACTTTAGATATACTCTGAGGATTTCCTTATTGTCTTCAGTAACGACCTTGAAATCCTTAATATATCCTTCTTGTTTGAGAATTCTGGCAATCTCAGTCTTGGTCCTTGAAGCCGGAATGTCCACTTTTCCAAACCGTGCCCGGCTGCCATTCCGGATCCGCGTAAGCATATCTGCTATAGGGTCACTCATGCTCATTCTGTACGTCCTCTTAATCAAACACCCACGTAGCTACTGCCCCAGGCAACTGTAAAAGCCCGATACATTCTGTTACCAGCTGGACTTAGTAACGCCGGGGATCTCGCCTTTCAGTGCCAGCGTACGGAAGCAGATGCGGCACATATCAAACCTTCGATAGTATGCACGCGGCCTCCCGCACAGTGGACAGCGGTTGTAACTTCTGGTAGAGAACTTCGGTTCTCGCTTTGATTTCGCAATTATCGATTTCTTAGCCATTTCTGCTCAGCTGCTCTCAGACTTGATGGCATCGTCAATCCCGCCTGCAGCGGGATCACTTCGCCATATCAGTTTTTACCTCTTACAACTGCATCAGACTTTAATCACGAAACGGCATTCCCAGATGGCGGAGAAGAGCTTTCCCTTCTTCATCGGTTCGTGCCGTGGTGGTAATAACAATACCTATGCCCTTGATTTTGTCGATCTTGTCGTAGTTGATCTCTGGGAAAATGATCTGTTCCCTAATCCCGAGCGAATAGTTGCCTCTGCCGTCAAACGATTTGCCGGAAATACCGCGAAAATCACGCACCCGGGGTAGAGCCACATTGACGAGTTTATCGAAAAACTCAAACATCCGATCCCTGCGTAAGGTCACCGTACATCCAACCGGCATGCCTGCGCGAAGCTTAAATCCGGCTATAGATTTCTTTGCCTTGGTTATTACCGGCCGCTGTCCAGCAATCATTGCCAGTTCCTCAACAGCCGAATCAAGCACTTTGATATTCTGAATCGCTTCCCCGAGGCCCATGTTAAGAACGATTTTTTCCAGAGCAGGGACTTCCATGATATTCTTGTACTGGAATTCTTTCATGAGCGCAGGAACAACATTTTTTTGATAATACTCTCTTAGCCGCGCCACGATGTATCTCCTCTTCCTAGTTCGCTAGAGTTTCTCCGCACTTCTTGCACACCCGAACCTTTTTTGCATCTTCGAGAACCCGGTTCCCCATGGTGCCAGCCTTATTGCATTTGGGGCAGACAACCAGGACATTGGAAATGTGGATCGCACCCTCTTTTTCAATTATTCCACCTTGTCGATAACGAGCACTCGGGCGTGTGTGGCGCTTGATAAAGTTTACCCTCTCCACGATGACCCGCTCTTTTTCTGGATTAACGGAAAGAACCTTGCCGATCTTCCCTTTTTCCTTTCCCGCAATAACCATTACCTGGTCATTTTTCTTTATGTGACAGTTCGTATGCTTCATCTTTTCGTTCTCACAGAAATTAACAGCTAAAGCACTTCCGGTGCTAGGGACACAATCTTCATGAACTTCTTGGCCCGCAACTCTCGAGCCACCGGGCCGAAAATACGGGTTCCGATCGGTTCATTCTGAGAAGTTATCAGGACTGCGGAGTTATCGTCAAAGCGGATATACGATCCGTCTTTACGGCGAACTTCTTTCCGTGTGCGCACAACCACTGCCCGGGCTACATCACCCTTCTTCACTTTTGAGTTGGGGATGGCTTCTCGCACCGAGACGATGATAATATCGCCGAGTGAGGCATACCGTCTTCGAGTACCACCGAGGACCTTGATACACATGAGCCTCTTTGCACCGGTATTGTCTGCAACCGTAAGTCGCGTCTGCTGCTGAATCATGTACTGCCCCGAAAAACTAATAGCATGTTAATAAACAGTAAAACTCTACAACGCCTTTTCGACAATCTCTCGCACTCGCCAGCGCTTGTCTTTGCTCAGCGGTCGGCTCTCAACTATGAGGACGGTATCGCCTACATGGCACTGATTCTGCTCGTCGTGTGCCTTGAATTTTGCCCGCTTGCGCACGTACTTCTTGTACCGTGGATGCAGCATGAGTCGCTCTACCAGAACAGTAACGGTCTTGTCCATCTTATCACTGACGACCTTACCAACCTGGGTCTTCTTATTGCCTCGTTCCTTCTGTGCCATAAACGTACTCTGTCCCTTTAAGCCTTTTTCTGTTCTCGCATGATCGTCTTCACCCGCGCCAGATCCTTTCGCACGTGAGTGATGCGCATGGTATTCTCAAGTTGTCCAAGGGCGTGTTGAAATCTGAGATTAAACAATTCCTCAGTGAGATCTTTTTCTTTCTGAATTACTTCGTCGTGAGACAGCTCCCGTACTTCTCTAGCTTTCATCACCATGGCTCCGTGTCAAAAATTTTGTTGCTAAAGGAAGCTTGTGGGACGCGAGCCGAAACGCTTCGCGAGCAACCGGCGTCGGTACACCTTCCATTTCGTAAAGAATCCGTCCCGGTCTGATGACGACTACCCAATCCTCGGGAGCACCTTTTCCCTTTCCCATACGCGTTTCAGCAGGTTTCTTGCAGATGGGTTTGTCGGGAAATATGTTAATCCACACTTTTCCGGTTCTTTTTACGTGTCGGGTCAATGCAATTCGCGCCGCTTCAATTTGACGAGCTGTTATCCAGCCGCATTCCGTTGCCATCAACCCACAGTCTCCAAAATTAAGCTGACTTCCCCGGAGCGCTTTTCCCTTCATGCGTCCTCGCATGACCTTGCGATGTTTTACCTTCTTGGGGGATAACATTAATTATTTCCTCACTCGTGTCTTGCTTTCTTCATCTTCTTTGCTGGTCTCGCCTTTGTAAATCCAGACCTTGATGCCAATGAGACCATAGGTAGTCTTAGCTTCGGCGGTAGCGTAATCAATATTAGCTCTGATAGTATGCAAGGGAACCTTGCCTTCCCGGTACCACTCTCGGCGGGCCATTTCAGCACCGCCCAGCCGACCGGCGCAAGCGATCTTGACACCCAAGGCTCCGAATTTCAGCGCAGAACTGACACAACGCTTCATTGCCCGGCGAAACGAAACGCGCCGGATAAGCTGGTTGGCAACGTTCTCAGCTACCAGCTGTGCATCCACTTCCGGCTTACGCACCTCAATGATATTAATGTGAACTTCCTGAGCGGTCATCTGTTGGATATCACTTTTGAGGCTCTCAATCTCGGCTCCTTTACGACCGATGATAATCCCGGGTCGAGCCGTGTGCACAGAAATGATGACCTTTGCCCCGATGCGTTCAATGTCTATCTGAGAAATACCAGCATGGTACAGTTTCCTCTTCAGAAATCGACGAATTCGGATGTCTTCCTGTAATGTGGTACCGTACTCCTTCTCCGCAAACCACCGGGATCTCCATGTACTATTAATACCCAGCCTGAATCCTATCGGGTGAACTTTCTGTCCCATATACTCATCAACCTTTCATTACCTTTCGTCTAATATGACGGTGATGTGACTTGTTCTCTTTCTGATCCTGGCGGCCCGTCCCATTGCCCGCGGCCGAAACCTCTTCATCATCGGTCCCTCATCAACAAGGATGCTCTTCACGTAGAGCGTATCCACATCGACACTTTCATTCTGGCCGGCATTGGCAAGGGCAGACTTGAGTACTCCTGATACAATGCGTGATGCTTTCCGTGTCGTAAAGCTCAAGGTATTGAGAGCGTCTTCTACTCGCTTTCCTCTGATAAGGTCAGCTACGTAACGCGCTTTACGAGGAGATATTCGAATGTACCGAACAACCGCTTTCGCTTCCATTGCTAGTCTTTACTTTTTTCCTTTGAGTTTGCTTTTTCGGTCACCTGCATGACTATAGAACGTCCGCGTAGGCGCAAATTCGCCGAGCTTGTGCCCCACCATGTTTTCCGTGACAAATACCGGAATAAACTTTTTTCCGTTGTGTACGGCGATAGTCATGTTGACCATTTCAGGAACCACCGTTGATCGTCGTGACCACGTCTTGATGACTTTCTTCTTGGCGGAGTCCAGATTCTCATCCACCTTTTTCCACAACTTCACATCTATGAACGGACCTTTTGTTACTGACCGACTCATGATCTCTTATTTCCCGGCCTATTATTTTCTGCGTTTAACAATATAATCTGAGCTCTGCTTATTTCGTCGCGTTTTGTAGCCTTTTGTCGGCACGCCCCACGGCGTTACTGGGTGACGACCTCCAGAGCTTTTCCCTTCACCACCGCCCATGGGATGATCTACTGGGTTCATAGCTACGCCGCGAACCTTCGGGCGCTTGCCTAACCATCGAGATCGCCCCGCTTTCCCAACCGAAATATTCGAGTGATCGATGTTCCCTACCTGTCCGATAGTCGCAAAGCAGTTAAGGTGAACCATTCGTACCTCACCCGAAGGAAGCTTGATGAGGGCGTAATCCTTTTCCTTTGCTACGAACTGGGCAGAACTGCCGGCGCTGCGGGCAAGTTGACCGCCTTTTCCGATTTTCAGCTCAATGTTATGAATGATGCTGCCAACCGGTATGTTCCTCAAAGGAAGAGCGTTTCCGGGCTGAATAGGAGCATTCGGTCCGGCCACGACGGTGTCTCCGACCTTCAACCCGACCGGCGCCAGTATGTACCGTTTCTCTCCGTCACGGTAATGAAGCAGCGCTATTCGCGACGTTCGGTTGGGATCGTACTCAATTCCGGCAACCTTAGCAGGTACGTCGAGCTTATCCCGTCTCAGGTCAATAATGCGAAACCGGCGCTTGTGTCCGCCTCCGTTATGCCGGCTGGTAACACGACCATAGCAGTTTCGTCCGCCAGTCTTGGTCAGGCCTTGAACCAGGCTTTTCTCCGGACGTGTGCGCGTTACCTCTTCGAATGTTGAAACTGTTTTGAAACGAATCCCCGGCGAAGTGGGGTTGAACTTTTTGACTCCCATAACTTCTTCCTATGGTATGATCCTTATACCGATGTTCACGAGCGACGAGAATTATGCCCCTTCCAGGAAAGGCAGCTTCTCACCCTCTTTGAGGGTAACGATCGCCTTTTTCCAATCCGATTGTTGACCGGTAAAACGGCCCATGCGTTTTAGCTTGCCTGGTACCATCATAGTGGCGACATCGACTACCTTTACTTTGAACAGCTTTTCCACTGCTTGCTTGATTTCAACTTTGTTGGCCCTTCGGTCCACCTCGAAAGAGACCTGATTGCTCGCCTCTTTCTGAAGAGTAGTTTTTTCCGTTATAAGTGGCCGTTTGATAACCTGATACACGTTCTTCATGCCGACAACCTTTTTCCGAGATATTCCAGCGAGGACTTAGTGATAACCAGATAATCAAATCTCAAGGCATCATAGACGTTAAGTCCCTGCGGCCTGAGCACCCTGAAGTTAGGCACGTTGCGGGCGGAGAGTTCCAGATTGGTATTGTCTACATCGATAATAAGTGCATTCGGAATCTGCAAAGTCTGCATCATAGCAACGAAGCTCTTGGTCTTAATGCCATCAAGGGCAAGTCCGTCGACGATAACCAGTCGGTTTTCGTTCAGCTTCTGCGTCAGGACTGAACGCAATGCACTCTGCCGGACTTTCTTCGGCACCTTATAGGAGTAATCTCGCGGCACAGGTCCGAAGACCGTGGCGCCGCCTTTCCACAAGGGTGAACGGCTCGATCCCGCCCGGGCGCGGCCGGTTCCCTTCTGCCGCCACGGTTTCTTGCCTCCACCAGTAATCAAGGCTCGATTCTTGGTCTGGGCGGTTCCTCGACGCCGATTCGCCAACTGCATCTTAACCACATCGTTCATCAGGTAAGGTTTTACGCTTACACCAAAAATGTCGTCGGCGAGTTGAGCCTCACCCACTTTCGTCTTGTTCTTATCTACGATTTCTACTGCTGGCATGCTCAGTCACACATCCCTGCTTATTGGTTTTTTTTGACGAGGACCATACTACGTTTACCCCCCGGAACACTGCCCTTAACGAGGAGAAGGTTTTCCTCCGCGTTAACATCAATAATCGTCATATTGCGAATAGTGAGTCGGTCATCTCCGTAGTGTCCCGGAAGTCGCTTACCTTTCAGCACCCGAGAAGGGTCTGCGCTCGCTCCAATCGATCCAGGCGCACGATGAAACATCGATCCGTGGCCTCCTGCACCACCCTTGAATCCGTGCCGCTTCACGACGCCAGTAAATCCTCTTCCCTTGGTACGGGAGGAAATGCTCACTTTCTCACCTGCCTTAAAGAGATCAACAGTCAATTGCTGGCCCACTTCATAGGAGCCGGCGTCATCAACTCTGAACTCCTTAAGAACGCGACAGGGAGCCACATTCGCTTTCTTGAACTGACCACGAACCGGCAGAGGAATCCTCGACTCCTTCTGGGTTCCGAAGCCAACCTGAATTGCCTCGTAGCCGTGCTTATCCTTATTCTTCGTGGTAACGACCGTACAGGGCCCAGCCGCAATAATGGTAACTGCAATCGCTTCCCCGTCAGGAGTAAACACGTGCGTCATTCCAACTTTCTGACCAATCAATCCTAGTGCCATAACATCACATTCATTTGTTCTATGTTAACAACCGATCGTTCATTTCGTCTTCACAATGCCATACCCTGCGCCGGCGAGCCACGCTCAAGAGCGTGATTAAAGCTTCAGTTCTACGTCAACCCCTGCCGACAGATTCAACTTCATCAGAGCATCAATAGTCTCCTGAGTCGGCTCAAGGATATCGAGTAAGCGCTTGTGAGTCCTCGTTTCAAACTGTTCGCGTGATTTCTTATCAATATGAGGAGAGCGCAACACACAATACCTGTTGATCTCAGTCGGTAAGGGAATCGGCCCCACTACTCGAGCGCCGGTGCGCATCGCGGTGTCGAGAATCTCCTCGACTGATTGATCGAGCAGTTTGTGGTCAAATGCTTTTAGTCGAATTCTGATTTTCTGATCGCTCATAGTGAACTCGCAAACCGTACATCCGTAAGCAAAGGAAAGTTATTCGATGATATCGCTGATAACGCCGGCACCTACCGTGCGGCCGCCTTCACGAATTGCAAAGCGCAGCTCCTTCTCCATCGCAATCGGGGTGATCAGTTCCACCTCCA
>JAGOGO010000095.1 GCA_017996625.1 Deltaproteobacteria bacterium | reverse complement strand
GAGCCTGCGGCTGTTGCTTCCTGAGAATGAAGAGCCCGGCAACCGTCAATATGGCAAACAGTGAGAGGGTGAAGCCGATATAGAAGAGCAGTTTCTCAAATGATGCGGTGAGGACCATAGCAATAGCGATCACTGCCTGTAGTAGAATCGAGTATCCAGGCGTCTGATGGCGTTTTGTAACTCGGCTGAAAAGTCTGAAAAAAACACCGTCACGCGCCATGGCGTAGTATACCCGCGGACCGGCCAGAATCATCGCACTTATTAACGAAAGAAGTCCTGTCGCAATGGCCCCGGACACCAGCCGACTTGCTGACTCGCCAAAAAGAGCGGCAGCCGCACGGGCTCCGATTTCAACAACCCCGCTCATCTGTACTGGAGCAAGCGCATAGAGGTAGACGACATTGAGCAGCAGATAGAGCACCATGACCAGCAGCGTCCCACCCACTAATGCAAGAGGGATGTTCCGGCCGGGGTTCTGTATCTCGCTTCCGATGTAGGCTGCGGCATTCCAGCCGCTGTAGGCAAAAGATACAAAGATGAGTGCAACTGCAAACTGGCTGGAGAATAGCGACCCGGAGCGGGGAAAGGGGTCAAAGTGAGCCAGGGTGCCTTGCCCGAAAATGAATGCTGCGGCGACAAAGCTCACAATGAGCAGAAACTTGAACGCTGTCAGTACATTCTGCACCCGGCTCCCGAATCGGAGGCTGTGGCTGTGCACAAGTGAAAACAGGGCAATTGCGCTGCAGGCGAGTATGGTTGCGGGGCTGACCACAATCCAGGTGCTTGAGAACAGCGGCGTGTTCATCGATGCCCGCTGTGCATCGGTGCCCATCATTCCAACGTAGGTGGCAAAAGCGATTGAGGCGGCAGCAATGGGTGCGGAAAACCCTATGATCAGTGAAATCCATCCAGAGAGAAAAGCCATTACGCGCCCGTAGCTTTCCCGCAGGTACACATACTCACCGCCTGCGAGCGGAAAGCGGGCGCCCAGTTCTCCGTAACAGAGAGCTCCGGAAAGAGCGAACAGACCTCCCACTACCCAGCACAGCAGCATCGCGCTCGGATCTGCCAGCTCTTTCATTATGAAACCGGAGGTGGTAAATACACCGGTCCCGATCATGTTTGCCACTACTAATGTCACCGCCGAGAAAAGTCCGATCTCGGGCCTCAGTCCATTCGATGCGTGCTCACTCCTCATAAGGCCACTGCCTTTGGAGGAGAAGCGCTGTTGTTCTTCAAGCGGCTGAGCTGAAAGAAGTACCATCCCATGAGAATAGACATTGCCGCCCCTCCGATCAGGATAAGCGTCAGTCCGGGATCCTTCCTTACCTGCAGGAACAGCTGCGGAGGTTCGCCGGGATTAGCGTTCAGATTCGCGTCCAGATGGTAGCTCCAGCCATCGAGTATAAAGGGCTTGAGAAACCGCAATTCCCGGGAAACAGTCTTCGAACCGATGTGGAATGTTAAGCCAATCGTACATTGTTTCAGGGGATTCTTTAGTAAGGGATTATCCCAGTACCGGGGTTGAATCCACTCAACCTGCACAAGCGCATTGCCCACCGGTATAGTGTCACCCTGCACGAGGGGAAGGTCTTTGTGGACACCGTTAAAAAGGCTTAAGGCATGACCGCTCAAGGCCAGCAAAAAAAAGATGTGCATAAGTGACGGCGATAGCAGCACTAGAAACCGTTGCCGGCCATAGTCGAATCTTCTGGGCCAGAGCGTGCAGAGCCGATCAACCGTGCATGCGGCAGTGTTAACACCAAGCAGTGAGAGTACGATGAGGAGGGTAACAATCCACCAGGCATCTGCCGTTGCATAGGTGCTCCACCAATCCGGGAGTGGCATTTTGTTGAGTGGACGAAAGGTATCCGGCATCCACTTGAGGTATCCGGCGGCAATCCCAAGATTTGAGGCCGCCAGAAAGAGAAGATAGATACTAAGCTGCACGCTGGCGATACTGCGCCACACCTTTCTAAGCACCTTTGTGTCCTCCGATTATGAGTATATCGAGTTCGCACCGCAGGTAATTAGCAGTGCCCTCCGGTTATAAGCATCCGCAGTTCGAACAGTTGATAATTGGCAGTGAACAGAATGGCCAGAATCGCTCCGAGGGCCGCAATGCCGGCCCGCTTGCGCAGGTCCCATTGGGCAACAAAGCTCAGGTGCACATAGGCGGCGTAATAGCACCACAGACATGCTGATCCCAGGTGCCGGTCCGACCAGTGAAACGGGCTGCCCCATCCGAGGTAGGCCCAGATGGCACCTATAATCTGTGAAACACTGTAGAAAACAAAACCCCAGATGACCAGGCTATGAAACAGCCTGCTGTCAGACTTTCTCAACAGATACAGCAGTCCGAACCATGCCCCCAGAATAAAGCACGCGTGTGCTAACACTTCACATGCAAAAAAGAGCGGCGAGAAGATGGTCTGATTCTTTGGAAATGGAGCGAGTACTCCTTTGGGAAAGAGCATTGTCACCAGTGAGAACACGAATACCAGCATCACCGCCTGCCGGAGCATTCGGGTGTCAGTACGCACTGTCCTCAGACCTAGTCCCAGCGCTGCCAGGCACCAGGGAAGAAAAGTGAGCTCATGGACGATCGGATTGGGGAAAAAGAATCCAAGGTACCATCCCCGGGCGAGCTGGCTTACGCTGTGCGCAAGCCAGCCGATACCGAATATCATTACGCTGATCCGATGTTTCTGCAGCCAGGCAGCAAGAACGCTTAGCCCGTATGCGCCCAATGCACCGTAAAATCCAATCAGAGAGATCGAGGCAGCGGACATCCAAGATCCGATTATTGTTTGTTCATTCATAAAGTCCACACTCTTTCTTTGGAAAATACCCCGGGACGCAGTGCGTCCCGAGGTACCTGATGGAGGAGGGTACATCTCCACTGAGAGCTTAGACGGTTACTTGAGTTTTTCTCCGACGTAAATCAATCCCAGCCACTGTTCCTGCTCCTGCTGTGCAGCCGAGAGCAGGTCGGCCAGCGTAGTTCGAACAACCTTTTCTTTTGCGGTAAGACCGGCATTGTACACGAGACATGCCGGTGTTGAAGCCGGGTAGTACGTATCGAGCAGCGGAACCAGCGACGTCATGTCCTTAAGTCCCATGAAAATGACCAGAGTATCTCCGTTGTCAGCAACAGCCTTGATCATGGCTTCGTTGCCGGACAGTCCTTTCGGTGAGGAAATAATGATCGATCCGTTACCGCTGATGTCACGTTCAAGGAGTGCATTAGAGGCATTGAAGGCGCTAATGCCCGGAATGATTTCGAGTTGGTCTTTGTTTACATAGTCTTGAAAAAACCGGCCGCTGCCATAGATGGCTGGATCGCCGTATTCCAGATAGGCGACACTTTTCCCCTGGCTCATGGCCTGGGTTATGATTTTTGCCTCTGCTGCTTTCGTGCCTTTCAGGTGCTCCTTCTTCTCGGCAGCAGAAAGCTCCGGGTGTTCCTTATGGATAATCTCACGCAGCGATTGAAAGGGATCGAAGAGTATCGGACGATCACCGATATACCTGGCGTACTGGTTTTTCTGTTCCTCGGAACAGACGAAAGCATCAGCTTTCGCGAACGCAGATAGAGCTTCCAGTGTGATGAGATCGGACTGCGAACACCCAACGCTGATGACATACAATGTCGGTTTCCGTTTGACGGAAATCACCTCGATTGTGCTCAGCCCTTTCACGCACCGGTCGGAGGCTAGATCATGAGGAAACACCAAGGTGAAGGCACCCATGTTTTTTTCTTTGGTCGAGGTGCCGTCCAGGGTATCGGCAATCATGATGTTGTGACCGGCCGGCGTCTGGAAAAGCTCTCCCCATGAGATAAGCGACCGATAGCCGTCGGTCGAAGAAGCAAGCAGAAACGAGGCAGGCTCTGGCTCAAGTCCGGCTCCTGCCAGGATATCCACCAGCCGTGCGCCCGTGAACATTTGGCATCCGTGAAATCCCTTGCCCGGCCCGACGTGCTTTGTTGGCACTTCGATGCGATCAAAATCGGACAGCTTCTTTACCTCCAGGGGTTTAATACCTTCTCCGGAAACAACAACGTGCGTTGCAGAGAACGGGTCTCCTTTTTTCCCTTTCGGTTCGGAGTCAAGATGTACCACTTCAATTCCCGTGATGTCTTCAAGGCATCGATCAGTATAGAAGTCGTGAGCGATAACGAGCTTCGGGAATTCAATGCTGCGCTTCATTTGCTCCTTCCAATCCGGTCGCATCTCGTCAAATAACATCGGCATAATGGGCACAGCCTTGGTGGCAATAATGATCTCAGCCGGGTTACGAAAAAAAACTTCTCCCCACGACAGTACCGCCTGCTCGCCTCTGGCATTGCGCACCACCAGGGCCATATCGACTTTCTTGACAAACTCCGCTCCTTCCTTCTTAATGCCGGCAAGATCAAGCAACGACTGTAATGTCGGGCCATGACAGGAAAACACGCCATGAAAACTTCCATCCCGGTACGCTTCATTCAAGCGAACCGTAGCATGCGATCCGAATCCTTCCATGTCAGCAAGGGACAGGTAGAGCGGCTGAGTTACGGAACCAGTAATGCTGATGGTGGTGTCTGCCCATGCGGGCGTGCTCAAACTGAGCAGGCTGCATGCGATGAGTATCACTCGATAAAGTACGTTCATGAGAGCATTTCCTTTCACCTGACGAAGACATAGCTTTTTCTCTGTGGGTCTGAGTTACCGAAAACCCATCCCTCCGGCTACATCGAGTAGCTTAGAGGGTTCCCAGTCGTTGTCCCAAACGGACAACGACTGGGAGTAATAAGGTAAGACAGAAAAAGATTAAGCAGGCATGCAAAAGAGAGTTGACAAAGACAGTGGGCTCCTTCCTTTATAAAGGAGGGCCAGGGTGGATTTCCGTCTGCCGCAACGTCTCTTCAATCCTGCTCTGCGAACGGGTAACACTCGTGGTGCTTAATGCAAGGGGGACTTTCACCAGTTCGCACCTGCCAAAAGACTTCTGCTTGGCTGCTTAGTAACGAAAGGTTACTCCGGCCATAAAGTTCCTTCCTGGCATCGGACGGCCTTCATCGTAATCCTGATCAAAAATGTTATCCAGCTCCAGCCACAGCTCAGAGCCGACGCCGTAATACTCGACCAGGCTTTGTGAGAGCCGGCCATTAAAGAGAAGAGCATCAGAGTACTTTCTGGCTTCTTCAGTGCTGCCAACCGTGACGTATTCATACTGTCGTTGGGTGTAGCTTGCCTGTACGGCTGCGGTAAGACCAAAGGGGAACTCATAGCGTGTATCTACGTTGATGCGGTGACGCGGATTATACGGCAGCGTCCGGTTCTTTTCTTCATCGCGAGCATTTAAGTATGTGTAGTTTGCGCCAAAGATCCACTCTCTTGTGATCTGCCAGTCGAACGTTGCCTCGATGCCTTGCAGGGTGGCATCGGCAACATTCTGAACCTTCCAATTTTTTCCGTCCTTATAGCGCACGATGAGGTCACTCACGTCGCTGTAAAACCCGGTAAGGGAGACGCCGATGGTGTCAGTAAAATAGTGCTCTGCCCCAAGCTCATAATTGATCGTTTCTTCCGGGTCGAGACTTGGGTTTCCGCCGCCGGTGTCGGGACTGCTATAGAGCTCCCACAGGGTAGGGAAACGGGTCTTCTTGCCGACTGAGCCATGCAGGATCGTATCAGCGGCAGCGTTGTAGACGAGCCCGGCCTGCGGATTGAAGGAATCCTTGCTGTCCTGCTTTTCCACATTAGGATCAGGATAGTTTTCCTTGCGCGGCTTCCAGTAGTCGTAGGACGCGCCAACAACTGCAGACAATCCCTCCATGATCTGGATCTCATCCTCCAGACCGAATGACCAGGTATCATTCTCGTATTCTTCTTCCGGCTGCCAGCCTGCAGGATCACCGAACTTCCACACCGATGTGGTTTCTGCATCATAGTAATCCTGCTGTTTGTTGTTATCTTTGATGTAACTGAAGCCGGCTCTCACGTTACTGGCTGGCCCAAAGTCCAGAAGGGTCTGAAATTCACCGCCCACCGAGTAATCATCGTAATGGGATTTTTCAAACCATTTTTGATTAGGGTTCGTTTGATGCTCAGCATCCCAGCTCACATCCGTGATCTCATCTTCATGATCAACATAAAAAGCCCGGGACCTGATGCTTATGATGTCGGTGAGTTTGCTTTCATTTACCAGATTCAAATGCCACTGGTCCCACTTCGTGAACGCCCAGTACCGGCCGACCTCGGGCGGGTGGCCGCGCTCGTTGTTGTGGTAGTCAAAAGAAAGATAGGTCTTGCTGTCAGCAGTGGGTTCGTAGCCGATCTTGAAATTGAGTGTGCGCTTGATGTAATTGCTCAAATCACGTTTGCCGCCATCTTCGTTCGTGTCAGTGCCGATACCGAACCGGCCGTGCTCATTAAAGTCATCGGACAGACGATACCCATCGGAATCCCGATAGCCGTACGTGAACCAGTAATTGAATTTTCCTGTCATACCGCCGTGATTGAAGATGTACCTGCTGCTCGAGTAATCGCCCCAGCCAGTAGTAAGGTCGGTATAGGGCTCTTTGCCGCCTTTTTTCGTGATAATGTTCACCACGCCGCCGAGCGTATTCGGTCCATAGAGCACTGAGGTGGCGCCTTTGACAACAGTTATTTTCTCTACTGCATCGACCGGGATATTGGAGAGGTCGACGGTGCTGTAAAATGACTCGTGAGCAGGTACGCCATCGATAAGCACCTTGACCTGGTTTTGGGCGAATCCCCGAATTCGTACCTTCTGCTCGCCCTTGCCGCCTGCATCAATCTTAACTCCAGGAATCAATTGGAGCGCGTCGGCAACTGTCTCGGCTCCCCGTGCTTCGATGTCCTCAGCCGTTACCTCTGAAACCGTGGTCGCAAGATTTACCACAGGCTTTTCTTCGGTCACAATAACTTCGCCCAGTTCAAAGGCCTCTGGCCCTTTTGCTTTTTCCTCCTGCTCCTGAGCCGAGGATACTTCTGAAAAAACCATGATTACTATCAGCGTCACCATCCGCTGTATTCTCAGTAACCTCTTGAACATTCCTGTGTCCTCCTTTCGCTGGTCATATTTTTGGCGGTAACTCTGCTGCAGCTTGCATCTCAGTAATCAGTGTCAGAAACCCAGACTCTCTGTCATCGAGGCTTCCGTACTTGGAATCAACCGTTATGACATAAATGTCCGTTATGTCACAACGGACATAACGAAAGGCACTTTTACTCGGTCAAAACCAGGGTGTCAAGAAAAAAATTACTGATTGCTACAAAAAAGTCACTGCTTGTGCTTTTTCTTGAATATTCTTAGGCGATGTGTACGCAGGGCAGAGCGCCCCGGTATGCAGCTGGGAACGTTTCATGATCGATATCCACCTTTTCCCCGGTAAGGACTTGTGGTATGCTGTTTTTAGCTGTTATGCCAAGGAATTACGCAGTACCAGGAGTGCTGTAACATGCTTGGGAGAGCTGCAACAACCCATATGTAAATCCCTGGAGGCGAAAATGGTACATTCTGAAGCACGGTTTGAAATAGAACGACTGGGCGAATGCCGGATTCCATCACCCATGAAAGGTGTGCACTATGTCGAGGATTCTGAACAGGTGCTCTACCATGCGAGTTCACTTGACATTGAAAAGGCTTTTCAGGCCGGACAGAAACCACCCGCGTTCGAGGCGGCAGGGCCCCGCGAATTGATTTTTTTTGATCCTTCAAAGCTCAAATGTGGGATTGTGACCTGCGGAGGTTTGTGCCCGGGAATTAACGACGTAATCCGGGCAATCGTGCTTGGTCTTTTCCATCACTACGGCGTTTCTACAGTTTTTGGATTCCTCTATGGATATGAAGGACTGACCTACCACCACGGGCATATTCCCCTGGAGTTGAATCCTGGAGTGGTCAAGAACATTCACAAGACCGGCGGTACGATCCTGGGGTCGTCACGCGGACCTCAGGATATCGGTGAGATGGTGGATACGCTGGAACGTATGAATATTGGTTTGCTGTTCGCTATCGGCGGTGATGGCACTTTGCGGGGAGCACGGGCGCTCAGTGAAGAGATCAAGAAGCGTAATCTAAAGATCGGCGTGATCGGTATTCCCAAAACCGTTGATAACGATATCTCGTGTGTGGAACAGTCTTTTGGATTTGCTACTGCCGTGTCTGAAGCCGCTAATGCTATTTACGCTGCTCATGTGGAAGCAGTTGGTGCACGGTATGGGATCGGCTTAGTTAAGCTTATGGGCCGAGAGTCAGGTTTTATTGCCGCTTTTGCCTCGTTGGCTACGAGTGATGTGAATTTCTGTCTGATCCCAGAGGTGCCTTTCAGCCTTGATCTGCTGCTCTATGCCCTTAGGGATCGACTGGAAAGTCGCAGACACGCGGTTATTGTTGTGGGTGAAGGTTCCGGCCAGGACTTAATGGAAGGAAACGGTGAGCGAGATCTTTCCGGCAACATCCGTTTTAACGATATCGGATTGTTCTTGAAGGATAAGATCATGGAATTCTTTAAAAATGTGAAGATGGAGGTTACCCTCAAGTATATCGATCCCAGCTACATGATCCGAAGCACGCCGGCAAACGCGCACGATTCCGCATTCTGCCTCCTCCTTGGCCATAACGCCGTTCATGCCGGCATGTCGGGCCGCACCAATATGCTGGTTGGTTTCTGGAGGAACCAGTTTACCCACGTGCCAATTGAGGGAGCGGTAGCGCAACGAAAGCGTATCGATCCAGAAGGACGATTCTGGAACAATGTGCTGTCCTCAACCGGTCAGCCGCATAAGCTCATTTAGGACTGGAAAACAGTTCACCGTTATCCGTTGACCGTTCACCGATAAAAGTCACGCGTACTCTTTTCCTTTTACGGCAACGGCGTAATAACGCCAAGTAACGGTCAACCCGTCAGTAAACGGTGAGTGCCTAGCGGTCAATGCAGCCAGTTTCAATCCACAACCCGCACCAGATCACAAGGCATCGAATATCCTTAGTCGTGCCGGTGAACGGTGAACGGTGAACGGACAACGGTCAACGGTATATATGTATCGTCTAGTCCTTCTTCGTCATGGTGAAAGCATCTGGAACCGCGAGAACCGATTTACCGGGTGGATCGACGTGCCTTTGAGCGAAAATGGAGAGAAGGAGGCACGAGAGGCCGTGCGACTTCTCTCAGAAGCAGGGCATAGGTTTGATGTCGCCTTTACCTCGGTGTTGAGGCGTGCGATCAAGACACTGTGGATCGTTCTTGAAGGGATGGACCTGATGTGGATACCGGTACACCGGAGTTGGCGAATTAATGAGCGGCACTACGGAGCTCTGCAAGGTCTCAACAAGATAGAAACCGCCGAACGACTTGGCCTCGACCAAGTCAGACAATGGCGGCGCTCCTATGAAACTCGCCCTCCAAGCCTCAGTGCTGAAGCTGCCAGCCACTTTCGCCAGGATCCCCGGTATGCAGAGCTTTCCTCTGAGGAACTTCCCCTCACCGAAAGTCTCCGCGATACCTTCGAACGCTTTCTGCCGTACTGGCAGGAAACGATTATTCCGATGATTCGGGCGGGCAGACGAGTATTGATTGTTGCTCACGGGAACAGTTTGCGCCCCCTTGTAAAATATCTGGATCGAATTTCTGATGAGGATGTTGTTGGGCTTACGATTCCGACAGGTATTCCCTTGATTTATGAGCTTGACAGCAATCTTGCTCCGCTTCGCCGCTTTTATCTGGGGGATCCAGCGGCAGTTGAGATCGCGGTTCGGGCTGTGGAGGAGCAGCTGAGACTTCCTCACAGTAAAGAGTGATTAGTGAAAAGTAAAAAGTGAGGAGTAAGGAGTTCCGTCCCTCGTGTCCACCCGGATTATCGCGCTGAGGCGCGGAGCTCGCTGAGAAAAAACAAAAGAACTATTTCCCTGCGGTCTCGGCCCTTCGGCTAGCTCAAAGCAAGCTTTTCTGCGCGAGATCAAGGGCAGGCAGTCACGCCTACGGCGTGATTTCGACTTCGTGATAAAGCACAAAGTCTCAACGACTCACACGAAGAGAGGAGTCTTTTCACTTTTTACTTTTTACTCCTCACTCCTAACTCCTAACTCTTTACTCCTTACTGCTCCACTGTGATCCCCGAGCTTGCATCGAGCAGCTTGCCTGTCGACGACGGACTGTTTTATCGCGGTGGTACTACTCCAGCAATGGGACAGATCCCTTCGCTCTTTTCGAGCCCCTGAGACGAAAAAAACGCTTTTTTCTGCTCCTCACTGGTAAAGCGGATCACAGTTCCTTTGCCCCACCGGTAAGAAGGTTCTATCTCGGCAGGGAAAGGAGGAGCAAGCTCCCGGTACCCGGAAGGGCGCTGATAGATTTCACTGGGATCTGCAAATCGACTTTCTTCCTCAACCTGGATAATCATATCTCCACCCATGCGGGCACATTCCTGCGCCAACTGCAGGTGAAGCTCGGCTAAGGAAGATACCCCTTCCCCGCCGGTACGCACTTCACCAATAATCTCGTAATCAGCAGGTATATCGTGCGGAAAAACAACATACTGTGGAGCAGGAAAAGCAGTCTGGTCGGAAACCTGGGCACTTCGGCAGGATAGCAGTAAGAGAAATAACACTAAGGGAAAAAGAAGATACTTCTTCATCGTGGTCTCCTCTGCTCGTCAAGAGATGATTAACCCTGCTTCGAACACTTAGGTGGAAACCTTCTTGGTGTCGATCATGTGATTCCCGCATTAAGCGGGCACGATTTCCGGAGACCGGATTGTCCGGATGCCAACACCGTGGCCCCGCTCGGCGAGATTCGCAATGACTGCACGAATTGCGTGCACACTGCGACTTCAATGACCATCAACAAACGTAGCACGCTGCTGGAGGCAGAGCAAGGAAGGGAAACTTGATTTCGC
>JAGOGO010000006.1:27681-50794 GCA_017996625.1 Deltaproteobacteria bacterium | reverse complement strand
AAAATGGATAAGTCGTGAATGGAGAAATGGAAAATTGGAATACTGGAACATCTGCTTGGTTACAATCAAACCAAACCAATTCTCTAATTCTCCACGTTTCCAATATTTCCCTATTCCGTCGGTCAACGGTGAACAGTGAACGTTACGAAAGGAGCATCCATGGGTCACTATCTGCTTATGATTGGCTTCGGAATCATTGCGGGCCTGGCTGCGGCATTTTCCGGATTGGGGGGAGGTTTTCTCATGGTGCCGCTTCTTCTTTTTCTCGGATTTAGCGGTCAGAAAGCCGTTGGATCGTCTTTCCTCGCCATTAGCATTCTTTCCCTTTCAGCGTTGATTGCTCATGTCCGTCTTTCCAATGTGGATTATGTAACCGGATTGCTCCTGGGAACTGGTGGAGTAATCGGTGCGCAGGTCGGCGCCCTGCTCGTTGAACAAATCTCCACCGGCAGCTTTCGAAGAATTTTCGCATGCATTCTCCTGGCAATGGCAGCGTATTTGTTTTTTGGAAAATGAAGACATGTGAGAGCAGGATGGATGAATGGAAGCTCAGCCTCTGAAAATAGCCACTTTCAATGCCAACGGCATCCGGGCCCGGCTGCAGATTATTCTCGATTGGCTGCAGAAGGAGTCTCCCGATATCCTCTGTCTTCAGGAAACCAAGGTGCAAGACAAGGATTTTCCCGGTCTTGCTTTTGAGCCGCTCGGATATCAGGCCGCATACTGTGGTGAAAAAAGCTATAATGGCGTAGCTATAGTAAGCAGACTTCCTGTGGAAAGGGTTTCCTGCGGATTTGGCGACGGTGACGAGCGCGAACAGTCAAGAATTCTTAGCGCTTCGATCGGGGGTGTGCATCTGGTAAACACCTATGTACCCCAAGGGTATGCTCCGGATACGGACCGGTTTCGGTATAAACTGGACTGGTTCCAACGGCTTCGTGAGTTCTTTGCCCGCACGTTTGCACCGCAGGATCTGATAGCCTGGGTCGGCGACTTCAACGTTGCACCGGAGCCAATCGATGTCTACAATCCCAAACGTCTTCTGGGAAGCGTCGGTTTTCATCCAGATGAGCATGCTGCCCTCAGCTATGTGAAGTCCTGGGGATTTATTGATGTAGTCCGCAAACATCAGCCGCAAGCAGGAGCCTACACGTTCTGGGACTATCGTTTGCCTCAGTCGGTGCAGGCCGGGCTTGGCTGGCGCATCGATCACATTTGGGCCACAAGAAGCCTGGCAGAAAAGTCAGTGAAGGCGTGGATCGATACAAACCCTCGCTGCCTCAATAAACCTTCCGACCACACCTTCGTTATTGCTGAGTTTGTACTGTAAGGAGGCTTTGCTGCAGCAAGCTGGGAAAGCAGCCTCTCCTGCCGACTATACTTCACCAATAAATATTTGTACTTAAGATTATTTTCCTTCTGGCCAATAGTACCTAGTAAGCGTATATGGCCGGGCAGGCTTGCCTCCCGTTTTTTATTACTGTTTGCCATAATCGGGAAATACCATGAAAAGTAGAAATCCATCGCTGCATGCACGAGTCATCATTCCCGTAATCCTGATAGTGGTGCTTATGGTCAGTACCATGATCGCCATCTCAGTTTTTCAGTCAAAAAAGCTTGCCACTCAACAGGCCTATACCATTGCTCAGGAACTCGCCTGCCGCTATGCAACCGAACTGGATGCAGAGCTTGAGCTGGCACTTGAGGCCGCTCGAGGTCTGGAGAGGATTTTTTCAGCTCCGGACAGCTTTTCGGCCAGCGACCGGCGCAGTATTTTTCCTCGTGTCCTGTATTCTACTATTGCCGAAAACCCTCACTTTCTCTGTGTCTGGGCAATCTGGGAGCCGAATGCTGTCGATGGCATGGATGCCAACTATGTTAACCAGCCTGACTGTAGCGATGCCGGCCGTTTTATGCCTTCGTGGTACCGAGCGGGAGATACGATCGAGAGTGAAAGCGAAAACAATCTGGAGTCGGATCTCATTGACGCTGACTACTATACACTACCCAAGGCCACGAGAAGTGAGACGATTCTTGATCCGTACTATTACTCTTACACTGGCGATGAAAAAGATGCAGTCTTTGAAACAACTGTGGCTGTTCCGATGATCGAGAGGTCCGGGCAACTTCTGGGCGTCGTGGGGATTGATTTTTCTCTGGACCGATACCAGCAGGTTATTGAGGCGATTAAGCCGCTTGATACCGGCCATGCTTTTCTGGTGGCGCATGACGGTACGATCGTTGCTCATCCGATACAAGAGTATATTGGTAAGAAGTTTGCAGAAGTAATGGGCGATGTTGACAAGCGGTTTTCTGTCTCGGCTCGCATTGCCGAAGGCAGTGATTTCGCCTATGCTTGCCAGGAGCGAACGAACAGCGGACTGATAAACAGTTATGTCGTTTTTCACCCGATTTATGTGGGAAGATCTAGCACGCCGTGGTCCTTCGGGGTAGCGTTTCCTATGCATACTGTGATGAAGCAAACCCGAATGCTGTCCTATATCTCGCTCGCTACAGCCGCTATCTGCCTGTCACTTTTGATGCTGATTCTCTTCATAATAGTTTCCCGCTGTACCCGGCCCCTCAATCACATTTCGCATCAGCTTGAGAGTACTGCGAATGAGATTTCCGCTGCAGCAACGCAGGTGGCCTCAGGAAGCCAGATCCTTGCTGAAGGCTCCACCGAGCAAGCTGCTACGCTGGAGGAGACCTCGGCCGGTCTGGAAGAAATATCCTCCATGACCAAACAGAATGCAGAAGGTGCAGTCCAGGCTGATAAGATGGTCAATGAAGTCTGCCTGGCGGTGGAAAAGAGCCGAGAAGCGATGGCCCGGATGGCGGAGGCGATGGTGCGCGTCAAGACTTCTTCTGACGAGTCAGCCACTATTGTAAAGACAATCGATGAGATTGCCTTTCAGACCAATCTGCTGGCGCTCAATGCTGCTGTAGAGGCCGCTCGAGCCGGTGAAGCAGGGAAGGGATTTGCAGTTGTGGCCGAGGAGGTCCGCAATCTTGCTCAGCGAAGCGCCGACGCGGCGCGTAATACCGCAGGTCTCATAGAAGGATCGCACCTGGATGCGGAGCGCGGCGTATCAGTGAGTGAAGAGGTCGTCACCATTCTCGACGGTATTGCTGGCCGTATTGAGAAAGTCCGGCAGCTTATCGGAGAGGTTTCTGCGGCAACTGCCGAACAATCACGCGGCCTTGAACAAGCAACGATCGCCATAGCAGAAATGGACAAGATTACTCAGTCAACAGCTGCTACCGCATCGGAATCAGCTTCTGTGAGCGAGGGTCTTTCTTCTCAGGCCAACGATTTGATGGCAATCGTTGCCGAACTCATGGTCATTGTGCGTGGCGACCGGCAGATGGGAAGCAGAGAAGCAGAACACATGAATTTGTCTACTCGCCAGCCTTCTGAGAAACCTGCACGGGTGGTCTGATCCCCAGAGCGCAGCGATTACCTTTTTTCTGCAAAAGAGGTAACAGAAGCTCTGAAGAGAGGCAGCATTCGATGCAACAGAGCGTCCCGTCTGCATGACTTTTACCGGAGTTCCGGCAATCAGCACCGGAGTCGCTTTGTGCCCGCCAAACTCATTTCCGCTGTACCACTTGATTTTCTCCCGCGTCGCATGCAGGAGCACGCCCTATTTCCCGTTTTAGGTTGAAAATACATAGCCTCTTCGGATATAGTCTTTGTCTTGGTTGCCCGCGCGGGCTTGGTAGTCAATACTGATTCTGTGAGGCTCATAGGTAGTGAAAGGCTGGTATCAGTATGGATGACTCTGGTTTGAATGCCTTCACGAGAAGGGAACGATCGTGACGATGAAAGATTCTCCGGGAATAATACTTGCTTCCGCTTCACCCCGGCGACAGCAACTTTTGAGTATCCTGCGGCTGCACTTTGAGGTGATTCCCGCTGATGTTGACGAGACTCCACTCCCGGGCGAGACGCCACGGGAGCATGTAGCTCGACTGTCTCGGGCTAAAGCGATGGTCGTGGCTGCGAAGGAACAGGATCGCTGGATCATTGCTGCAGATACCATTGTTTTTCTCGATGGTGAGATCCTGGGGAAACCAGTCGATGCAGGAGAATCTTGCCGAATGCTTCGAAAATTGAGCGGCCGTGAGCATACTGTCATGACAGGAGTCTTTATTGTGCATCCTTCGAAGGAGCAGTCATTCGGCACTGTAGTGGAAAGCTTTGTGAAAATCAAGGAACTCAGCGATGCCGAAATCTCCGGGTACATTGCAACCGGAGAACCCTTTGACAAAGCAGGGGCCTATGCAATTCAGGGAATCGGCATGTTCATGGTGGAAAAGGTAAGGGGCTCGTATACTAATGTCATCGGACTGCCCATGTGCGAACTGGTTAATGCGCTTAGGCAAGTGGGGGCAATACGATTCATGGAATAACCGGGTGTTGAAAAAGGCCCATCTGCGGCGTTGTGCTCATCCTTCGTCATTGCGGCGTACTGGTGTGTACGCCTCATTCCTCAGGATGTCGCACGCCTTGCATCCAGACCTTTTTGAACACCCGGCGAGCGGGCGACTCTTTCAAAAGCCTGTCAGAGGACACCAAGAATGAGTTCGATTGCGGAGAATATCGACATGATCAAGAACAGGATTGCCGAAGCGGCTCGGCGGGTCGGTAGGGATCCTGAAGAAATTACCCTGATCGCAGTATCGAAAACCGTTGCTGCCGCTCGGGTCCGCGAGGCGGTTGCGGCGGGACTCAACGATTTTGGAGAGAACTATGTGCAGGAAGCACGAGAAAAAATCCCCGAAATCGGTTCCGGAATCCGCTGGCACATGATCGGGCACCTGCAGACGAACAAGGTAAAATACGTCGTTCCCTATTTTTCCATTATCCACTCAGTGGATAGTCTGCGGCTTGCTCAGGAAATCTCGCGACTCTCCGAGAAAGCGGGAAAGACCATGGACATGCTGCTGGAGGTGAACAGCGCTGGTGAAGAAACCAAGTCCGGAATCGGTCCTGATCAGGTACTTTCGCTCATCCAGGAAGTGGCCATGCTCAAGGCAGTGAGAATCCGTGGGTTGATGACCATGCCGCCTTTTTTTGAAGAGCCGGAAAAAGTCCGGCCCTACTTTCAGCTGGTGCGGGAGCTGCGGGATCAGTTGATTCCCATGTTGCCCGCTGGTGCTGCCTTGCCTGAGCTTTCCATGGGAATGTCCGGCGACTTCGAGGTGGCGATTGAAGAAGGCGCGACGATGGTACGGGTCGGGACGGCGATATTCGGACTACGGGGAGTGTAAAAATGACAACGCAGCGTCGGCGAGGGATATTTGTTACCGGGACTGATACCGGTGTGGGGAAATCAGTCGTGGCCGGGGCGATTGCAGCGATTCTGGCTGAGGAGGGTATCAATGTCGGCGTCATGAAGCCGGCTGAGACCGGCTGCCTTCGCGAAGACGGGACTGTGGTTGCTGGTGATGCTGAATACCTGAGGGCGCTTGTCCATGTTTCTGATCCGTTGACGGAAATTGTTCCGTATTGCTTTCGGGAGCCATTGGCACCGGGGGTAGCAGCCCGATGCGAGGGGGTGTCTGTTGATACCGATCGTGTGGCGCGGATTTTTGATGATCTTTCCGGCCGGCATGAGTTTATGGTTGTTGAAGGTGCAGGCGGTTTGCTGGTGCCGTTTTCAGATTCACTGCTGATTGCCGATCTCGTCAGACTTCTGGATCTGCCGCTGCTTGTTGTGGCTCGAGGAAACCTGGGAACCATAAATCACACACTGATGACAGTACGCTGTGCCGAAGCCGCCGGCATCCCGGTCTGTGGGATTGTCATCAACAACGTGGTCGATGATACGAGCAGAGCAACCCGGACCAACCCGGACGTTATTGCTGCACTTACGAAGGTGCCCATCTGGGGTGTGCTCCCTTTCTGTCCGACTATCGTACCAGACCCGCGATGCCGTGAGGAGATTGTCGGCCTGGTGCGCAACTATATCGATCTGACCACGCTGCGGAGTATGATCGGCAGATGAATTGGGATTCTCGTACTGAGGAGCCTGTCCTGAATTCCGCCGAAGGGCTGTGGACGCAGAGAAAACAACGTTGTCATTTGCGAGGCACTTAAGGAACCGTAAGGAGTAAAGAGTCAGGAGCAAGGAGTCGTGAAGAATAGACTCGACGTACCCATCGTCTGAGTACTCCTTACTTTTCACTTTTTACTCCTTACTAAGAGATGGGGAATACCATGAGCTTACTGGAAGTGAAAATTTACTATGAGGATACTGACTGCGGCGGGGTGGTATACCACGCCAACTACCTCCGATACTGTGAACGGGCACGGACCGAGTATTTTGCTGATCGTGGCATCGTGATGCGCGATTGTATGAACCAGGGCATTGTTTTTGTCGTAGCTCGTGCTGAGGTAAGGTTTGAGGCACCGGCCTGCTATGGCGATGTTCTGGAAATTGAATCGACGATCAGTGAGGTGAGGAAGGTGAGCTTCTCCTTTAACCACACTATTCGTCGCAAAGGAGAAAGCCTTATTCTGGCACGAGCGTGCGTGAAACTCGGCTGCATCAATGGTGAACGAAAGCCGATCAGGATTCCTGCTGAGGTGCTGACAGTAATGAACGAACCATGAAAGGAAAGGACAGCTATGCGAACCCTCTTCCTGATGCTGTGGGTTATGATGTGGGTAGTGACTTTCTTCTCCCTGGGCAGCCTCTTTGCGGAGAAAGCTGCAGCTCCCGGGAATAATGCACCAGCAGAATCCGTTGCTCCTGCAGTGCCGCTTACTGCTGAGGAAAAAGCATATCTGCTTTCTCTTGCCCGGGAAGCGATCCACCGCCGCCTGGAAGGCAGCGAGCAGCCGACCATCCCGGACGCAAAGCGGTCTGCAGCTTTGGCTGAAAAAAAAGGCTGTTTTGTTACGCTCAAAGAAGAGGGAACGTTGCGGGGCTGTATCGGCCAGCTTATGCCGCAGGAGAGCTTGTGTGACTGCGTGATTCAGAATGCGGTCAATGCTGCAGTAAAGGACCCGCGCTTCGCGCCGGTAGCGAGCAGCAAGGAGCTGAAGGACTTGGCAATTGAAATCAGCGTGCTCTCGGTTCCCCAGCGCTGCCTTTTTGCTGCGCCGGAAGATTTTCTGAATGCGCTGGTTCCGCTGAAGCACGGTGTCATGGTGCGCTACTACGGGATGCATGCTACGTATCTGCCTCAGGTGTGGGAGCACTTTTTAAGCAAAGAGGAGTTTCTCAGCTCTTTGTGTCAGAAAGGTGGAATGAGAACGGACGCATGGAAAGATCCTGATGCAGAAGTATTTGTGTATCAGGCAGAGGTGATTAAAGAGTAGGACCAAAGATTCAAGATCCAAGGTTCAAAATTCAGGATTGAAGAGCGATGCCTGGTGTTCAGGGGTGATGCGCTCGTCCTAGAAAAGGAAATCCATCCGCAGCTCGCTGAGCGGAAGCTGCTGGGCGGTTGCGGGAGGACGTATCTGAAAGAGGCTGTCCGGCAGGGTTTCTTCAGGAGCAAACGAATCAAAGGTGAATTGAAAGGATACCTTCTGTGCGGGTAATTGCACGGCGATTCGAGCGGGCAGAAAATCAGCGCCAACCCGCTTGTATTCCCAATAGCGTACTTCGCTGACAGCCTGAAAGCGTTTCACCAGCGTTCGTTTCTCGATGAGCAGAGTTTGTGGATTCACCTCGACCAGAGAATACGTTTCCTGGTCTTCATGGATAATGGCGCTGCCTGAGGTTTCAGAGAAAGAAACCGTGGTGGTATCTAGACCCTCGGGTAGCCCTTCCATTGTCTTCTTGAGAATAAAGAACAATCCTGCACCGTGGACACCAGGGAAATTGGCCGGATCGCCTGAGTACGTAACTTCAGATGGCGGGAGGTGGATAGTCAGTTCATTGGCCTTGTATGTCATATCGAAATGAGTTCTCCCCAGTACATCCATGCCTTGGAGCCGAAATTGCTGATCTTCTTTCCGGTAGAGAAAAACGGCATCAAAGGATTGCGTTTTTGTCTTGCTTCCTTCGGGAAAGGTTAAAGAGGCTTTGATCAGTGATCGAAATGCGGGAAAATGATTGGGATGAGCGTTAAGGGCGGCAATGATGGCCTCGGGTGGATGAGAAACAGCCGGCCGGGGCGCCTCGGGCGCCGGAGGAAAGCAGGCGGGCAGAAACGTGCAGCTTAGTAATAAGAGGAAGGCTGCTATTCTCACGACGGATATCTCTTGACAGTGAAAAGTGAGAAGTGAAAAGTGAGAAGCAAGGTGCAACAAGCTTTACTTATCGCCCCGGCGCGAGAAGAAACTCACGTACGGCCCAATGCCCACCCTTGATCTCGCGCGGAGGCGCAGAGCTCGCGGGGAAGAGAAGTTCAGAGTTGGTCTTCTCGCTCCTTACTTTTTACTTCTCACTGTTCTCTGCCCGGGCAATGTATCCCAGCAGCCGATAAATGAGCCGGGCAGCGGTAACCTCAGATCGTGCCTCGTTCGGCAAGGGACGCAGTTCCACGACATCAAATGCCCGTATGCGGCATCTGGTGCTCACCCGATCGAGAATGTAATCGATGCTGTTCCAGCTCAGTCCCCCTGGTTCAGGAGTGCCCACGCCCGGGACAACACTGGGATCGAAACCATCCATGTCGATAGTAAGGTAGATCTCTTCAGGCAGTGCGTCAACAAAGGCGTTAATGTTTCCTACGGAACTATCATGGCAGAAGAGGGTAGTTACGGCCTTAGCCTTGACCAAATCGAACTCGGGAGCGGACAGACTGCGAACACCGATCTGATACACCGGCGCGTGCTCCAAAACCCGGCGCATAACCGTCGCATGACTGAACGGATCTCCAAGGTATGAATCACGGAGGTCGGCATGAGCATCAATCTGAAGGACCGCAATGCCAGAGACGATCGCCCGTGCGGCACGGACAGCTGCCAGGGTAATCGTGTGCTCGCCCCCGAGCATGACCATCAACTTGCCGTTGGCAAGGTGGATACGTACTTCGCTCTCCAATTTGGCAAGGAACTCTGCACCACAACAATCAACCGGGAATGATGGCAGCGTATGCATGCTCATCAGGCGATAGACTTCATATCCCAGCTTCTCGTCAAAGAGCTCGATTTCCTGAGAGGCAGTCAGGATTGCTTCCGGGCCCCGGGCAGTACCTTTGAGATAGCTTGTCGTGTGTTCGTAGGGAACGGGAAGAATGATTGCCCGAGCATCGCAGTACGAGGGGCATCCTCCCGGTATCTCTTCAGCAAAGTGAAAGGGCGTCATGGAAATACAAAAATTGCTCCGGCTACGACCGTGGTCCAGCCATTTTTTTTGCACACTGCTGTCTGGGTAATGTTGTGAGTTCGGATAATCTTTCCGCTGATACGGTAGATTTCCTTTTTCTCATCCCAGGCAGCGTCCATGTCGATTTCGAGCCCGAGCGAATTTGCGAGCATCGAAGCTGCCAAATCCTCAGCGTATTCACCAGCCTCTTCCTTGGTTTGACCAAAAGAATGATGTTCCGAGAGGTAACCGTAATCCTTGGTGTTCGCTGGAATGGCTATGCCAGTAGAAACTGCGATCATGCGACGATTTTCATTCGATTGATTTTTGCTGAGAACACAATAGGTTATCTGGCCGGGCTTGAATCGCTTGATGCCCTCGGCCTTGGAGATGATTTTGCATCCCGGGGGCAGAATGCTCGACACTTCAACCAGGTTGAGGTGGGAGATGCCGGCATCTCGCAGTGCCTGTTCGAAACTCGCCAGCTTCTCGCGACTGAAGCCGACCCCCTTGGTCAAGAATACGGCGCTTGGTACCAATCCAGTGATCCTTTCCCGGAAAAATGTTAACTATAGGGTGAATCCAACCACTTAAAAGAAAGATAGGGAAGGGAGTCAATCTCCATTCCCTGAAGAGCCCAAATTAATCAAACCCTATTATATAGTTCACGATTTGTCAGAACGCAATTATTTTTTCAAAAAACTGTGCTCGGCCGCGCTTGTTTTTCTCACTGCACTGTTTTTTGGAGACGAAAACGTTTTGTTAGGGTCATAAGAAAGAAGAAATACCTGGAGCGCACCTTGGAAATAAGAGGGATTTGAGATTCTTGACTGTACATATATTCGCATTATTGTATACTATGTTCGTTAAGCGACACTAATTACAGGATCATCTCGAAATGGAGGTAGTTCATGTTTTTTGATCCCTTATACATTTTATTTATGGCTCCGGCATTGATCATTTCCCTGTTCGCTCAAATCTGGGTTAAGAGGGCATTTGCGAAATATTCCAAGGTCTCGAGTCACAGCGGATACTCGGGCGCTCAGGCCGCCTTCGACATTTTGCGACGGAACGGAATAAACGATGTCCGCATTGAAGAAACACGCGGTATGCTGAGCGATCACTATGATCCCCGATCAAGAGTGCTCCGACTTTCATCGGAGGTCTACAACCGGAGTTCTTTAGCAGCCTTAGGCGTTGCCGCTCACGAAGCAGGCCATGCGCTTCAGCATGCTCAGCATTATGCACCACTTCAGTTTCGATCAGCTCTGGTTCCAGTAACCTCACTGGGATCGAACCTCGCGTGGCCGCTGATTTTTATCGGATTCATTCTGCAATCGTCAATGATGGTGGAGTTGGGTATTTTGTTTTTTTCGGCAGTGGTGCTCTTTCAGCTGGTGACTTTGCCTGTGGAGTTCAATGCCAGCCGTCGGGCGTTGGCAGCGTTGACATCGAGCGGCGTTGTTACCAGCGCGGAGATTGCCGGCTCCCGCCGGGTACTTACTGCTGCCGCCATGACCTATGTGGCTGCAGCTGCAACCGCAGTCCTTCAGCTGATCTACTTCCTCATTCAGGCTGGGCTTCTCGGTGGCAGGGATAGCGACAGCTAAGGTGCCGAGACAGATTTTAAACGAAAGCTGAGCCACGCAGGTGTGCCTGTGATTACCTGCGTGGCTTTCTTTTTGACTTGTCAAGAGAATATGCAGCGAATGGAGCGGCGCACTGAAGAGGGATTGCGCTCTTCAGACCTTTGGCAGTGTGAAGACGAAGTTTGAGCCGTCGGGCCTGGGCTCGTACCAGATTTTTCCTCCGTGCCGCTCTATGACTTCTTTAGCGAAGTACAGACCGAGTCCGCTTCCCTTTACCGCTTTCTTTCCGTCATCTTCGATGCGGCCGAACTTCTGAAAGAGCTTCTTCTGATCGGAAGAGTCGAGAGGACGGCCAGTATTGAACACGTTGAAGCGATAGTGATCGCCCCAGTCTTCAAAACCGAATGCCATGGTACATCCCTGGCCACCATACTTCACGACGTTACTGAAAAGATTACGATAGACCGAAAAGAGCCAGATCCGATCGGCGCGGATGGTGATTTTTCCCTGAGGAATTCCGCCCATGCTTTCGTCGATGGCTATGCTGTTGCGGGCAAAAGCTTCCGAGAACTCCGCGAGCAGAGGATTGATGATGTCGCTGCGGAAATCGAGCGGCTCCTTCCTGATGTCAAGATGACCGGAAAAAAGGCTGGTCTCTCCAAGATAGATTTCGAGTGTGTTAAGGAGGTTGTTTGCCTTTTGAGACAATTGGTGAATCGCCTCCTTGACGCGGGGCTCCATCGTTCCGTAGAGCTCTTTTTCTACTACGATCAGACCAACCGCAATGCTATTAAGAGGACCGCGGAGATCGTGAGAAGCTACTGCAACCATATCAATGATGTGCTGATTGAGCATTTGGATGCGCGCCACCATTGAATCCAGGTGAATCCCCATGCCGAGGCGCCGACAGTATTTCTCCAGAAAGAAGATCATCTTTTCATCGAATTGTTCATCACTGTGTACTTCCAGCGCGGCGATAATCACCTTCTCGTTGGCAGGATAGTTGATTTCCTGCTGAATAGTCTTCTTCCCGCGGATCGGAAAAAAAGCGATATGTGACTCGCGGCGACGTATTACTGTTTCTTCATTAAGAATTTTATTTTGAACGTGGTCAGAAAGGCACTTCTTGTGATTCAGGTTCCGGAATGAGCTGCAGACGAGGTTGGTTTTCTCGTCTTTTGCCTCCTCCAGATAGTAGATCCAGGAAGAGTACGAATAGTTTTCCATCAGGATTGCCTGGGAAAAAAAATCGGTTTCTTCCCGGGAATTGCTTTCCCGGATTAATTCCTGTAGTATGTTCAGTACTTCCGCCTTGGATCGACGTCCTTCCTGTTTGCCGAACTCGTAGCGTTCGAAATCGGCGATTTTTTCCTGGACTCGATGCTGGAAATAGGAATAGTCTTTGTGGTTCATCATGGGTTATGAAATCTCAGTGAAGCGGCTCAGCGATAGTCCGACAGTTCAAGAGGAATAAGAGCCGCTGGCCATCGGGCGCTGATTTGAAGCTCTTGACATTCTCTATGAAAAGAATTTACAGTAGAAAGGCGATAATTACAATATATATTCTGAACTTAGCGGCTGATCTCAAGTCTCTTACCATTAACATCTCTAATAAATTTACTATTCAGAAGACTTCATTACTATGATACGACGGTATACGCTTGTATTGAATGTACTCTTTGTTATTGCCAGCCTGTTGCTGATCGATCGCATATACGGTATCTGGACAAGTGATGATCAGCCCACAACCGGCTCTTCAGGGATAAAACGGGGAAGCTCAGGCATAAACGTGCCTTATGTGAGTCAGCCGAATCGAGTTCAACGCAGGGCATATAATGTTATTACTCAAAAGGATCTCTTCCGGCCGGAACGAACCGAGTGGGCATCCCCGACCGATGAATCTGGCCAGTCGGCGTCGGCTACGCCGGCCAAACAGCTTACGGTTTACGGTATCATCGTGGGCACAGAAACGAAGGAAGCGTGGGTTCTTGAAGAAGGTAAACAGGGCAAGGCAAAAAAAGTGGCCGAGGGTGATATGCTCGACGACTGGCGGGTGAGCCGTATTGATCCTACTGTTGTAAGCCTTACGAGAGGTTCTCAGACGGTTTCCTACAATCTTATTGAACCGGGTAAGCCGAAAGACCGACAAGTTTTTCGGCGTGTTCCTCAGCAGAGAGGCCAGAGGCCGATCAGTTCTCCCCGTCCCCGACCAACACAGCCACGGCGAGCCATGCCCCCGCAACGAAACCAGCCGAGGTGACCGAATATCACTGCTATCCAGAATACGCTGGATCAGTACTGTGGAGAAAAGGAATTCGAGCATTTCCTCGTCCTCTGGAGGCCTTCCAATTTCAGAATGACATCCCCTGGCTGAAGACCTTGAATCCAAAATACCACTAGCAGGCTACCAACTGGGCATATTCGTTACAACCATTGCATTTTTTCAGTGTCTTTTGAACAGCCGTGACCGAAAAAAATGCTTCAGATAAAAGAGATACGACAATGAGATTCCTGGCCGATCGGATGCTGGGAAAGCTGGCGATGTATCTGCGCATGCTCGGATACGATACAGCCTATCAGAGTGGAATCAGCTCGGAAGAAATGATCGAGAGCGTCGGGCTGGAGGGTCGAATCATTCTTACCCGGGATACCCGGCTGGCCCGGAAAATAGCCGGTCGTGAGCTTCTGTTCATCGAAGATGATATTCCTCTCAATCAACTGCGGCAGGTGGCCGAACATTTTCAGCTGAAGCTGGATCGTGAACAATGGTTCTCGCTCTGCCTTCGCTGCAATGAGCGGTTGGTAATCGTCCAGGCGGAAGACGTTGCTCATCTGGTACCTTCCTACATTCTTGCCGCCCAGAAGGAGTTCTCCCGGTGTCCCCGTTGTGAGCGGGTCTACTGGAAAGGAACGCACCGGGAACGCATGGAGGAGCGGATCAGAAAAATGATGGAAGGGCATTAACATCCGATTAAGCGGTTTTCCGGATTTTCTCAGAGCCTACATGACTAGCGTACCATTGTATGGATGGTTATGACCATATACTATATTAACGTTGAGGTCTTTATGAGGGGTTCTTATCGATATGCAAAATGATCTCATGAATGATCTTCTGAAAGAATCGCGTACTACAAAAAAGAAAGAAGCATTAGTGCTGGCCATTAAGACGTTTCTTGACCTCAGGCGCAGAGAAAAGCTTGCTTCTCTTATCGGAAACTATGAATTCGGCTATTCCGCGCAGGATCTCGATACGATGCGCAACAATGAATAACAGAAAGGGAGTGTTTTCGGCTTGACGATCTCCTGAAAGGTCTTAGCTACCTTCCGGTTCCAGAAGAATTCTGGGCCCGGGTAGCAGAGTTTTCCTTTCAATTGATAAGGAAAGGCGTGGCGGTCCCGCTCGTCGACACGTATATCTCCCTCCTCTGCATCGAACAGAATGTGTCTCTCATACACTGCGACAAACACTTTGAACTCATCGCTCGCCACTCCTCACTGAAACTGTTCCCCTTTACTGCACGGTAATGACCGTGTCTGCCCCGACAACAAGGGCGCACACGCGGGTGCGCCCCTACAACGAATTATTCAATGGTTTAAGACGATGACGACAAACGAATACATCAGGCATGTGAGGCATGATGGATGGAAACCTTCACCGGCAGGCTTTGGCAACGCAACTTTTATGAACACATCATCCGCAATGATGAGGAATTGAATGCAGTCCGGGTATACATCCTGAACAACCCGGCGTGGTGGGATGAGGATGAAGATGAGGAGAATCCGGGTTTCTTGACTCTGTAGGGGCGCTGCTTGCTGCGCCCCTACGAATTCGAGGATGTCGGTGGGTATGAACCGCGTCCCTACTTGCTGGCAGTCACACTGATCTGGAGTTCCTTGTCGGAAGCGGCGAGGCTGATGCTGGCTGAGCGTTCGCCTTTTTCGTATACGAGCATCGAACCGGCACCTGTTTCCATGGACGTCACTTGGGACCAGCCTTTGTCGGTCATCTCTCGGCTGTAGGCACTCAGTACGTCGGCTTTATTGTCACTGGTGGTCAGAGTCAGTGAGTATCCTTCCGGCACGTTCATGGCCATCGTGGTTTTTGACGGGTGGTAGATAAATATATCTTCAGGAAAGTCTTTAGGAATAGCAACCTCGTTCCCGGTGCTGACCGTAAATTCTCCTTCCTCGGTCTTTCCACTAATATTCATACCCTTTTCAGACAGATCAACCGTAGCGTCTGAACCGGTGCTCTTTTCAATTTGCTTTTCAATAGCTTTTTCATCGGCTGACTGCCCGCAGCCGACCACCAGAAGCACCAGGCACAACAACGCAGCGAGACTCATCCGTACCATTTCTTCTCCTTTTCTGTGTCAGGTTTTTCCGCACTCAGTCGGATCGCCTTGCAGCTTTTCGATCGTATGAGGAATAACGGGAAGCAGTACCTCCAGATTCTCCCGGACCGCTTTCGGACTCCCGGGGAGATTTACAATGAGGGAATTTTTTCGCGTGCCTACAATCCCCCTGCTGAGCATGCCGAAGGGGGTTTTCTGCATCGAGGCGAGGCGCATGGCTTCTGCCATGCCGCGAATTTCCTTTTCGATAACGCTGGCCGTAGCCTCTGGAGTCACATCGCGCGGGCTAAGGCCGGTTCCTCCGGTGGTGATAATAAGATCGAGGTTGTCGTCGGAGAACCTGATCAGCGTTTCTCGGATAACCGGAATTTCGTCAGGGATTATCGTATAGGCAACAACCGAAGCAGAAAGTGGAGAAACAAGCTTTTTGATTTCCTCTCCGCTGAGGTCTTCACGCTCTCCGCGGCTTCCCTTGTCGCTGATCGTGATAATGCCGACGGTAAATGCCACTCTACTCCTCTTCTTTTCCTGTCTTGGAAGCGGCAATAACTTTTTCGCTCAGAAATGCCGGAAGCTCCTCATAACTTGAAAGCTCCATGGTAAAGGAGCCGCGGCCACTGGTGATGGATTTCAGCGTGTGATCATAATCGAGAATCTCGGACATGGGTACGAGTGCTCGGATCACCTGATTTCTTCCTTTAGGATCCATTCCCAGCACGCGGCCGCGTCGGCTGTTGAGATCACCGATAATATCGCCCTGCACCTCTTCGGGAACCGTGATTTCAACCTTCATGACGGGCTCGAGCAGGATCGGATTGGCTTCCATAAACCCTTTCTTGAAGCCCATGGAAGCTGCAATCTTGAAAGCCATATCCGAGGAATCGACAGCGTGGAAGGAGCCGTCGACCAGGGCGACTTTGACGTCGACCACCGGATACCCGGCGAGAACTCCTTCGACCATCGCTTCCACGATGCCTTTTTCAACGGCAGGAATGTAGTTCTTGGGAACTACACCCCCGACGATTTTATCTTCGAAGAGAAAACCGGCACCGCGTGGCTGAGGCTCGATCTCCAGATGGGTATCACCATACTGGCCGCGGCCTCCAGACTGGCGCTTGAATTTGCCTTGCACCCGCGTCCTTCCCTTGATGGTTTCTTTGTAAGGAACCTTGGGTGTTTTGAGTTCGACTTCCACGCCGAATTTTCTTTTCAGTTTTTCGAGTGTGACTTCGAGGTGGATCTGGCCCATGCCGGAAATGATAAACTCTCTGGTCTGTTCATCTCTGCGCAACTGAATCGTTGGATCTTCTTCCTGGAGCCGGGCAAGAGAACTGGCTATTTTGTCTTCATCACCCTTTGACTTGGGAACAATAGCGTAAAAAATCGCCGGCGAGGGAACTCGAAATTTTTCGAACTCCCACACATCCTTATCAACGCAAATAGTGTCTCCGGTAGTGGTTTCCTTGAGCTTCGCCAGAGCAAGGATATCGCCGGCAACACCGGCATTGATGGGTTTTTGGTTCTTGCCTTCGATTTTCAGGATCTGGCCGATTTTTTCTTTAGCGCTGCGGGTGACATTAAAGATGGTGCTGTCGGAATTGAGACTTCCTTTGATCGCCTTGAAGATCGTCAGCTTGCCGGTATAAGGATCAGCAATGGTTTTGAAAACGTAACCTGCGAAGGATCCATCCGGACTGACCGGAACTTCTTTTGTCTCTCCGGTGTCCGTATGTAGGATGGTTACAGCGGGACGATCCAGTGGAGAGGGAGAGAAGTCGGCAACGAAGTCGAGCAGCGGCTGGATACCCATGTTGAGAATTGCCGAGCCGCAGAAAACCGGCGTAAAGGTATTTTTCAAGACACCGGTTCTGAGACCGCGCATAAGCTCTTCCTCTGTCAACTCTCCGGTATCGAGATATTTTTCGATCAACTCATCTTCAGCCTCTGCAATCACCTCGATCATTTTTTCGCGATATTCCGCTACCTGATCCTGCATGTCAGCAGGGATATCTTCCCTGGATAGTTTTCCGCTTCCGTCAGATGAAAATACGTATGCCTTTTGTGCCAGAAGGTCGATCACTCCCTTAAAGTTTTCCTCGGATCCAATCGGAAGCTGCACAACAAGCAGTTTGGCATTGAGCGCATCTTCAATGTCCTTAATGGCAGCAAAAAAATCAGCCCGCTCTCGGTCCATCTTGTTGATAAAAATGAGCGTAGAAAGACTCCGCTCCTGAGTCACCCGCCAGAACAGGTCGGTCTGAATCTCAACGCCGGCCACAGCGTCGATAACCAGAATAGCACTGTCAGCAACGCTCAGTGAGACAAGGGTATCGGAGATAAAGTTGATGTCGCCGGGCGTGTCGATGATATTGATGACCTTCTTTTTCCAAGGGAGGTGATGAAAGGTAGAGCTGATGGTGGTTTTCCGTTTGATCTCTTCGGGCTCATAATCAAGAACTGAGTTGCCTTCATCCACTCCACAGAGCCGGTCAGTAACTTTCGCATCAAAGAGGAATGCCTCACCCAAAGATGTCTTACCGGCACCGCTGTGCGCGATGATGGCAACGTTTCGGATATCTTTCGTTTCATAAGGATTCATGCTGTTCGTCCTCCTGCATCAGCTGGAAACTAGCCCAGAGATTCCCGGTTTGTATTCAAAAACAACAATACTAAAAAAATACGACAGTAATGTCAATAAAAGGAATAATTTTCTCTAAATGGAACACCGAGACATACCGGGTTGCGCATATCGACCAGTCTTGAAACTTTACGATCATGAGGTTAGAGTATAAAAACCTTTGGGCCGTTGATGAGCGTCACTGTCAGCTTACTCAAAGTGCCTTCCGATGCTATGCACGCAAGCACCCCGCAGAGGTGCCTGCGTGTTTGTGAGCGCTGCCTCACATTCTTCTTCGAACGCTGGCGAAGACATACATTCCATCAAATATTCCGGGAGAAAGGTATGAAGCCTATTGTTGCTGTTGACATTGGTGCCGGGACAACCGATGTTTTGGTCTGGAACCCTGATAATGGCGAGAGCTATAAGGCCGTAGCCATGTCGCCAATCCGGAGACTATCCCGGATCATCACTGCCGGTCAAGGTCCACTTCTTATAACCGGTTCGCTGATGGGCGGCGGATATTTGGCTCAGGCTGTAACCGAACGATCGAAACGCGACACTATATACATGACCCCCGATGCCGGTCGAACCATTAAGGATGACCTCGATCAGGTGATGCAAAAGGGGATTTGCATTGTTTCTGAAGCTGAAGCCGTGGAAATCAGACACCGTGAATCGATCGACCATGTCGAGTTCGGCGATGTCTCTCCCTCCGGGCTCCGGAATCTTCTGGCCGAACTTGGAGTGGCCTGGGATTTTGCCTTGGTAGCAGGAGCAGTGCAGGATCATGGAGTTGCGCCCGAGTCAGTGAACAGCCTGGACTTTCGTCATGAGGTAATGAAGGGCCGGCTCGACGCTGATCCACGGCCTGAATCCTGCCTCTTTAGTGATGGTGAAATTCCGGCGTATCTTACGCGCATGAAAGCTACTGCGGCCTTGCTCCGACAGTTGCCGGCAGAGAAGGTCTTTATGATGGATACCGGAATTGCCGCAATTATGGGCGCTTCGCTCGATCCGCGGGTGCAGCACTGTAAGAGTATGATCGTCGCCGACATCGGCAATTCGCATACGCTGGCAGCGGTCGTTCAGGAAGGAGTCATCGGCGGCTTGTTCGAATACCATACCGGAAGCATCACCGGCCGTCGCATGGACGAACTGCTCGTGAAGCTCGGTAACGGCGATCTGAACCATCGGGGTGTGGTTGCCGAGGGTGGTCACGGCGCGTATATTCGGGAAGTACCTGGATTTGAACAGATCGAGGAGATTGTTGTCACCGGTCCGCGGCGAGCGGAAATTCTGAAAGATATGTCCCTCTCCGTGCTGGAAGGGGCTCCTCTGGGAGACACCATGATGACCGGAACCGCGGGGCTGCTGGAAAGTGTTATGAGAGCTGAGCGCCTGCACGTCGGTTAAGCCAGGAACGTACTGATTGTTTGTGATGAAGTTGGAATGAGAGGGTAGATACCCTCTCGGTTGATTGGTTTTGAGCCCCTGTTTGTGGAGGAAACAACGATGGCAAGAAGAATAATTTGTATTCTCTGTGTGATTGTGCTTGTCGGTGCCGGTACCGGATGCGCTAACCGGAAGAAGACTGCGATCGGCGCTGGTGCCGGAGCTGCGGCAGGTGCTGGTGTCGGTGCGATCATCGGACACCAGTCAGGACACAAGGGCGGTGGTGCGCTTATCGGAGCTGCAACGGGTGCGCTGATCGGCAGCGGAATCGGCTACTATCTGGATCGACAGGCAGACGAGCTGCGCCAGATTCAGGCGTTGGAAGAGGTTCGGCAGGAAGGAGATCGGCTGGTTGCCACCATGTCCGGCCAGCTGCTTTTCGAGGTGGATTCCTCGATCCTTAAGGCCAGCGCTGTCAGTCCATTAACTGAAATTGCCGGGGTACTGAACCGGTATCCGGATTCGAAGATCGTGGTCAAAGGATACACTGACAGCACTGGAGATGAGAGCCACAATCAGACGCTTTCGGAAAACCGGGCTAAGTCCGTAGGAAATGTGCTGATCAGCAAAGGCGTTGATCCAAGTCGGGTCAGCATGCTGGGGTTTGGAGAGCAGTTCCCGGTGGCTGACAACAGCACGCCAGAAGGAAGAGCACAGAATCGGCGGGTGGAGCTGGAGATCATTCCGACGCAATCAGCGAAATAAATAGTTGAGGAAGGGATGAAGGGTTCAAGTTCCATATTAACTGAAAAGATCATTTGTTCCTCCATCCCTTTATCCCTTTCTCTCAATTCTCACGCGCTAATGCTCTCCGTGCGGGATCCGGTCTTCCGGCAGCTGATATTCCAGAGAACGGGCCAGCTTGTAAAAATCAGAATCTTTCTGAATGTAACGGATCCTGGTGTTCAGCGTTCTCGGGTCGACCAGCTCATGGAAGGGCACGTATCGGATCTGAAACTGGTCTTCGACGCTGACCATCACTCCTGATAGATGTTTTTCAAAAACAGCACGAAATGCGCCAACTCCCAGCTGGCTGCCGAGAAGAACATCAAAAGCAGTGGGTTCGGTGCATCGGATCTCATAACCGACCTGCTTGCCTCTGACCTTGAGAGGTTCATGGGAATTTCGCTCCTTGTAGCGTTGCTCGACTCGTTCCGCCAGGAGCTTCCCTATCTCGGCAATGCCGAGGATCAGATTTCCGTGCTTATCGACCTCCTTTGGCCTGAGATCATCGGAAAGCAGCTCGGCAAGCCCTTCGCTGATACAGACGATCCCGTACTTTTTACCTTCCTTCATTCGCGCTTCCATGAGCACGACGATATCATCAACCAGTTTGTTAATATCAAATGCTCCCTTGATATCCTCGACACTGATCATTCGCGTTGCTTCTCCGGCGATGCCAGCGGCATAGGTGAGCCACCCGGTTTTCCGTCCCATGACTTCCAGAATAAACCACGAGTTGGTGGACATGGCATCGGCGCCGAGGTTGCGGATTTCTCCGGCTGCATAATTGGCTGCGGACGTATATCCGAATGTCCAGTCGATGCCGAAGTAATCATTATCGATAGTTTTCGGGATATGAACAATGGAGAGGGGCCTTACATTCGGACAGTGATACTGCATGAGATACAGGTAATTAGCAGTCTTGAGGGTGTCATCACCGCCAATAGTGATTAAAGAATCAATGTCAAAGCGTTCCATCCAGTGGTAGATATTGGCGAGCCTTTTGTTTTTCTCCGGGTTGGTGAGATCTCTGATCGAGGAAATGCCTTTCCCAGGATTGGCACGCGACGTTTTCACCATGATCGCCCGCTGATTGCGAATATGCGAAACATCAGCAAGCGTGAGCACCTTATAGTGCTGCCTGGGCGTCAGATCCATTCCTTCTTCATGCTCCTGAATGAAATGAAACCCTTCTATAAAACCGTATACTTCCACGCCAGCATTGATAAAGTTCATCACCGTTGCCGACAGAACCGTGTTGGCGGCAGGTGCAGGTCCGCCGGAAAAAAGAATGCCTACATGTTTTATTGGATGCTGCTCCATAGCAGTGATACTGCCTCCTTCCTGAGTGAACAGGTCTTGAAATTATTCTTGCTGCAGAAAAAAACATAAATATATAGTACAGGTATTTTTAATTCAAGGCTATAATTCAGTGAGGAGGCGCGAGTGAAGAGTCAGCAGTCAAGAATGACGCGTAACCGCTGGTTGAGGAGCGTAATAGCGTAGTCTGTCCAGACGTTTCTTGACAAGCGCAGAGGCAATGGGCTACATTCGACTCTTCCTAATATGTTCTACCTGATGGAGGATTGCTGCTCTATGACCGAAACCAAGATAGTTGGCTATGCTCTAACGTTTGATGATGTGCTGCTTCTTCCCCGCAGCTCTGAAGTGCGACCGACTAACATTGATGTAAGTACCCGTTTAACCAAGAGGATCAGTCTTAGCACGCCCATTTTGAGTGCTGCCATGGATACGGTCACCGAGGCTGCGACTGCTATTGCTCTTGCCCGGGAAGGCGGCATCGGCATCATTCACAAGAACCTTTCGGTCGAAGAGCAAGCGTTGGAAGTTCGGAAAGTCAAGAAATCTGAAAGCGGGATGATCATAAATCCCATTACTATGGAGCCTGAGCAAAAGCTGTTCGAGGCGCTCGAAGTAATGAGTCGCTACAATATTTCCGGAGTCCCGATCACAAAGAATGGAAAGCTGATAGGAATCCTGACTCATCGGGATTTGCGCTTCGAAACGAGCCTGGAGCGGGAAATATCCACGCTGATGACTTCCCGCAACCTGGTGACTGCTCCTGAAGGTATCACCATGGAAGAATCAAAGGAAATTCTTCACAAACATCGGATCGAAAAACTGCTGGTGGTGGATAAGGAGAACAATCTCAAGGGCCTGATTACGTTTAAGGATATCGAGAAGGTTGAGAAGTATCCGTTTGCTTCGAAAGATAAACTCGGCCGACTCTTGGTTGGCGCGGCGATCGGTGCCGGACCTGACCGGGAAGAACGAACGGAAGCTCTTCTCAAAGCCGGAGTCGATGTGCTGGTCATTGACACTGCTCACGGTCATTCCCGGGATGTGCTCCGGGCGGCTGAGGCTACGAAGAAGAATTTCCCTTCCTGTGAGCTGGTTGCCGGAAATGTCGCTACGGCTGAAGGAACCGAAAGTCTTATTCGGGCGGGTGCTGACGCGGTCAAGGTCGGCCTTGGACCGGGATCGATTTGTACTACGCGCATTATTGCCGGAGTTGGAGTGCCGCAGATTACCGCGATCATGGAATGTGTTTCCGCTGCTGCAAAACATGACGTTCCCGTCATTGCGGACGGCGGTATCAAACATTCGGGTGATATCACCAAGGCCATTGCTGCCGGTGCTCATTCGGTCATGCTCGGCTCCATCTTCGCGGGGACGGATGAGAGTCCCGGTGAGACGGTAATCTTCCAGGGCAGAAGCTATAAGGTGTATCGGGGCATGGGCTCTCTGGAAGCAATGAAGCGCGGAAGCAAGGATCGATATGGTCAGCACGAAATTGATACTCCGAGCAAGCTCGTTCCTGAAGGTATCGAGGGACGGGTGCCTTATCGTGGTCCGATATCAGCCACCATTTACCAGCTGATCGGAGGTCTCAAAGCTGGCATGGGCTATGTGGGCTGCGGCTCAATAGAAGAATTACGGAGCAAGGCGCAGTTTATTCAAATTACCGCTTCCGGCCTGCAGGAAAGCCATGTTCATAATGTTATCATTACCAAAGAAGCGCCAAACTACCGGATGGATTAAGGAGCAGGGAAGGGTTCAAAGTTGACGACATCGTAAAAA
>JAGOGO010000006.1:0-27581 GCA_017996625.1 Deltaproteobacteria bacterium | reverse complement strand
TTGACGACATCGTAAAAATTCCAAATGTCGTCACTCCCATCCAGGCGGGAGTCCATAACCGTGCAGAACTCCTGGATCCCCGTTGGAGTCTACCTCGCGTAGGCGGGGGCGGTGATGACAAAATGACGTGAGCGGATACTTTTTTACGAACGCTTCAAAATTGATGGGTGTTTAAAAGTCATCCTCTCTGACAATAGCAGCCTTAAATGTTCCTGAATTTCCGTTCGGGGCTGAATTGATGAATGGGTAGCTGGTCTGGCTTTACTCACGAGCGCGAAAGAGAACCGAGTGCAGGAGGAACGTATGCGTATCGGGATCATAAGTGATACGCACGGCAGTCTCTCATGCTGGCAGCGGATCGTCCATGAAGTATTTCACGGAGTAGATATTATCATTCATGCCGGTGATATTTTCTATCATGGCGTCCGCAATCCGTTGCCTTCCGGATACGATACGTTCGGACTGGCCCAGGCGCTGAATCATAGTCCGGCACCCCTTCTTTGTTGCCGTGGCAACTGTGATTCCGATGTGGATCAGCTTGTCGTCGACGTGCCTATCCAGGCGCCGTATCTTCTTTGTCAGTTCGATAACGTCAGGCTGATCGTTCATCACGGTCATCTGTTTACCGATCAAGAGATTCTTCGTCTCGCTTCACAATGGAAATCAACTCTGTGTGTTTCCGGCCATACGCATGTCCCGAGACTTGAGCAGCAGGGAAACGTGGTGTTTCTCAATCCGGGATCTTCAGCTCTGCCAAAAGAAGGGTATGCACCGTCGGTTGCTCTGATCGAGACCGGAAGCGGTGGTACCGAAATCACTGAAGTCTCTATCGTGGATTTTCAAAACAATAAGACTATCAAAACGCTGTCTCTTTCCTGCTGATATCCTGCCTTCAGCCTTTTTGTATTTGAAGAAAAAATACCCTATATTGAAAGAGACCGCTACATCCCGCTGGAAGCATCGGAACGGGAACGCCTGCGGTGGTGAGTTTCCTTCGAGTTATACTATTCCACCTTTTTGTAATTTGCTGACAATGACGCTTCTGCACACTGCTGTCAGGAATGAGCCACGCAACAACGAAATTATGAGCGACAAGCCTGAAGGCCCCACTCGTATTCTTGCCGTAGATGATGACAAAGCTATTCTCGATGGCTACCTCGAGATCCTCTGCCCGCCCAGGGAGCTGCTTGACTCCCTCCTTGGCAGCAGCGCCGGCGACGGTGAGAAGGATCACCATCTGATTCCTTCCTTTGAAGTGACCATGTGCGGTCAAGGCCAGGAAGCTGTTGAGGCGGTACGATGGTCGATTAAGCAGAGAAAACCGTATGCCGTAGCTTTTCTTGACGTACACATTCCGCCGGGCCCCGATGGAGTATGGACTGCTGAACACATTCGTCAGCTCGATCCGAATATTTCTATTGTCATGGCTACAGGTCATGCTGAATTTAACCTCGTTGAGACTGCTCGGCGAGTTCCTCCACTCGATAAGCTCATGTATATTATGAAGCCGTTTACTCCTCAGGAGATCTGGCAGTTTGCGGCTGCCTTGAGCGCCAAGTGGAAAACTGAGCGTCAGTTACGGTTGATTCAGGCTGACTTGGAAAACATGGTGAATCGGCGCACTGCAGAGCTCACCAAGACTAATGAGCAGCTTCGGAAAGAGATTGAGAGTCGTGTACGAGCGGAACTGGCGCGACGCTCCAGTGAGGAAACCTTCCGGAACATGATCACGAGCAATTCCGACGGCATCGTTATTCTCAGCTCCCGGGGTATCGTGTATTTTGTCAATCCGGCAGCTGAGGAATTGTTTGGAAGTTCTTCTCGGACTATGGTTGGCCAGGCATTCGGATTTCCCGTGGTTGACGGCAGGACCACCGAACTGGAGATTGTCCGGGATGATGGAAAGCTTCTTACCGCGGAAATGCGGGTCGTAAAGACAATATGGGAAGGAGAATCCGCGTATTTGGCTTCGGTCCGAGACGTTACGTATCGAAAGCAGATGGAACACGATTTGCAAAAAAGTCTCGCCAACTTGCACGAAACGATTCGCGGCACGGTACGTGCGATGGCGCTGGTAGTAGAAACCCGCGATCCGTACACTGCCGGGCATCAGCGCCGGGTTGCTGACCTGTCCCGTCGGATTGCGGAAGAAATGGGGTTTCCGCGGGATGAAGTGGACGGCTTATATCTCGCGGCTCTCATTCACGATATCGGCAAGATTTCGGTTCCGGCGGAAATCCTGAGTAAACCGGGACGGCTCAGCGACAGTGAGTTTAGTCTGATCAAGAGCCATCCTCAGGTTGCCTATGACATTCTCAAAGGAATTGAGTTTCCCTGGCCGATCGTCGATGTGATTGTACAACACCATGAGAGAATAGACGGTTCCGGATATCCCCAAGGGCTTACCGGAGAGAAGACTCTGCCGGAGGCGCGCATTCTCGCTGTTGCCGATGTTGTGGAAGCTATGGCTTCGCACCGGCCGTACCGTCCTGCCCTGGGAATTGAACGAGCCCTGGAAGAAATTGCTGAAAACAAGGGTAAGCGTTACGATATCCTGGTAGCTGATACGTGCCTCAGTCTTTTTCGGGATAAAGGGTATCAGCTGGAAGTGTAAGAAACATGAACCGTTCCAACCGTTCCAATCCCGCGTGACGTGGAACTGAAACGGCTGGAACTGCTGAAACGGCTCAAACCGACCACTCGGCATAATGCCGTCACAGAGACTCCCACCACATCTGAAAAACCAACAGCAGATATAAAAGCCGCTCGGACGGTTCTCCACCATCTTCAAAACGACCTATCAACTCACGAACTGTTTCTTCTTGGAAGAATCCGTTTTCTCGAATTTTCTTGACCGAAAGGTATTCGTGGAGGAGCGGATTAAGCTCGTCAGCCAGCCAGTGCTTGAGTGGAAGGTTGAATCCCTGCTTTTTCCTCTCCAGGATAGAGGAAGGCAGAAAGCCTCGATAGCTCTGCCTCAGAATGTATTTTTCGATTCCTTGAGCAATGCGGAATGACGCCGGAGTGGCTAAGGCGCATTCGACCAATCGATAATCAAGAAAGGGAGCGCGAATTTCGAGTGAGTTCAGCATGGACATTTTATCGAGTTTCATCAACACATCATCGACAAGCCAGCAGCGAATGTCAGCCATCTGGGCGAGATCCTGTCGGGTTGCCTTCTTAAGCGAAATACTCTTCAGGATGATGCAATACCATCGGGTTAAGCTGTGCGGATCGTAATGTGCTGGAGAAATCAGCCGGCTCTGAAGTTCTTCAGAAACCGCCAGCGGAAGGTGCGAGAGTGCAAAAATCGGACGTTGATTGTTGTTAAGGAATTCTCGGCAGCCACGGGTGGTGTTCCAGGACCAGCGCAGACGATCCAAAAAACTCAAAGGCCTGGTGGAAAGATCCTGATAGTAGTCATACCCTGCAAATAACTCATCTGAACCTTCACCCGCGAGGATCACCTTGACCGTTTTTCGCGCTTCCTGCGCCAGCCAGTAGGTGGGAATGCAGGCTGCATCGGCTACCGGTTCATCAACGGTGCGCATGATTGTTTGGAGAAAATCAGCAAATATATGTGCAGTGAGAATGAACCGATGATGACTGGTTTGAAAATGCCGGACTACCTCACTGCTCTGACTGGATTCATCGAAGCCGGTTTCATTGAAGCCGATGGAAAATGTGTTGAGCGGCTGAATCCATTCTCTGAGAAGGCCGGTCACGAGGCTGGAATCCAGTCCACCGGACAAGAACGTACCTACCGGCACATCAGCAATCGCCCGAAGCCGGACCGCATCGCGGAGCAGAAAACGAATCCGCTCGCACCAGTCACCGAACGAGGACGGGCCCTCGGCCCGGACGTGCGGCTTCCAGTACTCCACGTCGCTGATGTTGCTGTGCCTCCAGTCTATGGTGAGATAGTGGCCGGGCAAGATCCGCTTGATTCCCTTGATCAGACTTTCTTCTCCGGAAGGATAGTGAAGCTTTACATACAGATTGAGGCTGGCTGGACTGATTTCCTTGGATACCCATCCGCCGGTAATGAAGCCTCGAATCTCCGAGGAGAAAAGGAAGAGGTCATTCTGCTTTGCGTAATAGAGAGGCTTCTTGCCCAGACGGTCTCGCACCAGGTACAGAAGCTCGCGCCGGCAATCATAGAGACAGAGGGCAAACATGCCGTTGCAGCGACTGAGCATGCCTTCGATACCCCACTCTTCATAGCCGTGTACCAGGACCTCAGTGTCAGAATAAGTAGAAAAACTGTGTCCGCGGTCTGTTAATTCCTGGCGGAGAGGCTGAAAATTGTAGATCGCTCCATTGAGTAGGACGACGACAGTCCGGTCTTCATTAAAAACCGGTTGGTGGCCTTTGACCGGATCGATAATCGAAAGCCGGCGATGCCCAAGAGCGATGTTTCCCGCCTGAAAGAATCCCTGATCATCTGGTCCGCGATGAGCCAGTGTAGAAGTAAGATGATACAGAGCCTCTGAAGAAACCGAATGCTCGGGAGTAAAATACACTATTCCGCAAATTCCACACATCTTTTATATACTGTTCTCTATGGCTGCTTATCCGGAGAATCCGCCGGCAGCAAACGATCATATAAAGCCGCGTAGCTCTGGATCTCATATTCAAGCGAATGGTGCTGTCTGACATAGCGGCGACCAGCTTCTCCGAGCCGTCTGCGCAGAGGAGCGTCGACCGCAAGCAGACTGATTGCCTGCTGCAGTTGGTCCTGCCGTTCCAAGGAGAAAAGCAAGCCAGTACTGTTTTCCTGAACCACGACGCGGTTCCCGCTAACCGCACTGGCAATGACCGGGAGACCTTCAGCCATGGCCTCCAGCACTGCACCGGGCATTCCTTCATTATAGGAGGTATTGAGAAGCACTTGAGAAGCAGCCATAAAATCCCGTACCACGGACGGTGGCTGCGATCCGAGATACCGAAATTGCCGGAGGCGTTTGCCTTGTTCGAGGATGCGAGCGCCTTCTTCAGAATCCATAACCGGTCCGATCAGGACAAGTAGTGCGTCAGGAAGGTCAGATTCGAGTGCGGCGAAGGCGTTGAGGCTGGCGGCGATGTTTTTCACTGGTCGAATCGAGGTGACCATGAGAAAAACTACCGTACCGGGGGCGATTCCGCAACGGCGGCGAAGAGCCTGCCCTGCCTCAGGGCACCCAGCTCCGGGAACGCCCTGCGGAATAATTGCCGGTCGCTCGCAGAACTGCGGTACATATTTCTGCAGACAGTCGTAGGCTTCCTGGTGAAAGACGACGAGCGCGTCAGCTTTGGATAAGGTGTTCAACACCTGATGAGGTGGATTATCGCTGTCGCACCACGAATTGTAATCGGTTCCGGTGAGAGTCACCACCCAGGGAACTGAAGTCACTCGACGGAATTGTTTCACCCAGGCAGCAGTTTTCTCGGCATGGAGAACCTGGAGGAGATCATACGAACGAATGAGTGATTGCGGCGGCACATTCTGGTACGCATTGAAAACCGATACGTCAAAACCATACTGCCGTAATCCGTTGTGCAGCCGGTCCGCGAGAAAACTGTTACCGCAGTACTGCGGCAGGGTATACGGGCTCACGAGTGCGACACGCTTCATGGTTCAAGCTCACTGTACGAGGTGAGAATTATGCGATAACGCTGCAAGGTCTCACGGATGACGGGATGTGTCAGGCTGAAAAGCTCCTGCTCACGCTCGACATTGGAGAACGGATTGGCTTGCAGATTAGCATATCCTGGATGGCACATGAGTTCGGTTGTTCCGGAAGGCAGCTTTTCGAGAAACGTTTGGAGTGAATGCACGCTTGCAACCACCGGAAATTGAATGCCGGCAAAATGGTCTGTGAAAACGATACCATGCTGCCGAAAAACCGGCCGCGTCAGCTGGCATAGGCACCCCATGAGCAACTTTTTCAGGCCGTGGGGTCTGAACAGGTCGGCCCAATGTCGAAATGACTCGAACGGCACCCGTATCCGCCTGATTCCGAACTCTTCTGCAATGCCGGCCACTACGGCGTTGATACCGGGGAACACATGAATATGGTTGTTGCCATCGAGATGGTCCGGGCTGATTCCACAGGTCAGGAGCTGCTGCACTTGGCTGCTTAGTTCTTTTTTTACTTCCGTCAGATCGAGCTGCCTCCCTAATGCCTTGCGCCAAGCCACCGGCTTGCTAAAGAATAGGCCGTCTTCTCTGGTTAACGTTCGCACGTTCTTTGTCAGCGGAGCGCCGAACGTCAGGTTGAGATGAACTCCGATCCGGTTGCCGAATGTCTCCTGCACCGGATGAAGAGATTCCGGGTCGCCAATCAAGTTGGCCATAATGCTTGTGGTCGTGACGATGCCGCTCTGGCCGGCCTGCAGAATACCCTTGCTGCGTTCGCGATCTGTGCCAAAATCATCTGCGTTAACTATCAAATACTTAGGAGCCATCATGCAAGTACTGTGTAACAAAATTGGAATTGGACCGGAGCGAGAGCTGAACCAGTCAACGAGCTGCTCTTCCTTGTTCCATGTTAGTTTCCCTAGCCGACTGCTTTCAGACCACAGTCGAAAAAAGGTGCATACTCGGGTGCCAGAGTATCCCAGTTCCACGAGTCTTCTACGATTCGGCGAGCCTCTCTTCCCATCTCGACTCGGAGATCGCGGTTATCACGGAGCTCGGTTACCGCGGTTCTGATCGCGTCAACGGTGCGGTCAATCAAAAGACCGTTCTCACGTTCCCGGATCAGCTCTGGAGCTATTCCGACCCGGGTTGAGATAATCGGGATCTGACAGGCAGACGCTTCAAGAAGCGGGTGCGGACCACCTTCAGTCCGACTGGCGCAGATAAGAGCATCCAGCCCCTGGTAGAACAAGACCATCTCCTTCTGATTTCTCCATGTTTTTTCTCTGGCGGCGAGCTTAAAAGAAACCCCCGGAAGATCCTTAACCGCGGGGATGATGAGATCTTCAACGCCACGTTTTCCCGGGTGATTTGTCAGCGAGCCCGCCCAGCCGAGGACGAGCCGGCCGGCTGGGGAAGAGACTATTCCGCTCGGTCGAGGTCGAAAAAACTGTATATCGACGCCGTGAGGCGTATAGAATACCGCTGGATGCAGATCAGAAAAGATGTTATGGAGAATCCTCGATGGAACATGGAGTGCTGCAAACCGAGCCAAGTGGCTGATGAACTCAACAGAAGGAGGCAGCCCCTTGCCGCCATCCCACTTGAAATGGCAACGGACGCCAGTAACTGCCCGCTTGGGAAGATCAACCACTATTCCGGCATCTTGGAACTGCGTTTCGTATGTGATGTAGAGCAGATCATACCTGCCGGTCCTTATTTCCTCAACCGCGTTCTGATTGAAAGCTTTTCGGAATGAATAGCGATCGCTGAGACGGCGGATGACATTATCTGCGGTCCGTTCCAGTGCCCATCCGGGAATATCGACTATCACAAGAATCATAGGTTTCATGTAAGCTCTCGGAGAGAACGGCGCGATAAAACCACACGGGATAATACCAGCCGTCCGTTCGTTTCGTGATTTCGGCAATCCCATCCCGGCCGAGTTGCAGGAGGTAGTCGCACAAACCTGGACAAAGCTGATCACATTCATCGGGATCAAGCTTCCTGTCTACCGTTCGAAGAGTGCTGCAGGTGAAGCCGCACCGCATAAGGTGCGCACGCACCTTTGTCGGATATGCCAGCCCGCTGTGGAGCAGCAAGAGAATGCCTTTTTTCCGAAGGAGCATGAGCCGGGCCTGCTCAATCAGGTGAATAAGAACATCGCAGCCGTCTCTGCCACCATATCGCCAAGGATTAAAGTTTCTGAAAAAGGGCATTTGCGGCGGGAGCGTCACGATCTGATCCACATCAAGGTGTGCGATCGCATCGAGTTCAGTACCTTGGTACGCGACAAGGTTCTCCACATTGTTCAAGTGGGCATTATGGACGGTCCAGCGCACTGCGCTGGCATTCAAATCAACTGCAATAACCAGCCCCGCACCGAGTAAAGAAGCCATGATTCCCAGGTATCCGGTGCCGCAGCCAAGGTCGACTATCCATGAGCCCGGTGTGATTTCCATTAGATCGGCGAGGATTCCAGTGAAAGATCCTGGCTGGTAAACTTTGTTGTCAAATTCAAGTCTTATAGGAATATTATGATGAACTGCATGAAGATAGTGCATGCAGATCCCCTTTTGCTAGCATTGATGCTTCACGAAGAAGTATAGCATAGGCTCGTTTCTGTACCAACAGTTTGGCGATCTGCGAGAATGATTCTAAGCAGCGTGGTGAGTGAGAAGTCAAGTGCCTGTTACGGGTCGCGGGTTCTTTTGATGGCGGTGTCGGAATAACTTTGCCTGGACGAACGGCAGCGCGTCGAGGTTTCTCGTCGTGATGGTAGACGGCGAGCCGCATCAAAAATCATGGATGTTGCCCTGGATCTTAAAATATGGGAGCCGTCCGGGTAGACGGACGGCTCCCACGAAGACCTCGTTAAAACCCAGGTGATCGCATGGACGGGTGGAGGGCTATCGATCATGAATGAGCAGATGACCACTCTCTCATTGAGCGGACACCGGCATCGATTCTACCGGCAGCGCTACAATGCCGGAGCCCTGGATGAAAAGAGCGCTTGCGGCGACAGCCTGCGTTGCGGTTATCTCAATGCTGCCGCCCTCTTGGGCCTGGCCACCCGTCAGGTCGGTAAGCTGATACTGTTTAAGGGCATGTGGTGACAGCGTTTCCGAGAACGCTGACACGGAAGCTCCCTGTGTGTCATAGACGGTAAAGGATACTTCAGCAGCACTTATGTTTGGGTTACAGACATACAGCACTGTGGTCCATATACCAGTTTGTGATACATGGGGAAGGAGCAAATGAGTGGAAAGACCTGTAGTCAGAGTTGTGCCAAAGAGCGGTACGCCAGACACCAGTGTTCCTTGAATTGAGAGCCCGGAAAGCATCTGATCGGAATTGATCCGCAGCCAGCCCTCTAGTGGATTTTCCTGGCCTAGGCAGAAGGCTGTCTGGCCTTTGGGTGCGAGAACGTTGTCGAGGCTGGAAGCGAGGGTGCCAGTGGAATCGTACGCTTCAACCAGCACGTGACTTGATGCCGAAGAACTCAGGTTGCGCAGCCCCAGGCCTGCCCAATTTGTTTCATTAACGCGGAAATATGGCACATAATAATTGTAAGCACCGTATCCGGACTGCTCGATTGCACCGTACACAACAATCTTCTCTTCATCCACGTAGTTCCATCCGGCTTCCATGATATCAAAGTCGGTAGTCCCTTCGGGGAGTGGTTCAACTCGTATGAGCGTCACCGTCCGGGTTGCAGAACCGGCGTTGTGGTCCCATTCATTGGTGTAGGGCCAGACTACCTCCTGGTTGGCTGCTTTACTGGACTGGTCAGGAGGACTGGGAGTCTTCTGCGGGGGAACGATGCGGTATGGCCCTTCGCCGTCCAGTTTGTTGTCCTCATTGAGGATGCCCGGATCCAGATTTGTCGCTTCACGCTTTGAGGCAAGGATCATTTTAAGGCCATCAGGATTGACGATGGGGCTTAGGTGAGTGCGAGCCGCACAGGAGGGGGCGCTGTAATCGCACCAGCCGTCCGTGGGATTAAGAGCAACATCTGCTTGGGCGTCATAATAGTAGACGGACTCAGGATAGGTGCCGTTGACGTGGTAGAGCTCCGGATCCGGATCGGCATTCAGCGGATGGTAGTCTGACCATCCATCCGGAGAAAACACGGTGATGCCGGTAGCCGCCTCGCTGATGCCGGCCTGTTCGAGCAGTGTGCTTACTGGTACCCCGGTATATTCCGCGTAAAAGTCACCCGAACGGGAAGTATTCATCAGCATGAACTGTGTGTGCTGCGGCATTGCTTCAAGCTCGGCTCTCGTGAAAACCCGGTACGGAGCGGTGACTTTCGTGGGATCGTCACTGGCATTCCCTGGAAATCGGGTGGCAGCGATTTCTGCTGCGTTCGAGTAGCCATCTTCATCCGAGTCCATGCCTGCGATAGCTGTGACTGCGGCAGCGTCACGGCCGTTGACAAGGTAATCCATCCCATAGCTGTTCAAGGTATCGACTATATTGCCATGGCCATCGTAGCCATACGTATAGTGACACCACTGACAACTTCCTAGAGAAACCATTTTACCCGAGCTCTCGTACTGCCCGCCAGTGTGGCATAAAGAGCAGTGATCAAGTTTGGTGCCTGCCTTTTCCGGATAAACGGCCAGGAACTGATCTGAGTCTATTTCCCCCTCGTGGTGGTATGCTGAGTACACTGCTGAAGCCATGAACACTAGAAGCAGAATCACTAAGGTCGAAAGAGACCTCTTCCTTTTGAACGTTGTCTTTATGCACATAACATCCTCCTTTTGTATAATGATGGTGATCTTAAAAGCCGAGCTGGAATCGTGCAGTCACGACATCCTCAACGTCGCTGTAAAGAGCATCGCCGCTTAAAGCATCGCGTCCAATAAGCAGATCGCTATCGAAGCGGGTCCGCGTGGCGTCAAGCGCTACCAGAGCAAAGTCAGTCAGATACCATCGAATACAAACGCTATACGCTTCAGCTTCACGGACGGAGTTGCCTTCGATAACCAGGTAGTCATACGATTCTTCTCCGGCGTCAAAAGAGTCGAAGCGGAGCGCAAGGCCTACTGCACCCCATCCTCCTGACCAGAGTGCTCTCCGGGGTTTGATGGGCTGCAGGATTCCTTTCCGGATCTCAAAATGTTCACCCGTCACCATCCAGAGCAGAGCAACATAATAGTCTTCGAGTTCGGTATCGAACTGAGTCGAACTGGTCTCGATATTGTCATACTGTAGATTAAAATACTCCGCGGCAAGGGCAACCGGCCCATAGGCCCAAGCCGCCTCAGCGCCATACCGATGCCGGTCATCAACATCGCGAATGATGTTGAACTTGGCGTTGGACGAGACGTCGAAGAAAGTAGTCAAGCCGGCAGTTTTGGCATGTATTTCCACATTGGTGGGGTCGATGTCGGCGTAGCTGAAGGAACCGCCAAACTGGAGACTGTCAACCCAGTCAAGTCCCTGGCCTTTGAAGGGAGCGAGCACCGCCCGAGCGACAAACTCGGGATTGTCTTCCTCGCCGCTGGTACTGTCATCACGACCATCTCCATTAAAAATACCGGCTCCATAATTAACCCGATCACTCCAGAGGGATGCATGCGCCATGATCCCGACATCGCGCTGGGGAGTCAGATAGTACCCCATGGAACGTTCGGCAAAAGGCCAGTTCTCATCCTTCGTGAGCTGTTCAAAGCTGAATGGTTCTTTAAACTGGCCCACACGAACTGATAGTGCCGGCATGATGTGGAGATCTGCATAGGCATCCAGAAGATTTCGGCTGCCGGTGCCTTCAAACTCATATTCAAATTTGTAATCAAGATGTTGGGTGAGATTACCGGAAAGCCTCAGCCGTACCCGGCGAAGATCAAATTCATCCTTTCCCGGGTCTTCACCCTCGTAGTCGAAGAGCCGGTAGTCGGCTTGGACCAGGCCTCCGAGTCGCAGCGAAAAGGTATCGTCCTCAGTCGTTAAGAGGAAACCATTATCGTACACGGCTCGCAAGGGCAAGGGCTGATGTGCGCCTGCGGCGGGACTTGGAGCGGATAATACCGTTTGCGGAGGGGCGGGAGCTGTGCTCTTGAGCGCCTGTTCCCGTGCAGTGATCTCCTGCTCCCTTTGCGCCACTTGTCGCTCTCGAAGCTCCAGGCTTTTTCTTAGAGCAGCCAATTCCTCCTGTTCTTTGGTGATCGCTGCACTCAGCGTAGCTGCTTCCTCAGGGGTGACGACTCCCTTTTTCACGAACAGAGCAAGCATTTTGGCAATTGCTGATTCTTCTGCAAAGACAAGACCGGTAGACAGTGGAAAAAGAAGTACAGCAAGAGCCACAAGCACGATCAGAATCCGACTGATCATACGCAGGCCTCTCGACAATTGGGAACACGTTCATTTTAAGATCAGTGTGCGATGCTTGAAACTTCATCATATACAGAGGTCGGTTAGTCGTCAAGAAAAAAGCCACAAATAAAAACTAAAAAGGAAATATAATATGGTATAGGAAACAATATGCAGATACAGATTAATAGCTTTTTTATCAAATGAAAGGGAGGCCGCTATGGAACGCCCACAGAAAATATATTTACCCTTGACGGTTTCGATGGCAGATTGACGACAGGAGCGATTGATGGTACATTTTCATAAAATTTTCGAGACCCTCTCTAACCGGTATCCTCTGAATGAGTAAAGTAAAAACTATTTTTTCCTGTCAATCATGCGGGTATCAGGCACCCAAATGGCTCGGCCGCTGTCCGGGTTGCGGTGAGTGGGACACGATGGTCGAGGAGGTCATCAGCGCTTCGCCGGACGGAAGACGTACCATGGTTGCGCCGGGAGCGGAGTATGCTGCTCCCCAACCTCTCAGTGCCATAACGCTCACTGAAGATGAGCGGGTCATAAGCGGCATCGGAGAATTTGATCGAGTCCTGGGAGGGGGGCTGGTGCCCGGATCGGTTGTTCTTATCGGCGGAGATCCCGGGATCGGAAAATCTACGCTGCTTCTTCAATCACTCAGCCGCTTGGCGGACCAGGGCAAAAAGGTACTTTACGTGTCCGGGGAAGAATCGATACGGCAGACTAAACTGAGGGCTGACCGGTTGGGCATTGTGAGTGCTGACCTGTATATCCAGACTGAAACGCATCTCGAAACGATCATCGAGACCGTTTCCAACATGCAGCCGTTTACCGTGGTGATCGACTCGATTCAGACGGTGTTTACGAGCGATCTCCAGTCGGCTCCCGGTACGGTAAGTCAGGTGCGGGAATCGTCAGGGAAACTTATTCTCTTTGCCAAAAGCAGAGGAGTTCCGGTTTTCCTGGTTGGACATATGACCAAGGAAGGAAACATTGCTGGGCCCCGGGTGCTCGAACACATGGTGGACACGGTGCTTTATTTTGAGGGAGACCGTGGACATCCGTACCGGATCCTGCGCGCCGTGAAAAACCGTTTTGGCTCCACCAACGAGATCGGTGTTTTTGAAATGACCGGAAATGGTCTGGATGAAGTGCGCAGCCCCTCGGCGCTGTTTTTGGCTGAACGGCCGCAGAACGTGGCCGGATCAGTGGTTGTGGGTTGTATGGAGGGTTCCCGCCCGCTGCTGGTCGAGGTGCAGGTGTTGGCAAGCACCACGAGCTTCGGTATGCCGAGACGCACGTCACTTGGCATCGATCCGAACCGGATTTCGCTGCTGATTGCAGTTCTGGAAAAGAAGGCCGGCCTCAGTTTCTTTAACCAGGATATTTTTGTAAATGTAGTTGGAGGAATCCGGATCGAAGAGCCGGCCGCCGGTCTGGGAGCTGCGATGGCCCTGGTCTCAAGTTTTCGTAACCGACCGCTCGACCCGAAAATGGTTGTATTTGGTGAAGTGGGTTTAGCTGGTGAAGTTCGGGCTATCAGCCAGGCTGAACTGCGAATGAAGGAAGCTCTTAAGATGGGTTTTGAGCGCTGCCTGATGCCGGCCAATAACCTGAGCCGCCTGTCGCCGGACATAGCCGACCGAGCAGTTGGGGTTGATTCCATCGACCAGGCTCTGGAGTTACTTGAATGATTCGTTGGATGGGAAGATACAAGAAGGTAGCATTCGTTGTTTCCGATGGTGTGCCGTACATCGCTCTGGTGTTTTTGCTGGCACTGTTGATCACCCTGTCCGCTCGTTTCTTCGCTGATACTGCTTTAGTGATCATTGCCGTCGTGGCCTGGCTTCTTGCGTTGGAAGTCACCTACTTTTTTCGTGATCCGGAGCGTTACCCGCCGCAGGGATCAGGGCTGGTAGTGTCGCCGGCAGACGGAAAGGTTATTGATATCCGTACCGTCGAAGAAGAAAAGGTTATTAAGGGAACCTGCATCCGGATCAGCATCTTCATGAATATCTTTGATGTCCATGTGAACCGGGCTCCACTGGCAGGAGAGATCACCTATCTTCACTATAACCCGGGAAAGTTCATTTCCGCCTTCAATGAAAAAGCGTCACTGGATAACGAACAGGTGGCTCTCGGAATCTGTGGAGAGACCGGGGGGAAGAGAACCCCGATCATGGTCAAACTGATTGCTGGTTTGATTGCCCGACGGATCGTGCTTTGGAAAGATATGGGGCAGACCCTCAAGCAAGGAGAGCGGATGAGCCTGATCAAATTTGGATCCCGAGTCGAGATATTCCTCCCTCCAAATGCGACCATCAGTGTCCGCGTTGGCGATCGTGTTAAAGCTGGTGAAACCGTGATGGCATCGTTAGGGTAGAGTGGAGAATGAGGATTTGAGATTTGTGATCTTAAGCCGTACTTCTGAAATCAGAAATCATACATCTAAAATCTTCATTCCGCCTCTGAAGAGCACGAATCCGCAAACAGCATCCCCTGAACCGGACAACCATAGCGATCACTTCTCCGGATTAAGTTCATGGATACATTCCGCACACGTATTGACGCCCTGAAAAGACCGCTTCACTTCATCGAGCGTACTCAGTTCCAGAAGATCGATTCAATTAGGAACCTATCTCACACGGTCGAGCACCTGGTCGACCAAGCGTTGGCGCTGGCACCGAATGAGCAGATGCAACGTACTCTTCAAAGTATCAAAGCGGATTTCCGCGGTTTCGATACCCTCGACCGAACTGAGAAACAGCTTCGGATCGAGAACGTACTGCGGCTCATAAGTACACTCGAGGAAGAAGAGCATCCCGCCACCGGGACGAGAGAAGCTGACAGTGCTTTTGCCGAGCGGATTCGGTTGCTCGGTACTCCCATTCAAATGGTGAAAGGCGTGGGACCACGCATTGCAGAGCTGCTCAAGAAAAAAGGCGTCGAGACAGTGGAAGATGCGCTCTACTTCGTCCCCCGGACGTATGAGGATCGCCGAACGATCAAACCGATCGCTGAGGCTGAACCGGGGTGTCGACAGACGCTCCGAGGCCGCGTAATCCGATGCGGTATTGTTCCTTACCAGCGACGAAGCGTGGCAGAGGTAGTGATCGGTGATGCGAGCGGCACGATTGTGGCCAAGTGGTTCAATCTCGGCCGCTCCGGGTATGCCTACCTGAAAAGAAAATTCAAGCCTGGCCAGGAACTTATTTTCTCTGGAAAAGTGGAGTCCTTTTTCTCTCAGAAAGAAATCGCTCATCCGGATGTTGAACTGATCGATGACGATGAAGAGACGAAAGAGTGTCTTCATTTCAACCGAATTGTACCTACCTACTCGGAAACCGAGGGCCTCAATCAGAAGGTACTGCGACGGATTATGAAAGAGGTGGTTGACACCTATGCCCGCTCGGCTGCTGATGCTCTTCCGCTTTCCATGCAGCGAAGACGATCGCTGACCGGCTTGGGACAGGCGTTTCGATGCCTCCATTTCCCCGGGCATGAAGCCGATTGTGAAGCCCTCGTTTCGAGCTGTTCACCATACCATCGGCGGGTTATTTTCGATGAGTTCTTTTTTCTTGAACTCGGCCTGGCATTGCGGCGCCGGGGCGCAGTGCTCGAAAAAGGTATTGCCTTCCCGACGGACGGACTCCTGGCGCGAAGGCTGGAAGACATTCTCCCTTTTTCACTCACTGCCGCTCAGAAACGGGTTATCGCTCAGATCAAATCTGATATGAGTCGTCCCTATCCGATGAACCGTCTGCTGCAAGGGGATGTGGGAAGCGGGAAGACGGTGGTGGCCTTTGCTGCTGCTCTGGTAGCCATAGGCAATCAACACCAGGTCGTTCTTATGGCACCTACGGAGCTGTTGGCAGAACAGCACTATCTAAGCCTGCACCGCTGGACCGAAGCATTAGGAATCCGTACCGCTTTCCTTCACAGCGGCGTAAAGAGATCGGATCGCGATCAGCTGTACCGAGACATTGAGCAGGGGGAGATTGATCTCATTATCGGAACTCATGCGGTGATTCAGGAAGGGGTAGCTTTTAAACGACTGGGCCTCGGGATCATTGATGAACAGCATCGCTTCGGCGTGCTGCAGCGTGCTACCTTAAAACAGAAAGGCAGCAACCCGGACATTTTGGTCATGACTGCGACACCGATTCCGCGCACTCTGGCTTTGACGGTTTACGGCGATCTGGATATTTCAATAATCGATGAAATACCTGCGGGAAGAATACCTATCAATACTAAAGTATTTCATGAGAAGGACCGACAAAAGGTATATAGACTGGTAGCCGATGAAGTTGTAAAGGGAAATCGCGTCTATATTGTCTACCCGGTCATTGAAGAATCGGAGAAAATGGATCTGCTCGCAGCGACGACTATGTTTGAACACCTGCAGAAGGATATTTTTCCGCAGTACCGTGTCGGACTCCTTCATGGCCGATTACGGAGCGAGGAAAAAGAAGCAGTCATGAAGTGCTTCAAACAAGGGGATGTGCAGATCCTGGTGGCAACCACGGTAGTCGAGGTAGGCATCGATGTGCCAGAAGCAACGCTCATGGTGATAGAGCATGCGGAGCGTTTCGGATTGTCTCAGCTTCATCAGTTGCGGGGAAGAGTTGGCCGAGGACACCGCCAGTCGAGCTGTGTTCTTCTGTCTCAGTACAAAAAATCAGATGAAGCACGACGGCGTCTCAAAATAATGGAGGAAACCAACGACGGTTTCCGCATCGCTGAAGAAGATCTGAATATCAGAGGCCCCGGTGAATTTTTGGGAGTACGTCAGTCTGGAATTCCCGATTTTCGTATAGCGAATATTATTAGAGATGCTGCAACGCTCGATGAGGCTCGGCAGGAAGCGTTCGACCTTGTACGACGAGACCCTTTACTTTCCGATCCCGAGCATTATTTTCTCAGCATGGTTCTTAGACATCGGTGGCAAGGTCGATTTGCCCTGGCGGGGGTGGGCTGAGAAGATAGTACATAGTCACAAAAAAAAACACCTTACACTCAATTGAGCCTTCACGCACCAGGAGAGGCGGGATCTCCGGTGATGACTCTGGCCGCTAAGGCGGCGCTGTGAGGAGCGAAGGCGGACGATCTGGAGCGGCTAATAGTGGTCAAAAAATATTTTTTGAGGCCACTGGCATAAGTCTCCAGTAGTGCCTATATCGAGCGAGTGTAAGGTTTTTTTAATTATGCACTTTATCATACTACCCGATGTTTGTAAAGAGAAATCCCTCTCTTGCATGCGCAGATTAGGGTATGATATCACTCGAAAAAAACAGAAGTCTTCAGATCCTTCCTTTTTTTGTGTTCTGACGATAGCGAGATCATTGCGGTTCAGCGTCTGCACCTTCGGGAACCATGAGCCGTTACTTTCTGGGAAGAGCATCGATCCTCTCCTCAGGCACGCATGCCCTGAATTCCGAAGCATTTCCGCGAACGGGTCTTTCGGCGACAACTCATCGTGGCGTCGTTCAGAGACCAACACTTTGTTCAACCTCGTCCCCTCCTCTCGTCCCGGCGTATAGATTGTGTGACTACCATGCCCAGGAATTAAAATTGAAAAACCAGCAAAGGTAACGTATTATTGCCAGCAGTTCCCCGGAGCGAATCTGGCTGGATCGGGAGCCGCCGGTAATGAGGGGAGTGGAACATACTGAATTAGGTGAATTAGGATATATGGCGATCACAGAATGGCTTCTTGTAAGTATTGGTGTTATTCTTATTGGGAGCGCTGCCGGGCATGCTCTTCTTTACAAGCGGGATCCAAAGGCTGCGTGGGGTTGGATCGCCGTATGCGTTATTTTCCCCATTTTCGGGCCGCTGCTTTACTTTTTTTTTGGAATCAATCGGGTTAAGATTCGGGCACGACAGCTTGAAGAAAATCTTTCCGTTCCCCGGAGGCATGTTCCTACATTGCCCATCGGAGTTGCCCTCTGCTCACCGGAAGACCTCTCTGTCCAATACCGCGATATAGCGCGCATCTCTGATGCGGTAACGCTACGGCCGATCGTGGGAGGAAACAGCGTTGAAATTCTGCACAATGGTGAATCCGCGTACCCGGCGATGCTGAAAGCAATCGAAGAAGCGGAGCGATCTGTTTTTCTGTGTACCTACATCTTTGAAACGAACCAAACAGGCATGCACTTCATTGAGGCGCTCAGCCGTGCTCTGGAACGAGGCGTGACCGTGAAGGTGCTCCTGGATGGATTCGGCGAATTTTATTACTCTCCCCGGGCGAGCACCGTTCTGAGGCGCTTCGGGATCGATACCGCGCGATTCATTCCGCCGAGCCTCATTCCCCCAACTCTCAACGTTAATTTGCGTAATCATCGAAAAATCCTGTCGGTCGACAGCCATATAGCTTTTGTCGGCGGAATGAATATCGGAGACCGACACCTCGCTTCTGTTCCACATAATCCGCGCCGAGTTGTTGACGCACATTTCCGTCTCTGCGGACCAGTGGTCCAGCAGATTGAACAGGTGTTTCGTGATGACTGGTATTTCTGTACCGGAGAAAAAGTCGATGCTGGCTGCTTGGTCTCAATGCCGGGCGGCAGTGCGCTGTGCCGCGCCATTGCTGACGGCCCTACGGAAGAGCACGATAAGATTGCCATCATTCTTGCCGGTGCGGTCTCGGCTGCGCGTCAGCGCATTCTGATTATGACTCCGTACTTTCTTCCATCCCGTGAATTGATCGGGGCTCTGCAAAGTGCCTCACTGCGAGGCGTGCACGTTGTCGTGGTGCTGCCGGAGAAGAATAATCTTTTGTTTGTTAAATGGGCAACGAGCAATATGCTCTGGGAACTCCTCCTGCGGGGTGTTCGCATCTATTATCAGCCACCGCCCTTCGTGCACACCAAGCTCTTTATCGTCGATGATTACTATGCCCAGGTAGGATCGGCAAACATTGATTCCCGAAGTCTGAGGCTCAATTTCGAACTTGCCGTTGAAGTGTTTGATAAGCCTTTTATAGAGGAACTCGCGCAGCACGTATATGAACGGATACAGGATTCCTGTGAGATAACTCTGGACCAGGTGGATTCGCGTCCTTTTCTCATTCGCATTCGCGACGCACTGGCATGGCTTTTCTATCCGTATCTCTAGCAAGGTGTTCAATACGTCACATGCTTCGATCCCGCGTGGCGCGGGAATGAAGGCTCATCGCACAGGCTGCATGATGGACAAGAATGGGATCACCATGTTTCGACAACCTTGATGAAATCGTAGAAAGCCGTCCTTTAGACATGATCGTCATTCCCGCGAAAGCGGGAATCCGGTAAATTCAAGCTTCTCCTGGACTCCCGCTCCCCGCCTCCGCGGGGATAGGCTTCGCGGGGATGTCAAAAAGACGTAAGCTGATACTTCCAACGAAGTGGGCATCACTTCGTTGCTCATAGGTTGCCGCCACGCGGCTTACTGGCGCTTTTTACGAGTCCATCAATCTTGAACTTTGAATCAATGAAGCCTCTTTCGCCACTCTGCTAGGCATTATCAAGGTCGACCGCTTCCCGTAGCATGGTAAAGAAGGAGGGAATCGCTGACGAGACACGACTCCAATTCGGGATCTGAGGCGCTCCGAAGGGATCTTGTTCAAATTCTTCGCTCGCGATGTCAATCGCATGGGTGAAGGTTTCCACCGCCACCGCTTCCTGGTGGCGGTCGAAGAAAAGGCCGTCTATTTCACAGTCATGATGGTACTTGGCGATAAAGTCCTGGGCCGTGCGCAGATATGTTGCCTTGAGGGTTTTTATCCATCCGTTGGGAAAAACCACACCCATGCCTGCCATGGTGCGAAAGATGGTCTTCGCGATGTCAATGCTCATTTTGTTGAGGCCGGTGCTTGTCTTGTCTTGAGAAAGGGGCTGATGTTTGTGTTCGTAGAAATCGGTTATCTCTACCTGGCAGATTCGCCGTGGTGAACAGTTGCGATACACTTCAGCTAAGACGCCGACTTCTAGTCCCCAATCGCCGGGGATTCTGTTGACGCGGGCCAAGTCGGCCTGCATCGAAAACTCGCCCGCCAGGATGTAGCGAAAAGAATCGAGGTATTCAAGGAAATGGTTGGATCCGAGCATCTTCTTAAGCGCACGAATTAAAGGGGTGACGAAGAGCCGGGTCACGCGGCCATGGAGACGATCGGTAACGCGGGCGTAGTAACCTTTACAGAACTCATAATTAAGGTTGGGATTGACTACGGGATAACAGAGTCGGGCAAGCAGTTCACGGCTGTAGGTGACGATGTCACAATCGTGGAGTGCAATCGCGTCGCTGGTACCGCGGGCAAGGACATATCCATAGGCCATCCAGGCTGATCTGCCCTTGCCGTCACTGCCTGCCGAGATTCCTTCCCGGTTGAGCACCTGATAGAGTTCCTGGATTCTATCACCGTCATTCCAGATAATTGCGTGCGTCGTGGGGAGGGAAGAAAACATTTCTTTGATTTCAGCGAACTGATGCTTGTCCGATCGTGCCAGTGTAATTACCACTTCGTTGAGGTATTGTACCTGTGAGATTTCAGAAAGGATATGCGCGAATGGTTTTGTTTTGAGGTCCGAGTAGAGGGCGGGAAGCACCAGTGCTACTGGGCGGTATCGGGAATAGAGAGTCAATTCCCGTTCAAGCCGTTCAGTATCACCAGGTTGCAGGCGGTGAAGATTGGTGATCTCTCCGTTCTGAAAAAAATCGGTCATTGCCTGTCCCTCCTATACAGGGTTGAAGCACATGAATCCTGTCAGATGAGGAATTTGTCGGTCAGAATACAAAGCCGCCATCTGATTGCTCAGCAGATGGCGGCCCGACCATCAGAATGACCTCCGGGGATAAAAATGGTCCCCGGACCCTGGAGAACAGACTTCAGCACACGTACTATAAACCGTTTGGGCTATTTTTGCATCACTTTTTTGACATGCATCCCGGGTTATTCTTATATCGTCAACTGCAAATGTGTGGAAGGAGACTGCACATTTCAGACAAACAGTGATACAGCGAATGCTCTGATTCATTCGGATGTACTCTTTTCCCGGAGCTGCCGCTGTTGTCGAATTGTACACGCTATCATTTTTCAGGGACTTTCTCGTGTGGAACCCTCATTTCCTGGATTCGGCGAATGACGACTTCTAGTGGTATCTTGTTTGGCATTGCTGCGGCGTTGGTGCAATCGTTCTCCTATGTTTTCTCCCGAATGTTTATGGTGAAATTTCCCGGGAGCGCAGTGGTGCTTTTGGCAGTCTCGCACGTCATCATGGGGTTATTTTCACTGTTGGTGCTACGGATATTCTGGCCGCCGGAACCCCCGGCGGTTTCATCCTATTGGCTTCCCGTCGCGGGAACCGTATTTTTCTACCTGAGTGCTCAGATTTGTTTCTTCTTTGCTCTTCGTCACTCTGACGCCTCACGGGTGTCCCCTCTTCTGGGACTGAAGATACTGTTTATAGCACTGATTTCTTCGGCAGCCCTGGGTGAGCGGTTCTCTTCATTACAGATGCTTGCCATCGGTTTTTCTCTGGGAGCTGCGGGACTGCTCAGCTGGTCGGAGGGGGTGATTCTCTGGGATAGTCTGATCTGGGTTGTGGGCACCTGCTTTGGCTATTCGCTGTCGGATGTCTGCGTCAGGGAGGTCATAAGGTCGTTTGAGTATCTCGGGCTTTTTCGCGGCGCCGTGGTAAGCGCCGGCCTGTGTTATTCTGTCTGCGGAATGATCGGCGCCGGACTTCTCTTCACAGTGCCTCGACCATCGAAGGCGGTGTGGAGCAATGCCCTGCCATTCTCCGTTACCTGGTTCACTGCCATGCTCTTTCTCTTCGCTTCCTTTGCGTCAATCGGCATCGTTTACGGAAACATTATTCAGTCGACCCGAGGTGTGATATCAGTACTCCTGGGAGTGCTGATATCAGTGGCTGGGCACGTTCATCTGGAAGAGAAAATGACCACCATGATGCTTATAAAGAAAAGTGGAGCAGCACTCCTCATGATAGGAGCGATTGTATTGTACTATATGGGTTAATGAGGTGAAGGCATGTCCCCGGCTAAGGCCTTACTCCGTCCGTCGTGTTTACTCGTGTCGTTGGGATGCTGGCACTGAGCCACGCGAGCCTTTTCCGCTACCGGGCAGCACGGTGCCGTGCACGAAATGCACGGTTCCTGATGCTTGCGATTGCTGGCTGGTTCCCAACCGATAAGAAAGAAGAGCGCGAAAAAGCCGAGAGCATAGGCGATTGGCACGTGCCAACCCCTCCGAAGCCACAGGAACACATCACGCGCACCAGGAAACTTATTGGTTATCGCCACTCCGGCGGAGGAGCCGAACCAGATCATCGAGCCGCCGAATCCTACGGTATAGGCAAGCATGCCCCAATCGTAATGCCCCTGGTCGAGACAGAGCTTGGTAAGCGGGATATTGTCGAATACTGCGGAAACAGCGCCGAGAACAAATGCGGTTGTCCAGGAAGCATCCGGCAGTTCTTCCACCGGCATGAGCGATGCGCAGGTCACCAGAGAGAGAAGGAAGATAGTCCCCTTAAATGAGGCCGGTACTTCCCCCCAGGGGATGGTTCGGAAGGTTGAGCCGATCACGATCGCCACCCACACACCAAGGGCAGGCATGTCATAAACGACGTTGGAGATGATCGCGCCGACCAGCATGAGCAGCACGATAAGAAGCCTGCCCCAGTCAATCGGATGGACTTCACAATCATCATTGCATATCGGCTGATGTCGGTGCTGCTGGCGAGCAGCGAACCAGGCGAAAAAGAGCAGAGCCACAGCAGAGGCGACAAAGGCATGAAGCACATTATGGGCGCTCACGCCTCCGATCCACATCATGGTGGTGGTCGTATCGCCCACCACGCTGCCGGCGCCGCCGGCATTGCTCGCCGCTACGATTGCGGCAATGTAGCCGACATGCACGTTGTGGCGGAACACCACCAGAGCAATCGTGCCGCCGATCAGCGCGGCGGCGATGTTGTCGAGGAAGGAAGACAGCACGAAGACGCACACCAGCAGGAGAAACGGGCCCTTCCAGTCAGGAGGAAGAAAGCGAGGGATGTAACCAGGAACGCCGGACTCTTCAAAGATGCGGGAGAGGATGGCAAAGCCGAGAAGCAGGCCGAGCAGGTTCAGGAGGATTCCCCATTCACCGCCGCGCATGTCCTTGTGGAGAATCTGTTCGAGCATCGGCGCGGTGCCAAGAAACTTTTCGTGCCAGTCAAATCCGGCATGAAAGACGGCCGTGTACAGGAGGATCACCGTCAAGCCGGTAAGGGCAACGCGGAAGGTCTGGTGGTGAAAGAGCGCTACTCCAAACAGCGTAAAGCCGAAGAGGATGAGCTCGATTCTGATGCCAAGGAGCGTTGGCATCTGGCTGGAGGCAGCGAGTGCTGCTGCGGGCGCGGCCAGCAGCAGCAATGAACTGAGCGCTGCAACACGCAGTGCGTTTGAGAAGACTGTTAAAACCGGCGTTTGTTTCATGGCATGGTCCCCTTTTCTGTCAACCTCCTCGCAGAAGAAAGCACGAGGTGATTCTGTTGCTACCTGCCGGAAGGGGTCTGCGCTGGGGAACACACCTTATCTTTGACGAGCAGGAAAAGCACGTCCACCGGCAACTGAAACTTTACTCGAGTCCTGAGGATTTTGCAAGCTCGAAACTAGCATCGAGAATCTGGACCGGAAATTTTTCTCCTGCCGCAATGATCTCTTCTCCCTCAGGTACAACCATTAACCCATTTGCCTGGAGCATGGACTTGAGAATGCCTGAGCCCTGATCGCCGGTAGTGGTGGCGTAGAGCTCGCCGTCTTTCATGTATACGGAGACACGCAGAAAATACGTCAGATCCTTCTTCTTGCGCATCTCTTCGGCCAATGCCGCATAGCGAACCTGGCGGAAGAGATGACGCCATCCAATCATTTTGAGCAGGGCGGGGCGGACAAACTGCTCGAAGCCCACCATACAGGAAACCGGATTTCCCGGAAGCCCGAAAACGAGTTTTCCCGGCATTACCCCGAAGGTGCAGGGCCGGCCGGGCCGCATCGCTACCTTATCGAACTTGATGTCGATACCCAGTCCGGCCAGAACCTCCTTCACGTAGTCGTACTCACCGACGGAAACACCTCCGGTAGTTAAAACCACATCAGCACGAAGGGCCTGCCTCAGCTTGCCGGCGAGATCCTCTCTGGTATCCGGAGCAATGCCCAGCATCAGGGGGATGGCCCCGCATTCGATCACCTGGCTGGCAATCGAGTACATGTTGCTGTTGACGATCTTGGAGGGGTCGCGTTCATCATCAACTTCGGCGATCTCGTCGCCGGTAGAGAGAATGGCAACTCGCGGTTTTTGAAAAACCGGGACGTAAGCTCGTGAGAACGATGCCAGCATGCCGATATGCGGCGGTCGAAGCCGCGTTCCTTTGGGAATGGCGCAATCCCCGGTGCTAACGTTTTCACCGGCTCTTCGGATATTATCTCCTTTTCCGGGAGCAACAAGAATGAGAACCGTGTCACCTTCCGCTTTGGTATCTTCCTGCCGCACGACGGTATCGATCCCGGCTGGCAAAGGAGTACCGGTCATGATGCGAGCGGCCTGTCGGTCGAGAATCGATTTGTTCGGCGTGGAGCCGGCGCGCAAATAGTCGACTACCGTCAATCTGACCGGATGTTCAGGAGAGGCGCTCCTGATGTCGTCAAATCGGACCGCATACCCGTCCATTGCTGAATTATCCCAGGGTGGAACATTGAACGGAGCCACGATGTCCTCACCGATCACTCTTCCGAGCGCTCCCAAAAGATCGCTCTTCTCCAGCCCTACCGGCTCCACCAGATCCAAAACAGTTTTTTGCGCTTCTAGTACACTGATCATGTATCACTCACTTTACCGGTTTTCTGCCCGCTCTTTTTTTGGCAGTAAAGTGGTCCCAGTAAATGACAAAGGGAGTGGCAATGTAAAGAGTGGAATAGGTTCCTGAGATACATCCGACGAGCATGGCAAAGGCGAAGTTGTGAATGACGCTACCGCCGAAGATATAGAGAGCCAGCACAGCCATGAGCAAGGTTCCGGTGGTGATAAAGGTCCGGCTGAGCGTTTCGTTGACGCTGCGATTGATCAGCTGGGAGATCGGCTCGTTGTATTTTCGCCGGTTTTCCCGAACCCGGTCAAATATAACAATTGTATCGTTAATGGAAAAACCGACAATGGTCAGCAGGGCGGCAATAATCGTCAGGTCAATTTCTTTATTGGTGAGGGAGAAAGCACCGACAGTAACAGCTACGTCATGGACCAGAGCCATGATGCCGCCAAGCCCGAAGCCGAACTCGAATCGCAGAGATACGTAGATAAGCATCAGCATCCAGGAAAGCATAACCGCCCACAGTCCTTTCTGGCGAAGATCCTTCCCGACCTTCGGTCCAACGGTCTCTACTTGACGGACTTCGAATGTATCCTTCCCGAATCCATCGGACAATGCTTGCTTCAGCGGCTTCTCAGCGTGCTCGATGTCGACATCAAGCTCGCTATAGTGGATGAGAAACTCGGGTTGACCCTTTTCCTCGAATTCCTGAACCAGGCTGTCACCCATGTGTACCGACTTCAGCTTGTCCTTGACTTCGGCTGCGGTAACCGGCTGGGAAAATTTGACGCGCATCAGGACGCCGCCGGCAAAGTCGATACCGTACCGCGGACCGCCGTGCACCACTAATGAAGCGATGGTAATAAGAATCAGGAGGGCGGAAAAAGTGAAGGCGTATTTCTTTTTTCCCACAAAATCAATGTTCGTTTTCTTGCGAAACAATTCCATAACAGTCGTCCTTTAGATGCTGATGGTTTTTACCTTCCTGACAAAGACAAAGTAATCGTAGACAATCCTGGTTACAAACACTGCGGTAAATAAGTTGGCCAGGAGTCCGATAGTCAGCGTTACCGCAAAGCCGCGGACCGGTCCGGTGCCGAATTGAAAGAGCACGGCTGCTGCAATTATCGAGGAAAGGTTGGAGTCGAAAATCGCAGAAAACGCCTTGCTGTATCCAGAATCCACTGCTGCCCAAGGGGTCTTTCCGGCATGAAGCTCTTCGCGGATCCGCTCGAAAATGAGAACGTTGGCGTCGACCGCCATGCCGATGGTAAGCACGATACCGGCGATGCCCGGCAGAGTCAGAGTAGCGCCAAAGATGCTGAGGACTGCAAAAATGAGCAGGATGTTGATCACCAAGGCGAGATTGGCCACGACGCCGGAGAAATTGTAGTAGATTATCATGAAAACGACAACTAAAAGACTGCCGATAATGGTAGCGCGGATACCCTGCTGTATGGAGTCCTGACCCAGCGAAGGACCGACCGATCGTTCTTCGAGTACCTTGATCGGTGCGGGCAGAGAGCCGGCCCGGAGGACGATGGCTAAGTCGTTGGCTTCATTGAGCGTGAACGATCCCTCAATCTGAGCTCTTCCTCCAGGGATTTCCTCTCTGATCATCGGTGCCGAATAGATGCTGTTATCGAGAATGATGGCCAGACGTTTGCCCACATTCTCTTTGGTTACCCGGGCAAAAACCTTGGCTCCTTTGCTGTTGAAGCGGATCGAGACATACGGTTCATTAAATTGCGAGCTGTCGATCCGGGCTTGAGCATCCTCGAGCAGGTCGCCGGTAAGAAGTGTTTTCTTCTTGATCACAAAGGGAACCTTCTTGGTGATGCCGGAGGCTTGGTCAACGACTTTTTCGTAGAGGACCTCACTGTCAGGCGGCAGTTTGCCCTTGAGTGCTTCGTCGATAGGAACGTCCTCATTAAGCAGCTTGAATTCCAGGAGCGCGGTCTGCCGAAGCAAGCTCTTGGCGCGCTCAGGCTCTTTAATGCCCGGAAGCTGAATGAGAATGCGATCGGCGCCCTGACGCTGGATCAGAGGTTCGGTGACGCCGAATTGGTCGATTCGATTGCGAATGGTTTCCAGAGCTTGCCGCACGGCGGAATCCTTAAGGCGCTCGATCTCAGCATCCTTGAGCTTGAGTATCGGCATGTACAGATCGCTGCCGGTTCTGACATCGATCTGTTCCAGGTAGGGAAAAAAGTCGCTTATCAATGAAGCAAACTGGTCGGTTTCGGTGTCGTCGCTGAATTCCACTGCGATGCTCTGGTCGGGCTGGAGCTTGATCTCGATGAAGTTGAGCCGTTTTTCTTCGAGCTGTTCCTGCAAATCATTGACAGTGTCATTCAGAGCATTCTCAATAGCTTTTTCTGTCTGCACCTCGGTGATGAGATGCATGCCGCCCTGTAGATCAAGCCCTAGCCGGATCTTGTCCACCATGGCAGTCCACCAGGTGGGAAGACCGGGAACGACCGAGGGCAACAGGTAATAAAAAGCGACGATGATAACGGCGAGGACGATTAAAAAGCGCCATCGCAGAGTCTTGGCCAACGACGTCATCGAGTTTCTCCTTGCGTTGTTGTTAGAAAGGCCTGATACGGAATTGACCGCAAACCTTCTGCCAGGCATCTTCGGTATGAACCGAGCGATGTAATTCCTGCAGCGGTGACCGATTCATTCCACCTATTTTGGTTCACTGTATGCTGCGATCTGATCGCGCGCAATCTTGATTTTGACTTGCGGCGCTATTTCCAGCGTAACAACTG
>JAGOGO010000261.1 GCA_017996625.1 Deltaproteobacteria bacterium | reverse complement strand
TATTTGTTGTTACCGGGAAAACTTTCAAAATCAGAATCGGCAGCCTTCTTCAGTTCTACTATCTCAAAGCGTGAGAGCTTTGCGCCAAGGCACACCTCTTCCTGCATCTCACCAAAGACCAGCGTTAATGCCGCTGAAGGCGTACGAAAGGGGCTGATTGCTTCCAAAACCTGTTTTTTGGTTGGCGGTGGGGAGAACGATTGACCTGAACAGGCCATCAGTTCGATAATCATAGCCAGACACATAAGTAGTATTCCTGCTCTCTTGCCAAGATTCTGCATGGCTGAACCTCCTGATTCATTCCGAAACCTTGTCTTGAATGCTCCACATCCTTTGCACCTGAAAAAATTGGAGCACCAGTAGCCAATAGATCGGCAAGAGAGCGAAAAAACTTTGCTTTAGCCTGATGACGGGACACGAAGCCATAGCCCTCGTGACTTTTAGTTGCTGCCTCCCCACGCAGCTTCGGCAACATCGAAATAAACCGCAAAGCGCACTCGTTCCCATGAAGGTGCGGGCGGCAGACTGACATCAATAACCAATGCCTCCAGTCGCACGCCGCGATCGAGCATTGAGGCTGGAATGATGTTCACTGCCCGGGCGATATAGCCGAGTTTGACACCCCCAGAAGAATACACCTCGATCGCCATCCGATCATAGTGATTTTCAGGCTCACGACGAAGGAAGAGCCGATCTCCTTGCTTCAGACTTCTTGTCGCCGCTTCGCCCTGGTAGAACTGGAAACCGGCGATATAATCTTCGAAGAGCAACGAAGTCCGTTCCGCGGCCGGCGACGGCGTCGCCAGCGGTAAGGCCATAAAACCCGGCAGAATCTTCAGGAACTCTCTTCTTCCAATCATATCATTGCCTCCTTTTATGATAACAGTGAACGTTCTCACCGCTGCCGGATGGACTCCTGTTTGCCAGGCAGCATCATATGCCAGCGTCATCATAGAATGGAGGATTGACAGATCCGGTCAAAGCGCAGAAAAAAATTTAACAGAGGAGTTTAAAGACATTCGGAAAGATATTCGCGGCGAGGACGCTCCCACAACGAGCGCTCCTAAAAAGCGCTCCCATAAAAAGCGCATCATAGAAAACGGCACGCCGAGCCGCCAGTCTACCAGACGCATGAAATCATCGTTCCTTACACATCACCATGCACGACTATCTGAAACATTCCTGAATTCACCGCTCACGGTCTGAGTCCTTTCACCTGCTTCGTCAAATCATTCGACTTCCCCCTGGCAAGGAAGCCGGACTATCGCACTACTGAGTCACCCATGATTTTTCTTTTCTCGGGACCGGTATGGTATACTTTTGTGTAGTACGCCAAGGTTCTGATCGGGCACGCCACTACTTTCAGTGCTCTCTACGCGATACAATCCGTGAGCTGCTCGGAACTCACCGGCACGGGTTCTTTATGTAATCACTGCTACGGAGGATATATGCCAGCGAACAAAGTGGTTGTTCACTATAATGACGGCACAATTCTGAAAGGAACCACAACAGATTTTTTCCCGAACCGGGCTCAGTTTCGAATCAATATCAGTCAGGGAAGTGCTCAGACAGTGTATGTCGAAGAAATAAAGGCAGTCTTTTTTGTCAAAGACTTTGATGGCAATAAACAACGCCAAGATGTCTACGAGAGCGAAATTATCGGTGGCGGCAAGAAGATTCGCGTGGAATTTGGCGACGGCGAGGTCATCAACGGCCACACCCTTGGCTATTCGCCGGATCGCATCGGATTCTTCGTCACCCCTGCCGATCCAGACAGCAACAACAGCCGGATTTTTGTAATAAAATCCTCCACAAAAAGTATCAAGTTCATTTAATGCAAAGAAGTTTTCGAAACGTTCTCTAAAACAAGCGGAGTGAAGCGTCATGCTGGAAGAAAGCAAGCCTTCGCTATTCCAGTGAATCCGCAAACCGTCAACCGCAGTCAACGGTTCATATCTCTCCCGACGGCGATCTCAGAACGTTGCCCGATTCCAGCCGAACAGAGCGCCGTCGATGTCGGTGAATTCAATGTAGCTGCGTTCAGGCGCAACACTCAGTTCGGTTTCCAGAAAATCACCGATGGCCGCCGCATACTCGCCGCATTTGCCGCGAGGCAAGCCAATGCTCTTTACCTCTGAATATGCTGTCGCTGCCGTATTCCCGCTAAAGAGCATCGGTATATCCTCGTGTAGTGACACCATGATATATTCCTCCGGCTTTCCCAACAATGCACCAAGGAAGTGGGAAGCTCTTCTAAGAAATTCCTGGCGATCGAGATCATTGAGCTTCTGGTTAGTTTCAATTTTGAAATAGGGCATAGTTTTCTCCTCTCATCAGTACGGAGTGAAGAGCAAGGAGTAAGCGAAAGCCTCTGGACGCGGTCCAGGTTGATCGCAGAAGAAACGTTCCCATCGTCATTCCTCACTTCGTTCGGTGGATAAAGACCTGAAGCGCAACCCGGGCAGACGGGAATCCAGAGCATATGGCCGCTTCTGGTAGGAGCGACATTTTACCGAGCACTCATCGCCAGCTCAACGGGCTTTAGC
>JAGOGO010000260.1 GCA_017996625.1 Deltaproteobacteria bacterium | reverse complement strand
GGGCTTCCCGGTCAAAAGGCAGCCGAGGTAGAAGCGAGCATCCGTTTTGTCAAGGACTGCGGTGCTCGTCCCTGCCTGGCCGAGTACTCGCCGATTCCCGGCACCCTGCTCTGGAAAGATGCGGTCAGAACATCACCATTTGATATTGCTCAAGAACCTCTCTACCAGAACAATTCGATCCTGCCTTGTCAATGGGAAGAATTTACTGCAGATGATTTGCAGCGTCTAAAAAATCTTTCGAAGACTTAGATCGCCTTTGCAATGTTCTACTTTAACCACTGGCGATTAGGGTCTGAACGAACAAAAGGAACGCAGGCTTCTTTACGAAGAGCCTGAGGAGAGCTCATGCAGAGATCGCCTCCAGTTCTTCCCGCTCCACGTTGCCTCGCTTTTGGTCCTTCCTGTCAATCACCGGGCGACTACTTCACCACTCGCCTATTTTTTCTTTTCTCTCTGGATCATGGAGTCTGTCCGAGAACTCGTAAGACCCGGAATCTGTCATCATCAGTCGCGGCCAGGCAGGACGAAGGATCTCAAACATTCAAGTTCCTAACAATCGAGATGCTTCGTCCCGCGCCTCAGGATGGCAGTATCGGAAAGGCTCTATGAATTCATTACCTTCTCAAACGGCCAGGCGGCTATACCCCCTTCCATGAACTTCACGTTGCTGAAGCCCTTCCCTTCCAGAATGCGCTGGGCCTCATAACCACGAAGGCTGATTGCACAAAATGCTATAATCTCCTTGTCCATGGGAAGCTTTCCCGCGTCCTGACGCAGCTTGCCTAGCGGTACCAGAACCACGTTCGGATGATCGATGCGAACTGCCTCATACTCTTGCGGACTTCGGACATCAAGAAAAACAAAATCGTCCCCTCGGTCAAGCCGCTCCTTGACAATCAGCGGAGATATGGATTTGCCTAAGCCTTTCATTTTATTCTGCATCACATTGGCTGCAGTAATGATTGCGTCCATAGCTGAAGAAAAAGGCGGAGCATAGGCCAGATCAAAACTCGCCAGCTCCCGCACTGTTGTTCCGAGGGTCAAAGCCGAAACCATAATTTCAACCCGCTTTGCCACATCTCCGGGTCCAACGATCTGAGCGCCTAACAGCCTCCCTGCTTCCTTTTCCGCAACCAGTTTAATGATCAAGCGGCCGACACCTGGATAAAAATGACTACGGTCATCACCTGAACAAATAATCGACTCCGCATCATAGCCGAGGGTTTTGGCTTCTCGTTCAGAAAGCCCGGTACGACCGACATTCCACCCGAGCACCTTGCACACTGCAGTTCCCAGCACTCCGGGAAACGCGTTGGCATCTCCCATGATGTGATCGGCAATAATACGGCCATGCTTGTTCGCTGCGCTTCCCATCGGCGTATACACTTTCTTCCCGCTCATACGGTGAACGTTTTCCACGCAGTCTCCACCAGCATAGATGTTCGGATCACTGGTCTGGAGAAATTCGTTTACCTGAATGGCACCTGTCGTACCGATTTTCAACCCAGCCTTTTGTGCAAGTTCCACATTCGGACGCACTCCAATGGAAAGAAGTACCAGGTCGGCAGGAATCTCCGCTTTGGAAGTTATCACCCGGGCTACCGCCCCGTGCTCGTCTCCTTCGAACCGCAGCACTTTTTCAGAGGTGCGTACAGTAATCCCTTCGCCGCAAAGATAGGCGCCGACAAGTAGGCCGAGTTCCTTATCGACGAGTGCGGGCAATACCCAGTCGAGGAGTTCCACTACAGTTACCTGCACCCCCCGCACCTTGAGAGCCTCCACCATTTCTAGTCCAATAAGCCCGGCGCCGACAACCACCGCGTTGCGAATCGTTTTCTGGTCAAGCAGCTGTTTGATCGCGAGTCCGTCTTCGATGGTGCTTAACTGAAGGACATTCTTCAAATCTGCGCCTTCGAGCGGAGGAATGACCGGCTTGCCTCCGGTGGCGAGAACCAGCTTGTCGTACGGGAACTCTCGTTGCGCTCCTGTTTGCGTGTCCACCGCTGTCACCACCTTGCGTTCGCGCTCTATGGCATCGACACGGTGACCCGGCAGCGCAGTAAATCCTTTGACAGCACTGAAAAACGGAGCATCCCGTACTACGCCGATCGGCGTCGCCATAAGGGTCTTATGATCTTTCACCAGGTCTGAGATGAAATACGGCAGCCCGCACGCACCGTACGACAGGTACTGTCCCTGCTCAAGAACAGTAATCTCCGCCTCGGGATCAAGCCTTCTCAGTCGGCTGGCAGTTTTTGCTCCAGTCGCTACGCCCCCGACAACAACAATCTTCTTCGCCATGGTTGCTCCTCTCATGCAGTCTTATAGCCAATTTTTCTCAGAAACGTTTTCCGGTAAGCAGCTTCTCCCTCACCTTCCACCCCGAGCGGCGAAGATCCATCGATTACTCCCAGAACGCCCCTACCCTGCTCTGTTTCCGCCACAATGACTTCCACCGGATTGGCCGTTGCACAGTGAATCCGGCACACCTCCTGACACGCCTTTACCGCATTCAGGACATTAATGGGAAACATATCCTTCATGACAATGATGAAGCTATGTCCGGCACCGACCTTAAGGCTG
>JAGOGO010000094.1 GCA_017996625.1 Deltaproteobacteria bacterium | reverse complement strand
CGGATGTGATGAGAATCCTGATCGGAGTCGCTCCGCTTAGGCATAGTGAATTGCACCGTTAGTGCTGGAAAGGAAGGGAAGGGAAGAGGATGTGCTCAAGCCGGGCACGAAGGTGCGGGGTATACCGACCGTGTACGCGCGTTCCGGGAAGGAGGCAGGAACGTCTGGTTGATAGTTGACGCTCGTTGGCGAAGGATATTGCTATGCAGCGCAGCTAACCTTTTCACGGCATCGGTGTGCGCAGCTTTTCCGGCTCTTGGTCACACAATGAAGGAAGGGAGGAAGGAATACTGTGGAACGAGTATCTAGGGCGATACCGGGAAAGAGAACAATCCTCCTTGTCGATGATGAAGAAATGGTCATCGATGTGGGGGAGAAGATGCTCAGAGTCATGGGGTATGAGGTCATACTCGCTCGCAGCGGCAAAGAAGCCATTGACATCGTGTCGAGAGCCTGCGGCTTTGTCAAGGGTGACACAGTGACGGACTGCATGCGAAAACCGCCTCTGATTCCTGATCTGGTAATCCTCGATATTGTGATGCCGGAAATGGGAGGAAGTGAGACCTATGACCGCTTGATGGAAATCAACCCGGAGCTCAAAGTGATTCTTGCCAGCGGCTACAGTCTGGAGGATCAGGCGTGGGAAATTCTTGAGCGCGGGTGCAACGGCTTTATCCAAAAGCCTTTCAATCTTCAGCAACTTTGTCACACTATTCAGCAGGTGATGGAACAATGAGAGCGGAGAGCAACTGAGCCTGGAGCAGTCGGGCATAGACCCTTGAGCATAGAGCTCGGGTGGGAAGAAACCGTTGCGGGTTCTTCTTTGAACCAGCACTCGTAACCCGCAATCTGCAAACCCAAACAGTTTCTTTCCCTGCGCTCCATGCTAGATTGCTCTTAGCTCTGTGCTCTTGGCTCTTAGCTTCGCTGCTCTTCGCTCGATTGATCCGTGCACTTCTCCCACTGCCCCTGCTAGAGCTTATCTGATCCGGCTTTTCAAGAAAGAACCAATTCATATGGAAACCTCTCAGCCTGAAACGCTTCGGATTTTGGCTGTGGATGATGATGAGAACACCCTGGAACTGTATAAGCGGATTCTTTGTGCTGAAGGTCCTCGCGGGATCGAGTTCCATTGGAAGGAAATAGAAGCAAAACTGTTTCCGAGTGGTGTCTTGCCTCGCCCTGCATCCCGGCTGGAGGTAGTTCTGTGTCAACAGGGGGGGTATGCAGTCGAGGCGGTCAAAGAGGCGGTTGCGAATAAGCAGCCCTTTGCAGTGGCTTTCATCGATGTCCACTTGCCGCCCGGTCCTGACGGAATCTGGACGGCCGAACAGGTTCGCGCCTGTGATCCGTTTCTCGAAATTGTTATTGTCACCGGCCTTGCTGATGTGGATCCAATTGAGATATCTCACCGGGTGCCGCCCATAGGAAAGCTGCTGTACTTCCGGAAGCCGTTTCATACCCAGGAAGTCCAACAGTTCTCGTTAGCGTTAAGCGCGAAATGGTATGCGGAAAGGCATCTGCGTATCATTCAGGAGAATCTTGAGGCTCTTATAGAGAAGCGGACAGTTGAGCTGTCCCGACTCAACCAGCAACTCAAAGAGGAAATCGCCGAACGCACTCTGGCGAAAGCAGCCCTTGATCGAGTGAATGAAAAGCTGAGGTGGGAGCACAAAGAGCGGGAGCTCTTGTCACAGCGGATCATCAATCTGTTAGAAAGTGACCGGCACCGGATTGCCATGGAACTGCACGACCATATCGGTCAGATTCTTACCACCATGAAAATGGATCTGGAAATTGTCGAAAGCAATCTGAAAGCCGGTGACGAGGAACTCCGCCACCGCGTTCGTGCTGCCAAAGAGAAGGCGAGCCAGGCAATTGCCGACGTTAAGAATATCGCCTATGGTCTTAAACCGCAAGTACTCTATAATCTTGGTCTGGTTCCGGCACTGAGGGCCTTATTCGATGATATCAAAAAAGATAGTGACCTCGACATAGCCTTCTTTACTCTGGATGTGCCGGAGAGAATGGAAAAAGAAAAAGAGCTGGCGATATACCGCATTGCTCAAGAGTCGCTCACCAACATTGTGAAACACTCGCATGCACGAAAGGTCTTCGTCAATCTGGTTCGAAAACAAGAATTCATTACCCTGAGCGTGGAAGATGATGGCGTTGGGTTCGAACCTGCTGAAACAATGAAGCTGACGAAAGGTAAGGACGGCCTGGGACTCAACATCATCAAAGAACGAGTGATGCATCTTGGGGGCGAATTCTCAACGGAATCTCAAATCGGGAAGGGCACGCTGATTATGGTCGAGATACCGATTTGAGCAGTGAAAAGTTAGAAGTTAGAAGCATCTGCCCTCGCTGCCTGCCCTTGTTCTCGCGCAGGGACGCTGAGAAAGGATGAATGTCATTGCTAGGAGTGGTGCGCGTCAGATCATAAGGGTAGCGCGACGTGGGAATCTCGTAGACTCCTCCCTGCGCCCTCTGCGACTCAGCGCGAGATTGAGGGAGAGCACCGGGGAGGGATCTTTTTACTTCTTGCTTTTCACTTCTCACTGTTCCCATTTTGTTCTTGACAAAATGAGGAAAAAGAGTAGTAAGATAGCCTGAAAAGAGAACCAGCGGTCTAGTTTTCGTGTGCTGCGCGCCAGGAGCACTGGTGCTGCCAGGTACCATTGCGGCCAGTGCTTTATTGAACGTCAATGCTCCCAGTTCGAATCAGTTGATGCTATGACAAACACAAAAATACTGATTGCTGATGACCATCGAGTCGTTAAGGAAGGGATTGAAAGCCTTCTGGCCAGCTATCCGGAATTTGCGGTTATCGGTGGTGCGCTTGACGGTGAGGATGCCCTGGAGAAAATAAAATCGCTTCGACCTGATATCGTGATTATGGATATCGAGATGCCAAAGCTGAACGGCATCGATGTAACCAAAGAAATCAGGAACTTCGACCCTGACATTCGAATAATTATCTACAGCATGTATTCGAATAAGGAATATGTAATCGACCTCTTTAAGGCAGGCATTGCTGCATATGTTTTGAAAGAGGACCCGGTATCCGACCTGATCCTGGCAATCAAAGCGGTAAGCGGTGGAGGAACGTACTTTAGCACGAAGGCTCCCAGCATCGTATCGCAGCACATTCAGGATCTTGAGAAGACTAAGACTGATGACGACGACCTTAAGAAACTGAGCCAGAGGGAACAGCAGGTTCTTCGTCTTCTGGCTGAGGGCTATCCGATCAAAGAAATTGCCAATCAGCTGTATATCAGCCCCCGCACGGTGGAATCACATAAGTACAACATAATGGGAAAACTGCAAGTCAGTTCAATGGTTGATCTGGTAAAAATTGCCATCAAGAAAACTCTGATAAAAGTGTAGCGGTTCAGCACCGCCGCTTTTTCTCGCCTTCCTTTCTCTCCCGTTTCTTTTCTTTTTCTGCCATTGCATTATAAGGATACGGTTCTGCAAAAGTATGCGGCAGAAACGAGCACGCAGGGTTTAAGGAAATTCCATACGATCGTTAGGTAGATTTTCTGATCGAAAATACCTGTATAATTACAAATCCATAAGCTCTGGAATGGATTAAGATTCATGCTGAAAAAGGGATCTTTTATTTCAGAAAATCGACTGAGGTAATTCAATGGCATCCCTATAGACAAGAATATTAAAACATATTAAAGGATGAAAAACACTTAACTGCTTGAAGGGAGGCTCTTATTTTTTACATTTGCATTAATGCGGGGTCGCCGTCATGCAGTTCATTTCATCACGTCGAAGGCACGTTGTCCCAGGTAATTGGCATCAGGAATCTTGAACCGCTCCATTGCTCAAGCCGGAAAACGATGGCCATTATGTTCACCGGAACCTGCTGTCCCAATCTCTCCATTACTCGTATTGCATCAACGGACAATCCAGCTACTGATATATCGGTGTTTACCCCCTCTACCGGGCAACACTGACGAGGGATTTCCATGTCATGCAAACGATGAGTTGTGACAGCGTGCTGATGAGATGAAAAAGGAAGAGGAATAGCGCAAGCCGTGGGCCGCTCGATGCCGCCTGCAGCACCTGACATCGGAAATGGTCGATTGACCTTAGGTCTGCCTTCAGCCAACTGGCTTGAAGACGATGATGAGCCATGTGACCATCTACAACCGAGGAAAGGAGGTGCACGAGGATGCTGCGGCGGGGTACGTGAATGTATCGTTGATGAGCTGGTATCTTGGCAATGATTGCGCGTACACGGTAGAGCTACTACTTAGAAGCAGGAGAGAGGATGAGGGAGGAAATGAAACCGTTAGCTAATCCAGTGAACAGACCGGGAGACAGAAATGTCGATTGTCCTCATTACCGGTCTTGTCTTGATCATGCCGTAAAATTTTCCTGGAATTATTGGGACTGCAGCGATTGCGTCTTCAGGGTATTGAGTCAATCCTTGCCCATGGTTGACTGTTCACCGCGCAGCGCTGATCTCTATTACTCGCTCCCTTCCGAGATCTATAGCAAGATTCACCTGTAGCGGGTTCGTCAGGTGGGGAGAGATTGCGGCCAGGAGGAGGCTCAATCTTGCCGGATGTGTGCTGGCGTGCGACGCAGCGCACTCTTTGCCGCCAAGCTGCTGAGTTATGGGCGGTTAAACGTGAGTCTGCCGGTTGAGCAAAGGGAAATTATACGGCCCGATTACCCACTTTGGGACGCAAAAGCTCATTGCTTCGAATGGAATGCAGCGGTGGTATGCTGGAAAGACGGTATTCTTCTTGAAGGAGGAGAGAATGTGGAAGAGGAATACCATGTTCCTCTGTATCCCAGCATACCACGCTGCTCCATCCGAGTAGCGTATGGCAATACGGCGTAGAATAGCGTCAATTTGTTTTCAGCTGGAGGTTGTCTACTGCCGGACCAAAATGCCTTGAGGCGGTATGATTATCCAATGCCAGGACGTCCTTGTGCCGAGTAATGGACAGGGTTTCGCTTCTATCCTCGTGGAGTGTTCATGAATGCGAAAGCCGGCATTCTGGTTGTCGGTGACAGTCTCACGGAACCGGAGATGGTGGCAGGCATGCTGGCTGAACACGGCTACTGTGTCAGCCGGGCTGATCTCGAAGATGCTCCTCGCGTTTCCATAGAGCGCTTTCGTCCCTCGGTTCTTGTTATTCATGAAGGGTCAGACAGTGATCCCATGTGTTCACGTCTGAATGAATGGGTCCTTAGTGCAGCGGATGAGCAATGCATCCCGCAGCTCATCGTATTTGATTCTTCCCGACTACAGGACCTTGCCAAACATTTTCAGCCGAGTACGACCGGCCTTTTTCTTCGACCTTTTCATCGGGATTCTTTTCTGGAGCGGATTCGTGAGCTGCTTGAAGATCCTGGTTCCAGAAATGATTTCCCTTCAGCGGCTCTCGTTGAATTGTTCGTGACTCGCGATCACGACTGGCCTCCGGGAGAGCGAAGGCACAGACACTCTTCAGAGGATAAGCATCAGGAATCCGAAGCGGTGGGAAAAGGCCAATCCATCGTCAGGGAGCATTCCGATCCGGCCACCCTCAGCCTGGCCGCCAGCCTGAGAAATCTGGAAAAGTCACTAGCTGGTCTTGTTCAGCTGCTGGCAGCAGCAGTTGAGAAAATAGCAGCATATCCACCGGGTCATCAACAGCGTGTGGCCCAGCTCGCCCGCGCTATTGCCCTGGAAATGAATCTCGCATCTGAGCAGGTCGATGAAATTTATCAGGCAGCATTGATTCACGATATTGGGATGATAAACGTTCCTGCCGAGGTTCTCAACAAGCCGAGCGCGTTGACTGAGACTGAGTTCGATTTGGTGAAATCGCACCCGGATGTCGGGTTTGCCATTCTTCACGAAACGCCTTTTCCCTTCTCTATAGCCCAGATGGTGCAGCAGCACCATGAGCGTCTGAATCGCTCCGGTTACCCGCAACATCTCAGCGGAGACGAGATCGTGACCGGCGCACAAGTCCTGGCAGTCGCTGACGTGGTGGAAGCAATGGTTTCCTCCCGACAGCATCGGCCGGCTCCGGGCCTGCAGGCGGCTCTCGATGAAATCGAGCGAAATCGGGGCTGTCTTTACAGTGCTGAAGCCGTCGATGGCTGCTCAAGGATTTTGCGGAGCAGCTCCTTTTCTTTCGAATGGCAGTGAGAGATGGTTCAAGGTTCCAGGTTGTCAGAGCAGTCCTGCTGATCTCAGCGAGCATTATCCTGGACTCCACCCAGAGGCTTGCGCTTACCCCTAATTCTTTACTAATTACTCCTTACTTCTCACTTTTTACTGTCTACTGTTCATTCCCGAGCATCAACTTTGGTATGCGCAGATCAGTGCTTCTCGATTCCACCGGTGTGACCTGGTGAATGAGCGGTCTCGCCGGGGAAGGGAACACAGGTGCGCTGCTGGCCGCTGGGATGCTGACAGCTTCGGCTTGCAGGTTCGCTTCCGGCAGCAGTCCAACCAGAGCTGGTCGTGCTGTCTTTAATACCTGCACCGCCAAAGCACTGGTGAATTCGTATCCAGCTGCCTGGGCTCCCTCCACATGCGCAGTGACCACTCCAAAGAACCTGTCGACAAAAAAGACAAATGTGCTGGTGCGGCTGACGCTTCTGGAACTCACCTGCTCCGCTCCGTGTCGAAAGGTTCTGAAACGGTTGTCGCCGGTTCCCGTTTTTCCTCCTATGTCCAATGGCGTTCCACTGGCGTTTACGAAGGTGTCTTTTATTCGTCTTCCGGTTCCCTCGGCTACTACGATCCGCAAAGCGTTACAGAGGGTGTGCGCGACCTCCGCAGACATGGCCTGTTTGGGTGGTTCCGGCTTTTTTACGAAATGGGTCTCATACGGAGTGCCAGCGGCAAAATGAAGGGCTTGAATAAGCACCGTGGGCTTATAGATGCCGTCATTGACAATAATGCCGATAAGCTCGGCCAGATTAGCAGGTCGATCGGCAGAGCTGCCGATGGCTGTAGCCAGTGACGGCACTAACGACTGGAAGGGGTAACCCAGTGACCGCCAGGTGAGATGGATCTGCTCAAAAGCTTTCCGCTCGAGAAGAGTTCTGATCCTGCTGTTTTGGGCACTGCGGAATCGGTTTTTGAACAGCCAAGCCGAAGCAGCCTGCCGCGCTTCAGCGCTCGCCTCCACGGTTTCTTTCCAGGTGGCGTGAGGGTGGTCGTTCAGGTACGCGGCTACCCATACTTCGAGCGGATGCTTATCCAGAAGGTACGCTTCATCGGTCAGCTTGTAAGATTTCCCTCGATATGCTTTATAGCATTTTGCGAGAATATCTACATCCAGGTCGGCTCCAAACCAGGGTCGCGCATCGTTCAGCACCTTTTCCCATTTTGCATCTGGATGTTCCTTGAAATAGAGAATGATCCAGTTTCGGTACGGATGGCGAGTCGATTTGGCCAGCCGGGCGAATCGTTCTTCAGGAGTTTTCGTCGCGTGGTCGCGGTAGAATTTTCTTAAGAATTCCCGTGATTCACTATCAGCCGCCTCAGCGAGAAGCGCTTGGCGGTGCGGGCTGCGGGTGTCGGCAAGGATTTGTTCCTGATCATATCCCATCTTGGCAATATGATATTCCACTACCTCGCGCATAAGCCGGATGAAGACAAGGTTAACTGATTCGCGAAATCCTTCCTCGAGCGTAAAAACCTGTGAGTCTTGTTCCTTCTTGAAGTTCTGGAAAATGTGGAATCCTCCACCGGTAAAAAAGCCGGGGAAAGGACTGCCGGAATACGTGCGCTTCATGCTTGCGGCCAGCAGTTCTTCGCGAGATGCACCCGGATGGGTCCGATAAAAATCAATGACCCACTGGGTCAAAGGATCTCTCGGCGTGCTCACCTTGGTAGAAACGGGTACACTGTCTTCGGCCTGGCGAGCAGCTTCATCGATTGCCATGAGGAAAGAGCATAAAGCGCGGAGCTTGGCCGTGGACCCCAGTTCCAGCCTGGCACCGAGATTAATGTTGAGCGGTCGGTTAAGAGAGTCCGCCTGAACCCGGCAGAGATTGCCGTCGGGCCTGCTTTCAAACAGAGCAACGCTGTAAATCAGCTGAGCTGGATCGCCCTTGCAGAGCAGGTAGGGGGTGAGGAACCCGTTTTCACTCAGGAACTGCTGGTTATAGAGAGAATGGAGTACTGAGTTGACATTCTTCTGACTAACTTGATCGAGAGTAGTATCGACAGTGAGGTCGAGACGGTCAAGCTCATACAAGGTCTCGACACCGAGCATATCCATAAGTCTGGTCCGGATCGCATCGGTTCCTTTTCGCTCCATGTGCGATCGTGGTGGAGCCAAAGGCGCTCCCTGTCCGAATTGCAGCGGAATCCGGACCGCTGTTGCGTAAAGGGACGGAGTGATGATGCCTGCTTTTGCCAAACCCGCCAGATACGCATTAACCTTCGCTTCCAATATCTTCAGATCGCCTGCCAGATAGGTTCCGGGTCGCTGGGTGGAAATAATAAGAGCGAGCACCTCCTTGACTGTGGCTGCTTTCTTTTGCCGGTCGTCCGGCTTGCTCTCATCGAGAGCAAAATCAGCAGCAACCTGACGCAAATCTTTTCCGAACCATGACCACATGCCGGTACCGAGTCCGTTGATCGCTCCATAACCGGGAGCAGCGCCCAGCGGCATTTCGTTCAGATAGTCTCTCACAATGTCTTTTCGAACAGCCATGGTGTTGGGACCCTGCCGGTATGACCACAAACTGGCGCCAATCATTTGTTTGATTTTGTCTGCCGGCTCCTTGGTGCGGCCTTCATCAGAGTGGCGGAACTTGACGATCTGAGTAGCCAGCGTACTGCCCCCAACGCCCTCGGATAACCCACAGAGCTGCTCTCCCAGCGACGTGAGACAGGCAAGCGCAAACCGGTCCCATTCTACGGCCGGATTCAAGAAGGGGCGCTCAGCATCGAAAAGCTCCCGATTTTCTCGAAAAAGAAGCAGCTGGATCAGAAGCGGAGGGATCGCTTCAAAGGAAGAGAAGCGCTGGGCGTGCAACGAGGCCTGAAAAATCTGACCGCCGTGCTGGTCAGTGATGGCCAAGCCCGTGGAAAGTGTCTTCACGTAAGGAATGGCAATTCCGTGTTCGATCAAAGAACGTGACTTAGCCGATTGTCGCGCCTGTTTGTCAATCGTGTATCCATTTTCTACGAGGCGCTCCTGAAAAACAGGCAGAAGGGTGTATCCCTGGGTGATATCGAAAGGACCATGGGTCGGGAAAGCGATCTCATCGCTTGCTCCAGGCTGAAGGGTCCAGGTAATATCCTGGACATAGCGGGAGAAAAAAAGAGCTTCGAGCTTGTTTGTTCGAACTTCGCAGATAGTTACGAAGGCTAGTGCGGAGACGAGCAGCACTTTGCCGGCTATGGCGAAGGACACCCATCGCCTTCTCGGCCGGCTTTGAGAGGTGATACTACGCTTGGATGTCATGGCGACTGTATGATCGACTCCTGTTCACAACTACCTTTGAAGAAGTCGTAAGAAGTCAAGCTTCGTACGGCGAAGAAAACCCTTTCGGTTCTACTTCGCGGGATTCAAGCCCTCATCTATTGATGCAGAATGAGCGGCTCCAGATTGAACTCTCTTCTGATTTGCGCACAGGTTCGTTCAGCGCTTTCACGATCTGCAAAATACCCTACCTTGACCCGATGACAGGGCGTACCTTTGCTGAGCAATACACTTTCAATGAACGACTGATATCCTTGTGCTACGAGAGCAGCTTGCAGGTCGGAAGCTTTTTCGCTGTCAACAAAAGAGGCGGTCTGAAGGACGTAGCCATTTTCGGTGCGAGTAACCGGATACGATTTCCGTAAAGAATTCGGCACGGGCGTCGGATCGCTTTTAACCGCAACCTGAGTAAGCACTTTATCTGGCTGCACCATTCTAAAGCCGTGATCCAGGAGCCGCGATGCATCGAGAAAATGATTGCGTGATCCGAGAACGCAGACGATGAGCTCATGACCGTTGCGACTAGCCTTGCCGACAAAACAGCGCTGTGCTTTGGAGGTGTATCCGGTTTTGCCGTACAACATTCCGGGATAGGTGCCGAGCAGGCGGTTATGATTTTTGAGATTGATAGTGCGCGAACCTGGACTTTTTACACACATGGTTTTGGTTCCCGCAATAGCGCGGAACGTGTCACACCTGATTGCCTGCTGGAAAATAAGGGCCATATCACGGGCAGTGGTGTAGTGACCTGGCGCATCCAAGCCATGAGGATTGCTGAAATGCGTATGAAGCGCTCCCATATCTTTCGCCCGGCGGTTCATCAGGTTGGCGAAACTTTGCACCGACCCGCTGGTTCCTTCAGCGATGACGATACTCGCATCATTGGCGGAGTTTAAGAGAATACAGCGCAAAAGAGTATCGAAACGCCACCGCTCGCCGGTCCGTACATTGATTTTACAAGGAGGAGCAAGGGTCGCATTTTTCGTTACTCGCATCGATGAATCGAGCGACATTTTTTCCAGAGCAACCAGGGCGGTCATCACTTTAGTGGTGCTGGCGGGAGGCAACTGCAGATCAGGCGCTTTTTCGTAAAGAACGTTACCGCTGGCCGCATCGATAAGGATAGCGGATTTTGCGGTGACAAGGTTGTGATTGGAAGCACTGGCCGCCAAGGCTACGACAGTGTGCCACAAGAAGATCAAAGCGATGAGAACGGGTGAACTCAGGGCGAATAACGTTTTCGTCTTCATACAACAAGCACGGATCGGCGTCAAAAACAGGATCTAACTGGTTTGGTCCAGGTACCATAGTGTGGTCCTTCTCTCCATTGGATAGCATAACATAACTTTCGTGTTCGTCCACTCCTATTTGAAAAAAAAGTTCTTTGTCAGGCTGAGCGCCGCGCGGCAGTGGGCAGTGAGAAGAAAGGAGTGAAAAGTAAATAGTGAAAAGTGAGGAGTAAAGAATTAGGACTAAGAAATTAGGAGTAAGCTCCGTGACAAATACTGCTCCTGACTTCTGACTCTTAACTTCTTCCTTCTCGCTTTTCACTCTTTACCGATGTGGCCTGCATCGGTGCGGCTTGGCGCGGCCAGGAAACGCGGATCCTGGTGCCGGCACCTGGACTGCTGTCCACCGTGAACTGGCCCCCGGATGATCGGGCCCGTTCAGCCATGGAGGAAAGTCCAAAGCCGGTGTACCGGCTTGAAGAACGGGGGAGGGAATGGGGGTTGAATCCGACGCCGTTATCATTTACCTCAAGAGTGAGGTGCCCTTCTCGCGTGTACAACGAAACGAGCACCTCCGTAGCACGGCTGTGCTTGCCAACGTTGTTGAGGGCCTCCTGAAGCAACCGAAAGACTATGATTCTGAGCGGCGGTGGTACGTCTTCCTCGTGAATGTTTAAGTGGGTGCTGACGTGAATGCTTGGGAAAAGCTGGTGAAATTCCTTGAGGTGCGTGCGCACAGTGGGCAGCAGTCCCAGGTCATCGAGCATCGAAGGCCGCAGGTTCGCCATGATGCGGCGTACATCCATAATGACATCATCAACCACGGTGATGATATCGTTTAACGCTGTATCTGCGCTAAGCTGCGTGCCGGTCTGTAC
>JAGOGO010000093.1:9721-11653 GCA_017996625.1 Deltaproteobacteria bacterium | reverse complement strand
CATCGGTCAGTACAAGAACCTCAAAGACTTCACCCTGACTTTCGACGGCAACAGTTTCATCGATGTCTTTGTCGGCAAGAACGGTACAGGAAAGTCTAATTTGTTTGAGGCACTGACCGAGATTTTTCGGCACTTGTTCGAGTACGATAAAGACAAAGCCGATCTTGATTTCAATTACAGCATTGGTTATGAACTGAAGGGTGTTGAAACGGAAATCACTTGGACTTCCGGAAAACTCAATATCAATGGTCGTGAACGCAAAACCGTTGGCAACACTCCGTTGCCCGATAATGTGCTGCTCTATTACTCCGGTCACAATGACACAGTGGCCTTGCTGGTGGAAGAATATGAAGATGCCTTCCGGAAACGTATCAAGAGAGCCGACCTGGATGAAAGCCCCCGTTTTATAGGCATCCTTCCAAAATACAAGGAACTGCTTCTGGCTGCGCTGCTGATACAGCCAGATGACAACAAGGCGCGGCAGTTTATTTGTCAGAAGCTCGGTATTCAGCATGTAGCGCCTGAAGTACGACTGGTGTTGGAACGCCCTTTCTATGCTGCCGAATCAGATTTTGATATCGAGTACAATGACGAGAGTGACCGCTACTGGAAACCGAAAGGAATTACCAAGACTTTTCTGGATCGCTTATCTAAGTGCATCAGTCAAGCAACAGGCGGTCCGGTGCGATCTGAGGGCTATTTTGAATCGGAAGACCGCTACATCCTCTACTTCGACGTTGCCACGATTCAACAGGAATTTAGCGATCTCAGCTCACAAGAATTATTTCGCCAGTTCGATAACCTGAAAACACTCGACATGCTGAAGGAGATATCGATCCCAATTCGGCTTACGAACGGTGTTGACGCCACCACCGCTCACTTCAGCGATGGTCAATTCCAGTCAGTCTATATCTATTCCGTAATAGAGCTGTTCAAGGATAAAAACTGCATCACCTTGCTCGACGAACCGGATTCTTTCCTGCACCCCGAATGGCAGTTCGAATTTCTGAAACAGGTGTTTGAGATTACCGACACCGCTTCCAGAAATAATCATGTGTTGATGTGCAGCCATAGCGCAGTGACGCTGATTCCCCACGATAAGAAGAAAATCAAGTTCTTCGATATTAAAGGCAACCACGCCAACTGCTATGACCTTCCAAAATCCGTCGCTATCAAGAAGCTCAGCTCGGACCTAATCAGGTATTCTGAACAGGAGCAACTGCTTAGCATCATCAACGCCATCCAGATCGAGCACAAGCCGGTGCTTTTTACTGAAGGCAGCACCGATCCGATTATTATCAAAGAGGCTTGGTACAAGCTCTTCGAAGCGGAGATTCCTTTTATTCCTTTCTATGCATTCAGCTGCACCTATCTCAAGCAGCTCTTGACCGATATTCAGATTCACTCAGAAATGGGGGACTTACCCGTCTTTGGGCTCTTTGACTTCGATAAGGCATTCGATCTGTGGAATGGTTTAAATGGCTCTATTATTGAACATGATCCGTTTAAGGGGATGATCAAAAAATGGGCAAACGGAGAATCCTATGCCATTATGCTTCCAATTCCTACCCACCCTGGTATTCAAAAGCAAGTCATAAAGGATCCTATTACTAAAGAAACCTTTGGCGGAGATTCCTCTTGTGAAATTGAACATCTGTTTTATGGGCATGATGCTACCGACACTTATTATTGTGAGGAGCCTTGTGTTGGCGGCAGAAAGATCGTTTTTAAAGCGGATACCCAAAAGGCTTCTTTCGCAAAAGAAGTAGTTCCCACGCTTGATGCCACCTGTTTTGAAGTATTTCGCCCGATGTTTGAATTCATCCAGTCAAAATGCGGGGTTCTATGAGTTACTAATTTGACGGATCAATCCTCGATACATAGAGCCTCTTGATAAGTATGAGCTGGAATAGGCTGCGAACTGACAAATAA
>JAGOGO010000093.1:0-9621 GCA_017996625.1 Deltaproteobacteria bacterium | reverse complement strand
TTTATTCAGAGATCATTTCTTTTTACATTATACGTGCTGAGTAAATACGGAAGTACCAAGAGGCCCAGTGTTTTTTACGAAGACTGTTACGTTCAGGCATTTCCCATGGCTCTGAACGAGGTGCCTCCAGACTCATTTTGGGAGCAGGAAAAAGAGTTCCGGCTCTGCTATACGCTGCGCTCTCTGGTGCATTTTGCAGAGTTCCTGGGGCTTGCAACGCTGGAGCCGATTGGTGCTGACAAACGTTACACTTTTGGCTATAACGTGCTGAAACTGCCCCTGCTTGATCAGATAGTTCAGTTTCATCTTCACACGTAGTCACTATTGATTGAGTTGCAAGAAGTTCTCTATCTCGAAAAACTGAACTCTCGTATGCGTGTAGGGTGTTGAAAGTACTGGATCCCCGCCTGCGCGGGGATGACGAAGCACTATGTCTCCTACCATCTCCAAAGTCCTCCAATCTCTCAAACGCTCCGCCTTTCGCGCTAAGTTCAGGCTTGGTGCCAAGGAGCGTGCCTATCTTGAGGAAAAGGGCATCGATACGATCCGCGAGCATGCCCGTAGCTTCATTCTCTCCCGCATCGCGCCTGCGCTGCCGAAGAACGACGGCAAACAGACCCCTCTAAAAGGTCATCCGGTATTCATCGCTCAGCATGCCACCGCCACCTGCTGCCGCAGCTGCATTCGGAAGTGGCACGCAATAGAAAAGGGAAGGCCGTTGACGGAAGAAGAGGTGCATTACGTGGTAGAGGTGATTATGGCTTGGATTGAGGGGCAGCGTTTGAGCGGATTGCTGTAAGCAAACACTATGTGAACGTCCCGGCAGAACGGGATCGTCACGCATCTCCTTCACGTACTATCCCTGAAAGAAATATCTGAATCGTCCGATTTGCCACTTCTTCGATTGTCAGTGGCCCGTCCTCATTGAACCAGCGGTAAATCCAGTTGATCATGCCGAAGAGGGAAAAAATAATGACTGAAGGCTCGATGTCCTTTACGGTGCCGAGCCGGAGAAGCCGTTTTATCTGGTGGGAATAGATGTCATAAATTCTGCGCTGTCGCTCCTGAATCTTATGGTGCAGATGCGGCGGTAGTTTATCATTGTCTTCTACAAAGATCTTCACTTCTTTTTTCCTGTGCTTAAAGATGACGATCTGCATGTAGATCATCTGCCGCAGCCTTTCCAGGGGATCATCCACTCGCTCAACAATATCCTGCAAGTCATTGATCAGATCATCGGCAATAGTATCAATGATTGAGAAAAGCAGCTCGTCTTTGCTCTTGTAATAGTAGTAAATGATGGTGTTTTCGACGTGCAGGCTCTCGGTTATCTTCCGGATCGGCGTGCGCGAATATCCATGCTCATAAAAGAGGTCGATTGCCTCCTGACGCAGCAGGTCCTTGGTTCCCTGGGCTTTCGCTGTTCCGCCCCGTGATTTTGCTCGCTGGTAACCGGAAAGAGTGGACACGTATTCCTCCTCAATTTACTGTGCACTTGCTAAGTAGTTAACAACATGACCAGATAGAGTATACCATTCATTCCATAGATAATAAAAGATATTTCTTGACAAGCAGAAAAGAGCCATGGTAAAAATATTTAGCAAGCGCTAAGTAAAAAATTTTGATCTCGGAACAACGTCAGAGCCTGGCAAAACGCGACCGTTACCTCATCTTACATGATCGGAGAAGAACCATGGATACTTTTTTTAATCCGGCTGGCATCGCTGTTTTCGGAGTTTCCCCATCTCCACATAATGTGGCTCGAACTATTTTCCAGAATCTCATCATGAACCAGTATCGTGGGACGATAGCCGGAGTAGGTTCTAAAAGAGCCGAATGGTCAGGTATTCACATCTACCCTTCCATCAATGAGATTCCCCATCCTGTCGATTTGGCAGTACTGGTAACTCCGGCCCGTACCATCGTATCGGTTCTCGAAGAATGCCGCCGGGCAGGAATTGAGCGGGCAGTGATTATGACTGCAGGGTTCAAGGAGTTCAAAGGAAATGAGGATCAATTAAGCGCTGATCTCGTCCAAGCGGCTCATGATCTCGGCATAAGATTTATCGGTCCCAATTGTCAGGGAGTTATCAATACCGGTGTCGGACTCTGTCTTCCCTTTGGCCTGATGCCGCCGGATAGACTCAAACACGGCAGAATATCCGTTCTCAGCCAAAGCGGTACTGTTGCCTGGATGACATCTTTTCATCTCTCCCATGAAGGTATCGGGGTAAACAAGGTGGTGAGCATGGGGAATAAGATGAATGTTGATGAGGTCGACCTGGTGCAATACCTGCTCAATGATGAGAGCACCGATAGTATTATTCTTCACCTGGAGAGCACTGAACGAGGCCGGGAGCTTTTTGAATTGCTCGGACGCAGCTCTAAGCCGGTGATTCTCTATAAAACCCAGATATCTTCTCAGAGCCACACGGTAGCGTATTCCCATACTGCAGCTCTGGCTGATGATGACAGCGTTGTTGCAGGAGCAGCCTGGCAGAACGGCGTATTGCGGGCGAGAACATTTCGCGACATGATCGAAATGGCCAAGGCGCTTTCTTTGGAGCCGATTAAAGGTAATCGCCTCGGAATGGTGGCCGCCTCGGGCGGAGTGGGGATCGCAGGGGTAGACACCTGTGTTCGGACCGGGATGGAACTGGCATCGCTGCCGCAGACCTGTCTGGATGAAATCGCAAGTTTCTCGAAAGCGCGAGTGATCAATCTTACCAACCCGGTGGACACAGGTACTATATACGACAGCCGGATCAATCACAAGGCGATGGAGATGATCCTCGCCCTCGACAACGTTGATGGCGGAGTTCTGGCGCAGTTTCCCCATCGGACCGGAGATTATTTCGAGCAGATTCCCGATGAATTGGTTGTGCAGGAAGCAGCTGAACTGTCACGAACAGTGCATAAACCAATCGCACTGCATTTTCAGTGTGATCCGCTCACACGAGATACCATTAAACAGAAGAGTAGGTATCCGGTGTTCGATACGATGGAGGATGCGGTGAACGCCATGAAGTTCCTGTGGATGTTTCAGCAGGGGCGAGAGCGAGCCCGCCATGGAGCCGATCATTCTGAAGCGGAAAGCCAGACTTCCTTTTGCTTCGATCCACAGATCCATCCGGACTTGCAAGGATTCAAGGTCGTCGCTGCCTATGGTATTCCCGTTGAGCAACCTGTTGCCGTCAGGAGTGAAGAGGAGATAGTAGCAGGTGCTGACGACCTCGGGTATCCAATTGCATTGAAGGCACTTTCTCCTGATTTTACCCACAAGCTCGATGCCGGAGCGGTGATTCTAAACCTTTCCAACAGGAAGAAGCTTGAAGCGGCAGTGCTGCAGATGAGAACCTCACTGAAAGAAAAGCAGGCCCGCATCAACACATTTTTGCTGCAGCGAATGGTTTCGTGTGGACCGGAGCTTATATTCGGCGGCAAGCGTGATCCGCACTATGGGCCAGTGGTCCTTCTCGGAAAGGGAGGATCGGACGTAGAAGAGAAGAACCGGACCCTGTGCTGTCTGGCTCCGGTCTCTCCTGCCCTGGCGGCTGAGATGTATGATGCCGTGACTGGCGGGTGGGGCGAGATGCATTCATATCGGGAAGCAGTCGCGGAAGCATTGAGTCGGTTCTCGCGACTTCTGTCCGATTATTCTGCAATCGAAGAAATCGACCTCAACCCGGTACGACTGTTGCCGATACCGGGGATGTTTACTGTTCTCGATGTACGAGTGCGGCTGCAGTAAGATCTGGGGTTGCAGGTTACGAGTTGCGCGTTGTCCCGCTTTGCAGGGATAAAGAGCCGAAGCGCAGCCCGCGTTGCGGGGGATTACGAGTTCGTAATTAAACAAGGACCTGTAACCCGCAACGCGGAACTCAGGGCAAACTCTCCCTGCGGAGATCAGGGAAGGGAATGAGAACATACACTCTTCACTCCTAACTCCTCGCTCCTTACTTTTTACTATTCACTCCTTACTGTTGTCCCAAAATCGCCCTCAAGTCCTCCTCAGGCGTGGTAATCGGTTTAATGTCAAAGTTCTTCACCAGCACGTCGAGCACGTTCGGCGTAATAAACGCCGGCAGGCTCGGTCCCAGCCGAATGTTTTTGATGCCAAGGTGGAGCAGCGTGAGCAGAATCGCCACTGCCTTTTGCTCATACCATGAAAGAATGAGCGAGAGCGGCAGCTCGTTCACAGTCACGTTGAAAGCATTTGCCAGCGTGGATGCTACAACGATAGCGGAATAGGCGTCGTTACACTGGCCGACATCCAGAAGGCGCGGAATGCCGTCGATAAATCCCAGATCCTTGTCAAAGAACCTGAATTTGCCGCACGCGAGCGTAAGGATCACGGTGTCCTTCGGTGCCTTCTCGACAAACTCGGAGTAGTAGCTGCGGCCGGGCTTGGAGCCGTCGCAGCCGCCCACCAGGAAGAAGTGTTTGATCGCCCCGCTCTTCACTCCCTCGATGACTTTATCGGCAACACTCATGACGGCATTGCGGCCGAATCCGCACGTGACTGATCGGCCATTGGTATTCTCTGAAAATCCGGGAAGCTCGAGTGCCCTTTGAATGACGGAAGTGAAGTTCCGATTAGGAATGTGGGTCACTCCAGCACATCCTACCAGGCCAGTGCTGAAAATATTCTGCTGATAGGATTCCTTCGGCTTCTGAATGCAATTGGTGGTCATGAGAATGGCGCCGGGAAATTCCGCAAATTCTTTAGTCTGATTTTGCCAGGCAGTACCATAGTGACCGTAAAAATGAGAATATTTCTTTAATCCCGGATAGGCATGCGCCGGCAGCATTTCGCCGTGGGTGTACACAGAAATTCCTTTGCCTTCACTTTGTTTCAGAATCTCTTCGAGGTCTTTAAGATCGTGTCCGGAAACGAGAATCGCTTTTCCTAGTCGCGCACCGAGCGGAACACGGGTGGGAACCGGGTGGCCGTAGGTTCCCGTGTTGCCGGCATCGAGCAGTTCCATCGCTCTCAGGTTAATTTCTCCGCATTTGAGCACCAGCCCGACCCAGTCATTCAGTCCAAGATTCTTATTCAAAGGAGCGATCAGGCCTTCATGAATGAAGGCGTACACGGCATCATCTTCCTGGCCGAGGATCTGGGCATGATCTGCATACGCGCATACACCTTTGAGGCCGAAGAGAAGTGTGTGCTGCAGAGCCAGGATATCGGGGTTAATAGAAAGATCGGACTTGAGGCCAACAGCTTCACCTTGCTTAACGAGATCATCCACGGTTGCTGCTGGTGTGAAGGTCGCGGGGCCCTCGGTGACCGATACTTGTGCCTTGGTCTTGAGCATGTCCCGAAGCTCGACCGCCTGGGTAATGAGCGGCTGAAATCGGTCAGGATCGAAGTTGACATTGGTTAAGGTGCTGAACATCGCCTTGACGGTGAACCGGTTTGCTTCCGGATCAGTGATTCCCTTCTTGCGGGCCTCCGCTGCCACCTGCGCCAGACCCATGACAGAGTAGATAAGCACATCCTGCAGGGCGGCGACATCGGGAGTCTTTCCGCATACGCCGGACTTGATGCATCCTTCGCCTCGTGCTGTTTGTTCACATTGATAGCAGAACATCGTTGTACCTCCTTGTAGTCATGGTTGACCGAATTCCAGTTGCGTAACGCCGATTGCCAGGAACGAACTGGGTGCCCGTTGGCCTGTTTCAAAACATAGTATGATTTTTGCTTAGAATCCTTGATCTAAGTCAAAAGCGTTGGATTTTGGAAAAAATGTTTTCGGGCCTGGGATGATCAATAATTGAACCGGTTGGAAGGAAGCCGCACCCAGTGCAGCTGGACCCCCCCCCGGTTTTTCCAGACTGAATCTGGAGCGTGAGCAGCGATCATCTCCTCGTACCGAAATAACACGCTGTTGACGGATCAAGGCGGATACACTGATTTTTCGTACTTCATATCCCCTGCGACAAATCGTGAAAAAACCGGGTGTCGAAAGAAGGATCGAAACTGTGTTCTTGACCTACGTCAATGACTCCCAAAAGATATGAGTTTACTCTTAAGAGCAGTATACTTTAGCCGTCTGGCTATGAGAAGTCATTTTAATCACATCATTACAGGAGGTGAGCATGACCGAACCCATGAATATTGAAAAGGATAAAGAGCTGCTGGGTAGGGCAACTCCGTTAAAAGATCTGGTTGCCTATCAGCCGGGATCAGTAGTGAGCCGGGAAATTCTTAAGAAAGGCACCGGTACGATTACTATTTTTGCTTTCGACGCGGGACAAGGCTTGAGCGAGCACACCGCTCCCTTTGACGCAACCGTCTATGTTTTGGATGGGGAAGCGGAAATAACCATTTCCGGACAGCCGCAGGCAGTGAAGGCGGGGGAGCTGCTGATCATGCCGGCTCATGAGCCGCATGCATTGAAGGCGACCACGGCATTCAAGATGCTTTTGATTATGATTCGCTCCTGAGGTGGAAACTGCTGATGAAATGGACACCAGAAGCACAGGCTGCAGTCGGGAAGGTGCCCTTTTTCATTCGACCCAGGGTACGGAAGAAGGTCGAGGAAGAGGCAACGCGACAGAACGCGAAGGTGGTTACCATGAGCCATGTGAAAGCATGCCAGCAACAGTACCTGAACCGCATGGAAGAAGAAGTGAAGGGCTACCAGGTGGAGACCTGCTTTGGACCATCCGGATGTCCGAACCGGATTGGAGCAAGCGTTGAGCTGGTACAGAGTCTTGAGGAGGAGCTGAAATCCAGAAACCTGAAGGCGTTTCTCAAAGAGCGGGTTTCCGGGCAGCTTAAGTTTCACCACGAGTTCCGTGTTGTTCTCTCCGACTGCCCCAACGCGTGCTCGCGGCCGCATATTGCTGATATCGGAATAATCGGTGCGTCTAAGCCCGGCTCGGTGAAAGAGCATCTCTGTACCCGATGTGGAAATTGTGAAGAAGTATGTCAGGAAAGTGCAATTAGGATGAACACCGCAGTGCCGATTATCGACCGCCAACGCTGCGTCACGTGCGGACAGTGCATTCAGGTCTGTTCTCCTGGAGCGCTGTTTGACTGCAAGCGGGGATACCGGATCATGCTGGGGGGAAAACTGGGTCGACATCCCAGGTTAGCAACGGAACTACCCGGGATTTTCACTGAACAGGACGTCGTCCTGTTGGTGAAGCGATGCCTTGACCACTATCAGCGATACTGCTTACACGGAGAGCGGTTCGGTGAGGTCCTGGAACGTACCGGCACGGAGGAACTGCTGGTACCAGAAGACAACGATTATAGTGCAGCAGGAGGTGCAGTATGAAGACGAAAACAATGTTTCTTTCGTTGGGCCTGATTCTGTTATTTTCAGTCAGCATTGTCCGTTCCGGTATGACTCACTGCGATACCATGGATGGCCCGGTGATCAAAGCAGCTCAGGAAGCCTTGCGGAAAGGCGACGTAACGCCGGTTCTGAAGTGGGTGCAGAAGAAAGATGAGGCTGAGATCAGCAATGCGTTCAGGGAAACTATGGCCGTAAGAATAAAAGGGCCAGAGGCGCAAGAGTTGGCAGACCGCTACTTTTTTGAAACGCTTGTACGAGTGCACCGGGCAGGGGAGGGCGCGCCGTATACCGGTCTCAAACCTGCAGGTACGGTAGAGCCGGTTATTGCAGCAGCGGATCAGGCTTTGGAGCAAGGCTCTGCTCATGATGTGACAGCACTGGTAACCAAGGAGGTGGCTTCCGGAATTCAGGAGCGCTTTGCCGCGGCGCTGGAAACGAAACAGCATGCTGACGAAAGCGTGGAGGCTGGACGTGTTTTTGTCGAAGCATATGTACCGTATATGCACTACGTGGAAGGAATCTACGCGACTGCTCAAGGCCCAGCAGAGCACCATGGCGCTCCGGCAGAACACCACGAAGCCGGCGGATGTCCCGAACACGCTGCTCCCAAACCAGCATCCGCACATGAGCATGCGCACTAGTATCGAATAGATAGTCGATCTGGGAGTACGGTCGACGCTCCATCATCTTCTGGCAATCGGCTGTGGTAGTATGGTACGATGATCACCCAAGAAGGAGGAACTAATGAGAACGAGAACGATTCGTGAGAACATATTTTCAGTAGGTGCGGTTGACTGGGACCGGCGGTTGTTCGATTCTCTGATTCCGCTGCCAGACGGCACCAGCTATAATGCCTACCTGATCAAGGGTAGTGAGAAGACCGCCTTGATCGATACCGTCGATCCTCCAATGGAAACGGTGTTTCTGAAAAATCTGGATGATGTTGCATCAGTCGACTACCTCATCGCCCACCATGCCGAGCAGGATCATTCCGGAAGCATTCCTGCCGTGCTGGAAAAGTACCCTGACGCCAAAGTGGTTGCTACACCCAAGTGTAAAGACATGCTCATCGACCTGCTCGGCATTGCCGATGACCGCTTTATCACGGTTCAGGATGGTGACACGCTCTCGCTCGGCAGCTACACGCTGGCCTTTTACCATACACCGTGGGTTCACTGGCCGGAAACCATGGTAACCTACCTTCCGCAAGAGAAGATTCTTTTCAGCTGCGATTTCTTCGGCTCGCACATCGCCACCACCGATCTCTATGTCACTGACGAGTGCCGTGTGTATGAGGCTGCTAAACGGTACTATGCCGAGATTATGATGCCGTTTCGCACTATGATCAAAAAAAACATCGAGAAAGTCGAAAAGCTCGCGATCGAGGTCATCGCTGCCAGTCACGGACCGATGTACAACCGACCTGATTTCATTATGGATGCCTATCGCGACTGGGTTTCCGACAAGCCTAAGAATGAAGTTGTGCTCCCGTATATTTCCATGCACGGCAGTACCAGGAAGATGGTGGAGCACCTGGTCAATGCTCTGGCCAAGCAGGGGGTAACGGTTTCGCAGTTTGATGTGGCAGTTTCCGATATCGGCAAAATTGCGATTGCGTTCGTGGATGCAGCAACTATTATTGTTGGTACGCCCACAGTGCAGGCGAATCCGCATCCCCTTATGGTTTATGCTGCATTTTTAGCTAATGCGCTCAGGCCGAAAGCACGGTTCGCCTCAGTAATTGGATCCTATGGATGGCACACCAATGCGGTGGAGAAGATCGCTTCGCTCATTTCCAACCTTCAGGTTGAGATTATTCCCCCGGTCATCTGTAAAGGGAATCCGAAAGAAGCTGACTACCAGGCTCTGGACAGCCTTGCCGCAGCCATTGCCGAACGGCATCGAGGGTTGGAACTGTGACGGACAACATTGACCGTTGACCCACAAAGAGGTTGACTGACGGAATAGGGAAGTATTGGAAAAGTGGCGAATTAGAGAATTGGTTTGGTTTGATTATAACGAAGCAGATGTTCCAGTATTCCAATTTTCCATTTTCCCATTCACCATTTATCCATTTTCCCCTGTCGGTGAACGGATAACAGATGACGGTGAACGCGCAGCTTCTCAACGGCGAACGGATACCTAGGGACTGTATGATAATTGTTCAGTGAGCTATACTTGGGTCCAGGGAATGCAGCAAAGGGGGGTGATAAGCATGACATTCCTTGGACGATTCGATTTAACAGATGAGGAGTATGAAGTCCTCAAAGCTCTCTTGCCTCAAGAGCGCCGGCCCCACAAAGCGGGC
>JAGOGO010000092.1 GCA_017996625.1 Deltaproteobacteria bacterium | reverse complement strand
AGACTCTTCTGATGACCAAAACGCTGGCAAAGAACCTGCTTTCGGGTCCAGCTACCCTTATGTATCCCAAGAGGAAGAGGGTGTTTACTCCGATTACAAGGGGAAATATCGAGAATGACATCTCCCGGTGTATTTTTTGCGGTATTTGCGCTAAACGCTGCCCCACTTATGCAATTACCGTGACCAAAGACGCTAAACAGTGGGAAATCAGCCGACTTAAGTGCTGCAACTGTAATCTTTGCGTCGAAGTCTGTCCGGTGCATTGCCTTATTTCTCAAAACCAGTACACCCAGTTTGTCACCGACCGGAGGGCAGCCGTTCACACCCGAAGGCTCGATACTGCTGACTCACCTCAAGCAAAAGAATAGTAGAGCTTCCGCAATCACGCATGACTATTGTCGATTTTCAGACAATGGAAGTAATCTGTTTCCTTAAGTCTGATAATCAGGTAGAATATATCGAAACGCCTGGGAAAACAGCAAGACTTCCGATGACGAATTGTGTAAAATCAGCGTTTCGTACTCGATCCAGAGCAAGAGAGAATGGCGCGCCATGCAAAACACGTACAACGCCCTGGCCGACATGACCAGACTCGTTTGGATGATTGATCGGTACCGCAGAATCCGCTTCATCGTGCTTTTCTTTTCCCTGCTACTTTCGATCGCCTTAGTTCCTATTCTGGGCAACATGGGGTTCAGAGTGGCAATAGAAGTTGTCGAGGCCTTTATCGGCGCAATCCTTCTAACAGCTCTTTTCAGCATTGTGGGCAAGCATTCATTCTATCTCATCGGATCTCTGTTCTTGCCGCTGGTTACGATTTCCAGCCTGCGATCCCTTTTAATCACTAAACCGCTGTTGCCAGCCGCTGATATACCGTGGATAATTCTTGCATCGGTCTCGATCGTTTTGATTTTTAGACATATCATGAAAGCAAAAGCAGTAACTGTCGACATGATCTGTGCAGCTCTGAGCGTTTACCTCCTCTTTGGACTGATCTTCGGGGTGATTTATTTTGTACTCGAGCAGCTACGGCCCGGTTCTCTCTTTTCCCCTTATCTAATGGGGGGGGAACACACTTGATATGGGACAAGCTGTCTATTTCAGTTTCATCACACTTGCAACTGTTGGATACGGAGATATCATTCCGACAAGTGTCGAGATGAGGTCTTTGGCTATTCTGGAAACCGTAAGCGGCCAGATCTATCTGGCGGTTCCGATCGCCCGGCTGGTTGGTATTTATGCAAGGAAGACTGATTAATCGCACAATTACACTACACCATCTGGTTTTTGGTGGAAAAATGATTCCATCGTATTACTCATTTCGATCCTTTAACATTATACGAGGTCACTAGTGCTGGATACCGTATTACCGAATCATAATATCCGTCGTCGAAGCAATGAGCTTCTCCTACGCGCCGCCTTGGCGTTCAAGATAAAGGGCAGATGCACGGGCTGGTTCTCCTATGGTTGCGTCTTTCTTTTTCTGGCTCTGATCTTCAGCGGGTGCATGATGGGGCCAGATTACGAGCGGCCGCAGGTGGAGGTGCCGCAGACGTGGCGCTTTGAGGCCTCTGAGGCAGCGGATCTGGTCAATACCGTGTGGTGGCAGCAGTTTACTGATCCGGTGCTCGATGAGCTGATCACCATAGCCTTGCAGGAAAATACCGATGTACGCATTGCCACGGCTCGGATCGAAGAGTATCTGGGCCGCTATCGGGTGTCGCGTGCCGATCTGTTCCCGCAGGTAGGAGGGGAAGCGGATGCCGGCCGGGAGCGGGCCAGTGAAGCGGATCTGCCCCGCGGGGTGAGTGGAGCCTTTGAGAACCCGGATGATTTTCTGCAGGCATTTTTTTCCGCCAGCTGGGAGCTTGATCTGTGGGGCAGGCTGCGGCGCTCGACCGAGGCGGCCCGGGCCGAGGTGCTCAGCACTGCGGAGGCGAGGCGGGCGGTGATCTTGAGTCTGGTGCAGGCGGTAGCGACGGCGTACGTGAACCTGCGGGATCTGGATAAGGAGCTGGAGATAGCCGAACGCACCACGGCTACGCGGAAAGAGAGCCTGGACATATTTCAGCTGCGCTTTGATGCGGGAGTGATCTCGGAGCTGGAACTGCGGCAGGTTGAATCGGAGTATCAGGCCTCGCTGGCAACGATACCGCAGATCGAGAAGGCGATCGTGTTTCAGGAGGATGCATTGAGTATTCTGCTGGGCAGGAATCCGCAGGCAATCGTGCGGGGCAAGACGCTTGACGAGCTGGTGCTGCCGCAGGTGCCGGCGGGGCTGCCTTCGGAGGTGCTGGAGCAGCGGCCGGACATTCGGGGAGCGGAGCAGGATCTGATTGCCGCCAATGCGAGAATCGGGGTAGCACGGGCGGCGTATTTTCCCAGTCTGATTCTGACGGGAGCTTACGGGTCAGCCAGCAGCGATCTGGGGGATCTGTTCAGTGGGTCGGCGAAGATCTGGAGCTATGCGGCCTCACTGACGCAGCCGATCTTCACGGGGGGGAGGATTCGGGGCAACGTGCAGGTAGCCGAAGCAATCCAGCAGCAGCTTCTGGTGCGCTACCAGCAGGTGATCCAGAATGCGTTTCGGGAAGTCGATGACAGTCTGATCGATCAGGCTAAGACGCGTGAGCAGCTTGCGGCCGAAGCTGGGCAGGTGGAGGCGTTGCGCAGCTATGCACGGCTGGCGCGCTTACGGTACGATGAAGGCTACACGAGCTTTATTGAAGTGCTCGATGCGGAGCGCAGCCTGTTCAATGCGGAGCTCAGTTATACGCAGACGCAGGCGACGCTGTTCCAGAGCCTGATCAATCTGTATGCAGCCATGGGAGGCGGCTGGGTGCTGGAGGCCGAGGACATTGCGGTACAGCCGCTCACGGCCGACAGCTCCCCTCAACCTGACACGATGCCGACAGGAGTTCAGTAGGCTCTCACTCCTGCCAGAATACCTATCAACCCGTAGAGGAGGAACAACTATGTCTCTCTCACAACGATGTACGGCTGAAGTGGTTGGAACTTTCTGGCTGGTTTTCGGGGGATGTGGCAGTGCCGTGCTGGCGGCAGCTGTTCCCAATGTAGGTATTGGATGGGTGGGAGTATCCCTGGCCTTCGGACTTACTCTGTTGACGATGGCATTTGCCATCGGACACATTTCCGGATGTCATCTCAACCCAGCAGTCTCTATCGGACTGGCTACCGGAGGCCGATTTCCTTGGAAGGAGGTTCTCCCGTATGTCGCAGCCCAACTAGTCGGTGCCATAGCAGCATCGGCGATTCTCTACTTTATAGCCAGCGGAAAAAGCGGCTTTGTTTTGAGCACTGGATTTCCCGCCAACGGCTACGGATCCCACTCTCCTGAGGGATATTCTCTCCTGGCCGGATTCGTCACAGAAGTGGTGCTCACCTACATGTTTCTCATCATTATTCTAGGAGCTACAGACACTCGCGCTCCGTCTGGCTTTGCGCCGATCGCAATCGGCTTCAGCCTCACGTTAATCCATCTTATTGGCATACCTGTAACTAACACGTCCGTAAATCCAGCTCGAAGCACCGGTCCGGCTCTTTTTGTCGGCGGCTGGGCATTGCAGCAGCTCTGGCTCTTTTGGATCGCTCCGATCGCAGGAGCCATTCTGGCGGGCTTGACGTATCCGGTCCTAAGCAGAAGGTCTTGACCCAGGTTCAGGTTCTAAGCACAGTGGCTTGCCATTAAGCTGGACAGGTTAACAGCCAAAGGCGGGGCAAGAGCAGCTCTGTGCAAGCTCGTGGCGTATGCAGGCATTGATGGGGCTGTATTCCTGCTTCAGCTAAGACCCTCGTAATAGCCTAAGGCTATCACGAGCAACTATGGTTTTTCTCATGGCATTGCAGTAAAGTAAATACCATGGAGGCGAAAGGAGATTCGCGCGCATGCCTGAAAAAAGAAAACGCAGTGCCCTCAAGAAGAGTTTGAATATCCGGGAAGCTGTGCTTCTGGAAAATCAGCAGAAGATAACGGCAGATGATTTTGCCCGAACATTTCTCGATCATCTCTTCTACACTCAGGGCCGAACCCTTGAGCTTGCCACTATTAACGATCTTTATATGGCTCTTGCTCACACGGTCCGCGACCAGCTTCTCCACCGTTGGCTGCAGACGACCGTGAACCTCAACCAGCCGGACGTCAGAATCGTAAGTTACCTGTCCGCTGAATACCTGCTCGGTCCGCAGCTCGAAAGCAACCTGCTCAGCCTTGGATTGTATGAGGAAGCTCAGCAGGCCATGCAGGACCTCGGCCTCGACCTATCGGAACTCGTCGTGCAGGAAGAGGAGCCGGGACTGGGAAACGGAGGCTTGGGAAGACTGGCCGCCTGCTATCTGGACAGCCTCGCTACTCGCGAGATTCCGGCGGCAGGTTATGGCATCCGATACGAGTTCGGTATTTTTGACCAGGAAATCCGTGATGGCTGGCAAATCGAGACAACCGACAAGTGGCTCCGCCTGGGCAATCCCTGGGAAATTCCCCGGCCGGAGATTTCCTATCGGGTTAAGCTGGGCGGCCGCACCGAACCATACTATGATGAACACGGGTGCTATCGTGTCCGCTGGCTGCCTGCTCATGAAGTAATGGGCATTGCTTATGACACCCCTATTCCCGGGTATGAAGTCAGTTCCTGCAATACGCTGCGCCTCTGGAGAGCCGAGGCAGTGGAATCGTTCGATTTTCAATCCTTCAATGCCGGTGATTATGAAGGAGCCGTAACCCAAAAGGTATTTTCGGAAACCATCAGCAAAGTCCTGTACCCCAATGACGATCAGCTCCAGGGAAAGCAGCTGCGCCTGGCGCAGCAGTATTTTTTTGTTTCCTGTTCACTGCAGGACATGCTGTCTATTCACGGCCGTCTGGGTGGTTCTCCGCAGCGATTCCACGAACACATTTCAATTCAGCTCAATGATACTCATCCCTCAGTAGCGGTTGCCGAGCTGATGCGGCTTCTGGTTGATGAGTACCATCTGGGGTGGGAGCCGGCTTGGGACATCACTCAAAATACCTTCGCGTATACTAATCATACACTGCTGCCGGAAGCCCTGGAAAAATGGCCGGTGGCCATGTTCGGGAGTGTCCTGCCGCGGCACCTGGAAATCATCTACGAGATCAACCGCCGCTTTCTCGACCAGGTGAGAATTCGGTATCCCGGTGATACCGAAAGAGTGGCGCGCCTGTCTCTCATCGATGAAAGCGGTGAACGCTTCGTGCGCATGGCAAATCTTGCTGCCGTGGGCAGCTATGCCATCAATGGTGTCGCCCGCCTACACAGCGAGCTGCTTAAGCACACGGTGCTGCACGACTTCTATGAATTCACGCCGGAGAAGTTCACCAATGTGACAAATGGAGTAACGCCGCGGCGTTTCCTGGCGGTATGCAATCCAGGGTTGTGCCGTCTGATTACCAGCCTGATCGGTTCTGACTGGATTCGGGATCTGAATCAGCTTAAAGGCCTTGAGAAGTTCATCGATGACCCGGACATACAACACGCCTGGCGTCTTATTAAGCACGAAAACAAAGAGGTTCTTGCCACAGTGATCGCCAGGCGTACCGGTATCACGGTACGGCCGGATACGATTTTTGATGTTCAGGCCAAGCGAATCCACGAATACAAGCGACAGCACTTGAATGTACTGCATATCATCACTCTCTACAACCGGATCAAGCAGAACCCTTCGCTGCGGTTCAGCCCCCGGACCTTCATATTTGCCGGAAAAGCAGCACCTGGATATTTTATGGCCAAGCTAATCATTAAGCTCATCAATGCGGTCGGAAATGTCGTTAACCATGATCCTGACGTTGCCGGCCGCATGAAGGTGGTCTTTCTTCCTGACTTCAACGTAAAACACGCTCAGACTATTTATCCAGCTGCCGATCTTTCAGAACAGATTTCCACTGCGGGTAAAGAGGCATCAGGAACCGGAAACATGAAGTTCGCTCTTAACGGCAGCCTGACCATCGGCACTCTGGATGGAGCAAACATCGAGATTCGGGAGCAGGTCGGTACAGAAAACTTCTTTCTTTTTGGCCTTTCAGCTGAACAAGTGCAAAATCTGAAGAGTCAGGGCTATAATCCCTATCAGTACTACGAATCAGACCCGGAGCTGCGAGCTGCGATCGATTGTGTCCGGTCCGGCTTGTTTTCCGACGGCGACATCCGGCCCTTTCAGCCTTTGGTCAATTCGTTGCTTCGCGATGATCCCTACCTGGCCATGGCGGACTACCGTTCCTACGTGGATGCAGAAGATGCGGTAGGAAGGCTCTATCAGGATACTGCTGCCTGGACTCGCATGTCGATGCTCACGGTGAGCCGGATGGGATTTTTTTCTTCAGACCGGGCTATTCAAGAATACTGCGAGAAGATCTGGCGGGTCGAGGCAAAGCCGATTACAGAGAACATCTGAAATATACGTCCTATAAAACCTCTAAGACGTGTATTTCAATCCGTTACGTGGCTTGCCTCGGCAGTCAGCAGAGCTGCGAGACTTTTGATACTGACTGCCATCGGGGACCGGGGGGCAACCAGGCTCAGCGTTTTACCTTGATTGAGAGCAGCCATAGTCGCTGTGAAACTGTTTGGAAACGTCCAAAATACTTCCTGCTGCAACAAACGCTCTGCTTCGCGTATAGTGATAGTCGAATTGTTCACGTGTCGATTGATGATGATTTTGATCTTTTCTCTGGCTGGATACCCTTGCCGGGCAAAGAAGTTCAGCACCTTCTCGGTACGGGCAAGGCAAGGATAGGACAGCATTGTGACAATGAATACCTGATCGGAAAACTCCAGCACCGGATCAGCAACGCCTCCCAGTGAAAGCCCGCTATCGGCGACTACAAAGGGAAACATCTGCCGCAGAAGCTGGAAAACCCGTTTGATCAGCTCCGGATCAAGGGCCAGTTGGCCTGAACGGTCTGGCGAAGCCAACACATACATCCTGCCGTCATGCTTATGCATGATGTCGAGCAGATCAACCGTCTCAACCCTCCCTGGCTTTCTGGCGATGGCATCCCAGTGGTGATCGATATGAATTCCGAGGAAACGAGGGACATCTGCATCCTCGACATTCATATCCACCAGGGCCACTCCTCGGCCAGTCTGGCAGTTAACCAGGCAGTCTGCCAGATTCACTGCGATCGTGGAGGTTCCTATCCCCCCTTTGCTGCCAAGGAATGTTACTACACGGCCCTCGGACTTGATCCGCAGCCCAGGTGTTTTGTTCTGAGTGCGCAGGCGCTCTTGTTTTACCGACGGTGTCTGTATATCCATAGCCTCTCCCCGTGGAATTGTTTTTTTCCTTCTCATTCACTCTATCGGGTAATGACATGACAAGAAAATGGGGTGAATGCAGTATTGTCAGCTAATTGAAGTAGTATATGATTCCTACAGCAGCGTACGGTCAAAGAGCAAACAAACGGGAAAGGAAAGAAGCAAGAGGCGCCGCTGGCGCCTCCTGCCTTTTTCCTCATCTCGTGTCATATGCCCATCAGCAATCTTTGTATGCTATACTGAAAGCAGCATACATCAGCCGATCAGCTCTTCCGGCATGGTGATTCCATCTTTTTCAAAGCACCGACCGTCTCGTTCCGGTCTGATTCTTCCTCATTCTCATCCTCTAAAAGGAGTCTTGATGAAATACTACCCGTGCAAAATGCTGTTCCTGTGCATTGTCTTCTTCGGAGCCTTAAGCCTGCTATGTGCCTGCGCCGGCCCGGATACTGCACAAAAAGCTTCGCCGCCTCTACGAGTAGGCGTCACACCCGACTATCCACCGCTCGTATTTAAGGAAAATGGAGAGATCAAGGGCATCGAGGCTGACTTTGCCCGGGCCGCTGGCGAGACACTTGGTCGTCCGGTAGTGTTTAAGGAGATGGCTTTCGGGGACCTTGTCCCGTCCTTGATAAATGACTCGATCGATGCGATCATGACCGGTATGTCGGTGACAGATGAGCGAAAGCAGCTGGTCCGTTTTATCCAGCCGTACCTGACGGTAGGGCAGATGGGGATCATTCACCGGGATCGGATGAACCAGCTCGCCATCCCCTCTCAGTGGAATCGGAAAGAGGTGCGAGTAGGATATGTTTCCAATACCACAGGAGAATCGTATGCCCGCACTCACCTTTCCGCCGCCTCACTTACGCCCCTGACATCAGCCGACCAGGGCCTTCAAGCCGTGCGCACCCATTGGATCGATGTCTTCATTCATGATGCTCCCACCGCCTGGCTCCTTGCCGAAAACAGACAGGAAAACGATTTGATTCCTTTGTATTCCCCGCTTACAACCGAGCCTCTGGCCTGGGCAGTGAGCAAACAGAACTCCTACCTGTGCCGCGAACTTGAAAACCTCCTCTCGGAGTGGAAAACCACCGGCCGTCTGGACAGTATCCTCGCACGGTGGATTCATGTGACGGTTACTGTAAGATGACAGACATAAGGAGCCTGTCCGATAATCCGTAAGACCGGCAATCTGTCATCCTGAGTGAAGCGAAGGATCTCAGAACACGATGACGTCGTCAAAAGGACTGTCTCCGGCAGGCGATAGTGATCTGACGCGCAGCCTGCCGTTTACGACAGCGAGTCCTCCTTTCCTAAAGGGCGATGCAGGGGGATTTGCAGCAGAATTCAAAAATCCACCCCGATCCTCCTTTTAAAAAGGAGGGAGCAGACGTCGTTTTACGGCTCGATAAAATAACCAACACGTCCACCATGAGATGCTCTGTCCCGCGAAGCGGGACTCAGAATGTCATTATTGGACAGGCTCTAAGAAATTATTTTGATCGATTTTGTACTCATTTTCTCGAGAAAGCAGCCGATATGAGTACAGGGGAGATTTTACATCTCGATATCGGTGAAAAAACTCCATGGTACTAGATGACAAGACGAATCCCCTTCCAGTATACTCAGGCGCAGCTGAAAATAGGTTGGACTCTTTAGCCGGTGTAGTCCGTACGGCCGATGAATGGCTGATCCGCCAAGTCCTTGAATATGCCAGTTGTCACGAGTACACCAGGTACGCCCCCACGTCTGCAGAAGCGTGGAAGATTGCAATCACAGGTCTTTCTCAATCGCTTCTCCTAGCGATAGAGCGTTACCACCAACCCCCCGAGCTCCATCCTGATGAGGATTATTCTGAGGATTCCATTGCTGCCTTTGGCGTCCTCGAGGCAAAACAGCACCGGAGCCGCGGCGTAACCCTGCCCATGTTTTTGGGGCTTATGAAATATTTTCGCCAGAGCTATCTCGACCTCATTGAATGCCAACGTTTTGCCGAAGAGAAAACCAAAACATTCAGGCTCTTCCTCGAGCGGTTTTTTGATCGAGTCGAAATCGGATTCTGTACCGAATGGGTTACCCTGAGCGAAGACGAAAAGACGCAGGAACTTCAGGAGACCAATCGCTTACTGACTAACATCAAAAACAAATATATTACCATCTTCGAGAGCCTTCACGATCCTGTACTCCTCTTGGACCGCAAAAACCAAATAGAAAATTTCAATTATGCCTGGAAATCTCTATGGGCCGAACATACTGTTTCCGGCTGGCATTATTGTCTTGACCATGTTGATTGCGAGATTCTCCCCAGCCTCCGAGCTGATGTATCGCTGTTTGTGCTGAGCGGAAAACCCGAACATACGTTTGAGCGGGAGCTAAAAACAGTCAGCGGACTGCGTCACTTTCAGATCAAAGTCAAACGCATGCCTGACGTAAACGAGAAGCTCAGCGGCACGGTTATCATTCTGCATGATATTACCAGCCTCAAAAACAATGAAAGGGACTTGAAAGAGCTCACTATTCAGGATGCGCTTACCGGCTTGGCGAACCGGCGTCATTTCGATGAGATGATAGAAACAGAATGGAAAAGAACCTTGCGAAATCGGCTGGCATTGAGCGTGATAATGTTCGATATCGACTTTTTTAAAGAATTCAACGACAGCCTCGGTCATCAGACGGGAGATGATTGCCTCCGGAAGATAGCAGACGTTTTGAGAAACGCTATGAAACGAGCCGGCGACCTGGTAGCTCGATATGGCGGTGACGAGTTCGCGGCCATACTGCCGAATACACCTGCCGAGCAGGCAGTAGAACTCGCCGAACAGGCCCGGAGAAATGTCATAGACCTGGCAATCCATCATCCGGCGTCACCGATTTCCAACGTGGTCACCATCAGCGCCGGCGTTACTGGCGCAACGCTCATAGAAGACATTCCACCTATCCCCCCTCATGTCTTGATCGAAACGGCGGATAAGGCTCTCTATGGCAGCAAGCGAGCCGGCAGGAATCAGGTTCAGCTTTTCCGAGCGTCCGCCGTTGCTCACTGAAAATAAATTATTTCTTCACTGCTGTCCACAGTACACTGAAGGAGCACGAGGAGAGTAAGAAATTCAGCCAATTCCTTGTGCTCAGGAGGAAGTTTCGATTCCAGGTTTAAAGAGAAGGAAGTGTCATTCTGAGGGAGTTCCGCCTGAAGCGGAACGACCGAAGAATCTCCTCAGAGCAATCATGCTTCCCGAGAACCTTCGTCCCGCTGGTGCGGAGCTCAGGATGACAGTGTCTAAGAGTACCCCATATCATTGCTTCACTACCTGTTTTGGGCACGCGTGATCTCTTCAAGAGAATGGTACACGTGTGGAACAAAGCTGCTTGACAGGCACATCCTTCCCCGAGTAGGCTATTAGCAGAATTCAAAGCATTTCACAGTCACATCACAACTACCAAATCTTGGGCATGGAGGTTTTCGAAAAAGGTAAACTCTGGGTAACCAGGGGACACAAAGCCACGGGTCCTGTACTTTCACGGGATAGCCGGGTTGCCGAAGAAACGCCATCCACCTTCCGAACGGTGGCTGTTTCTCTCACACAGTAATCATGTACAAGAAAAAATACTAAATTATCATGCTCTCTCGCTCTGCAGGAGCAGCTGAGCGATGCATTTGCATTTGTTTCAGTGTCATGGTAGTGTCGTGGCGGTCCAGCACCGAAGCACGTAGCAGATCCTAGAGAAAAAGTGCGGACGCTGCTTGGCGAATCAGCCGGAACGTGCGGGAGAGTTCGAAAGGAAGGAGACATGGATAAAAGCAAGAGCAGGTTGCTGAGTCTTACCCGAACGCTAACCGGTATCTTCATGATTCTGTTCATTGCCAGCGCCGCAGATGCTTCCGGGCCAGCATTGACCTATGTTCCTGGCGAACTGCTGATTCAGCCGAAGGCAGGGATATCTGGTGCGAAAATAAGAGAAGTGCTGCAGTCTCAAAATGCGACTGAGGCTGGCGAAATCAACGCAATCAAGGTAAAACGGATCCGCGTTCCCCGACACCTGCTGAAAAAGGTGAGAACCGCCCTGGCCAAGCATCCTCATTTCAGCTTCGCCGAATACAACTACATCGCTCGCCCTACATTCGTGCCCAATGATTACAGCTATCCTTCGCAGTGGCACCTCCCAAAAATTTCCGCACCGGCAGCCTGGGACCTTTCCACCGGTTCACCAGAGGTGCCGATTGCCATAATCGATTCCGGCATCGATCCAACTCATCCGGACCTTGCCGGAAAGATCATCCCTGGCTATAACTGCATCTCAGAGAACACTGATACTCATGACGTGTACGGCCATGGAACCTCAGTAGCCGGCACTGCTGCTGCTATAGTGAATAATGTGGAAGGCGTGGCCGGTGTCGCCGGCGATGCAGCGATCATGCCTCTGGTAGTCGTCAATTCCAGCGGCTTCGCGAGCTACTACGATATCGCGCAGGCGATCACCTATGCCGCCGACAGTAATGTCCAGATCATGAATATCAGTATCGGAGGTTCAGGCAGTTCTTCCACCCTGCAGAATGCCGTCAATTACGCATGGAACAAAGGCGCAGCTATCTTTGCATCTGCAGCCAATGACGCTACCAGCGCTCCTTACTATCCAGCTGCCTGCCAGAACGTTGTCGCAGTATCGGCT
>JAGOGO010000091.1 GCA_017996625.1 Deltaproteobacteria bacterium | reverse complement strand
GGCTTTAGCAGTGTGGTGGTACGCTGTTCACAATACTGGATTCCCGCCTTCGCGGGAATGACGGTTAAAGTATTGTGCGCTTGGCGGGTTGCGCGTCAGCTCTTTATCCGCCGAAGGAATGACAGACAAACGTGAAGTTTCATACGAGGAGTTGGAGGCATAGAGCATGGAGCGATGAACCAAAAAACCGTACACGCCGAGCGTTGAGCGTTGGGTTTGAGTGAAAAAGGATAGACTGTATTCTGTGTCGGTGAACGGTCGACGGTCAACGGTGAACGGGACCCACACCTCGCAACAAACTCCTCACTGTCCTAGCTTGAGAAGACGCCGCGCATCACTGGCTCGGGCCAGAATATTTTCGGAGCGGTTCGTTGAGTCGTCGGAAAGTTCAAGAATCAACGGACCCCAATATGAAATTTTAGCCAGAATGCACAAGAACTTTTTCCAGTCAATGCTGCCCTCGCCAGGAGGAAGATGGTCATCACCGCGTCCACGATTATCGTTGAGATGAACCAGACTAAGATGGTCTGAAACCTTAGGAAGTGATGAGTACACGTCACCACTCAGATAGGCATGGCCGGTGTCGAAGCAGATTCCTGCGTGATGGATGCCAAGAGAAGGAAGCAGACGGAGAATGTCCCTGGTTTGGCCGAGGCGCAGGTGAGGAAGCATGTTCTCCAGAAGCAGACGGATGCCAAGATCAGCACAAGTCCGAGCAATCCTCGTAAGGGCAGTAACCGCGTTTTCCATGCGTAGATGGTATTCCCGTGCGGCTGCTCTGCCTTCTGCGGTGCCGCCGGGATGGACAACGAGATAGTCAACGCCGAGAACGGCAGCGGCCTGAGCGGATACGAGCATTTCCCTGACCGAGTGCTCCCGCTGTCGTTCATCCAGTGAGGAGATGTCGATGTCGCGCCCAAAGGGCGCATGGAAGGAAACGGAAGTGAGGCCAATCGATCGCATAGCGTGAGCAGCTGCTTTTACTGCCGCGAGGTTGTGATAGTCCAGATGTGCTGGTGACGAAGAGATCTCCAGCAAGGAGAAGCCGCTTTGAGCGATTGATTCAAGCACATCGATAAGGGGAACTTTATAAAAGGAGCCGGTTGAAAGGCCCGCAACCCAGCCGCCCATAGGTTCGCCTCCTGACAAGAGCGTCCCGATACACGCGCAAATCCTGGCACGATTCATGATGGAAGCACAAGCCCTTCTCGCGGGTGGAGCAGCAGTTAAAATCAATCAGAGAGTCCCGTTCAGTGACGACAGGTCCGGAAAAGATACGAGTATAAAAATCGGCCCGCGTGGCAGCATCATAGGTATACCACATGAATCCCCACCCGAAGTCTCTCTCGTACTTAGAACGAATTAGTCCCGCAATGTGCCGCGGATGCCAGCCGAGGCTAAGCATGGTTCTGACAAGAAGCTGGAGAGCGGCCGGTTTGAGCAGTATATCGTTGGGTTGTTCAAGGATGCGGCGGCTGCATGGCGGCAGGATGTCCAGGGGGGTACGATCATACGTCGTTGTCCACTCTTCCGGTTTGTTCTGTTCTTCACTGTAGAACCAGTCGTGAAAGCACTTGAGTTCTGACCCCATATACTCATCCACCAGATTCATGGTGGCGGCAGTCCGATCAGGGATTTCGGTGCTGGTGCGTGTTGCCAGGCAGGCTGCTTCATCAAGATTCTGCATCACCGGGATTATCCCTCGGAAGCCGTCATTCCCTGCTGGAACAGCCACTAAAAGGGGGATCCTTTCGGCGATGTCGATGGAGCCTGCCAGTTCTGCCTTGCAGGACTTCCGATAGATGCTGAAAGGAATACGAATCATCCGAGTATCGAGTGGATCTCCGTATTCTGATATGTCAATCGAGACAATCTCCCGTCCGCGTTCGACCGGGCCTACAATGACTTCGGTGATTTCAACCGGTATCGAACAGCGGGCTGTATCCTGGATGCAAAACGCAAGATACTCCATGACCATTGCCAATCCGGAGAATGCGGTGCCCAGGTCCGGAGAAACTGGTTCGTTTGACGGCGGATGAGGATCGAGGTAGCGGTCTTTCAGGTGAGCGGGAATATGTCCAAGGCGAATAAGCGACCGGTACGTACGGGAATCGGCTCGTACCATCCAGACAAAGTGATGCCCCCGGCCGGTGAGAAGATGAAAGGGAAATATCCCGAAGCGGTACAGAGCCTCTCTGACGGCCAAGACAACTGGATTCTGCACCTCAAACATTCGTTCCATATCCAGGTATGGTTCAGCCGGGAAATCGAAATTCACGTACTCGATGTCCAGATGAACAGGCAGGAATCTGCGATCCCAAAGCGAACGGCCGACATCAAGGCCATGGTCGAGATAATAGGCAAGCTGATTGGGTAGCTTTCGTAAAGGATAATAGGGGTGTGAATCACAGCAGCTGACATAGACACAGGTGGCTTCTTCCAACGAGCTGCCGCCGAGAAACGAAGCCATACAGGAACGGACACCAGGGGTGTTGTAATACTGAACAATATGTTCTGTACTGACCATGCTCATTCTCATAAGACGTGGTAGCCTCAATGGTTCGTTCTGTTGCGCATTGATTTTCTTTTGTACTGCGCATGATGAGCATAATCTATCCGGTAGAGTATGTATTTTGGAGGAAGGAAAGGTGTAGAAGGTGGTTCCAGGTTCAACGTTCAAGGTTAAAGGTTGATGTGGAATGAGAGTATAGGTCATATGAGACGTATAAGACTTATACAGAAACCTAACTTTGAACCGTGAATCTTGAACCTGTTCACGGTTTCCACGAAAGGACTGCAAAATCTCGGAGACGGACGTATCCCCCATGAGTAATGCGAAGGTGAGGAATAGCGGGAGTAGTTAGGGTATCAATGGTGAGTAGCGGTTTTTCCCAGGGGACACCGTTTTCCTGTAAATGAATTTCCAGATTGCTGATCCTGCGGTGCAGCTCTCCCATGGGAGCTGGAGAGACTATGCCGCCGATAGGTGCAGAAAAATCAGCCGCTACCTCACTGCCGATGACAAATGCAGCTCCGCCGCCTGTTTCTCGCAGCCGATTGATAACGGTTCTCATGGAATGAATGTCTCGCCCCACAACGATCATATCTGAAGAATCCCAACACATGGTTGAACCGTACGCGCCCTTTCGGAGTCCGAATCCTTTGAGGTAGCCCATGAAGGATGCATTTCCTCCCCGCCGCTCGAGGGCAAGCACGAAAAGTACGTCCTGGGATTCCTCGCTATTATCGAGGTCAATGATGGTCTCTTTGGTCACCAGGCGGGTGATCAGGTCGATGGCACGCACTCTGCCGGTTAGAGGAAGAGACAGAAAATCTAGATCGTTCACCACGACAGTATCGAGCAGGCAAGCGGGAACAGGTGTGTGCCGTGGGGCCGTGAGACTGCAGCCATCCTGAAAGATGGCGGTCCCGTCACGCATGACGAGTTGGGGCGAGTACGTTTCCGGTGAGGGTATGACTACCAGGTCGGCATGTTTCCCCGGTGACACTGATCCCAGGAGATGATCGAGGCGAAAGTGTTCGGCAACGTTAAGCGTAACCGTTTGATACAGCGAATGAGGGTCGGCTCCCAAACGAAGGGCTCGTTTAACTGAGGCATCTAAGTATCCTTCAGTGAGAAAGCTTTCAGGATCGCCGCCATCGGTTGTAAGGATGAGCCGCCGCAGGTTCAGGCCAGAAGAAAAAAGCGCTTGTACTGATTCGAGTTCCTTCCTGATGGCGCCATCGCGGATCATCGTCCAGAGGCCCAGACGAAGGCGTTCTCGTGCTTCCTCCTCTCGAGTCGCTTCGTGACAGGAGGAGATTCCCTGTGCCACATAGGACTGAAGTTTCAAGCCCCGGGCACCGGCTGCATGCCCCTCCACCCGTTTGCCTCGACTGATGGTGGCGGCAACAAGCTGTCGTACGCGCTCTCCCTGAGGACCAGGAAGAAAAAAGTTTCCCCAGTACACTTCTCCGAGGCCAACGCAGGCAGAATCATCGAGAAAGGCAGTGGTAGCTTCCACGGAAAGAGCGAACGCTTCCTCGGAACAGGTGAGTCCGCAAAGTGGAGCAACCGTATAAAAAAACCTGATTGGCTGATTGCGGAGGCTGTCGACGAGGAATCCTATGCCTTGTCCGCCGAGAATGGAACCCAGTTCAATGGTTTCAGTGATGACCGTGGTTACACCGGTTGGAATGACGCAGGCGATGAATGCTTCTACACTGGCGCGATTGAGAATGTGAGTGTGACCATCGATGAGTCCTGGCAGTACTACCATGTGCTGGACATCGATAACGTTGGCACCGGCAGGCGGAGATGGCTCGGGCCCAACGTAGGCAATCAATCCATGTTTGATCCACACCGATTGCTTCGGCAGAAATTCACCGGTAAAGGTATTGAATACCGTTGCGTTGACGATAGCGACATCCGGGATTGCAACATCGAAAGCAGCGTTCGGTGGAGCGTAACCAGCCTCACTGACCATATGCGGCTCACCTCTCCTTATTTACCACCAAGGTCCGCGTTCTTGATACGTCTTGATAAAGTGCTCGATGGACCGATCATAGGTGCGTTCAACATCAGGGGGAAAGATGCAGGCCGGCAGCTGGCCGCTTCGCAAGTGATACTGCAAGCATTCACAGCACTTCCCTTTCTTGGCACAAGGCTCATAGGAGCAGGTGCAGTTCTTCATATTTTTTTCGCGGTCGCATTTTTCCATACCAAGCTTCCTTACGGCAATTTCGTGGCAGTCTGTTTGTTCACGGTTGTGTCCAACCGTGGAGAAGCCGCTATTATCTGCTTCATCAGACACAGGTGAACAAGGGCATGACTTTTTTGTGCAAAACGATACCGTTCTCTGGAGATGATGTCAACAGGAAACAGCGCGATGGAATGACGAAACCGGAAGAGATTCGGAGTAACCGTACTGCTGTCTCGTGCGACTAAGAGCAGGGGAAAAGCAGGGCTCAGGATACCTGAAATCAGGATATGAGTCCTGCGCAGCACGGAGGCTAACACATGTGATTACCATGAACGGAATTACTTCTCACTGGGAAAGGCTCAACGTATGAAATGCATTCTTGTTCTCATGGCTTCAGTGGTGCTTGGTTTCGGAATCCCGGTTGCCCAGGTCGAGGCGGATATGGACACTATCGATATCGGTGTTTCCCTACACGATGGTAATCTGGAAGGGTTTCATCTTTCTATGGGCGAATACTACCACGTACCCCAGCAGGAAATCATCATTATCGAGCAGCAGCAGATCCCGTACTATGAAGTGCCGGTCATTTACCACATATCGCAGTACACGCATGTTCCCCCTCCGATCATTATCGATCTCCGCCGGCGCGGCAGATCCTGGATGGATATCTGTACTCACTGCGGCTGTACCCCGGAGATTTTCTACGTTCCGGTTCCGGTGGAGGTGAGCGGTCCTCCATACGGGCATGCATACGGCCATTACAAACACAAGAAGAAGCACGAATGGAAGAATATTCGGCTGAGTGATAATGATGTCGTGAACTTGGTTAACCTCAAGTTTATATCCGAACATCATCATTACCCGGCTGAAGAGGTGATCAAAAAAAGATCTTCAGGTCATGATTTCGCCAGAGTGCATCACGAGGTTCACCGGCATGTTCACATGCAGAAGACCAGTTGCAGCGGCGGCTCCCATCATAAACATGACAAAACGCATGGAAACGGTCACGGGAGCGGAAAAAACAATCATAACGACGATAAAGATCATCATCAGGGCAAGGACAACCACCACGGCAACGGCAAACATAGAGACAACGGAAAAGGAAAAAATTAAGAGCACCGGAACGGATGAGGCGTGGGGTTCGGGAGGCCGCTCAGGGTAGAAGCAGAACACTCTGCTTCTACCCTGCCCATGCCGGCAGAGAACTATTCCCTCATGGAGACGAAGAAAAAAGCGCTCTCATCGCAGTGAGTTCCTGGTACGCTTGGGTATCCGTGATTTTGTGGATGATCGTCAGGCGTTCGGGCTTCGCCAGATGCAGACACGGTCTGCCCCGCCAGTCCCGGGTAACCAGGAATGCATCCAGGGAAAGGCCTTTTACTGAGACATTAAGCTGATGGAGACGATGGATGATGCCTGCAGCAAGACGCTCCAGTATATCACGCTCGGCTGCATGCGGAGCAGTTCTGAGAATATCAGCAAGAATAGGGGCATCATTCGGCGCTGGCAGAACAATCCAGGACGCCCCTGGTGCCTTCGTCGAATGTATCATGGCGAGTGGCGCCGCAAGTGGTACACGGCCGGTTTTAAGCCCCCAGAGGAACTTCCAGTGTCTTTCCGCCTCGCGGCGATCGGGAAAACGCAGCAGCGTCACGAGGTCCGGCTCCCGCCTCAGCGTTACTGATTTGGTTGCCGGATCTTCCGCTTCCGGACCCTGAGCGATCAGCTCGAGCAGCTCGTTCAGGTTTTCGGCCCTGCGAGCATATCCCTGATAGCCTCTCTCATTGAAACTCCGATATCCGACAGTGGTGTAGGTATTGGCACTGCGGTGGAGCATATCCTGCTGCAGCCTCCGCGTCGTTGCCGCATCGATTGTTCTGGCCAGAGTCTTGATCTCCTCTTTCTTCAGGTCGGGCCGAAAGGCATGAAGAAATCGCAGGCGCTGGCTGAGGCTTACCTCGCGACCGAGGCGGTTCAGTTTGGAGAGAACCCACTCCTGCCGCACCGGCGAAACTGTGTCGTGAAGCGAGATCCGTTCGAAATCGATCAGATACAATGAACCGCGATTGTGAGCGCCGACTCCTACCAGAAAATTATTGAGAGCCAAGTCTTCCTGAAAAATACCGCGCTCATGCATGACCCGGATCAGAGCGCCGAGACGTTTCGCCAGAGTGAAACGATCACGTGCCGTGAAGGGTGTGCGCGACGGATTCTCTAAGAGCACGCCAGCAAGATTTTCAGTCTGCTCCACTTCTTCCGTGATGAAGTAGCTTTCCGAAGCTATCCTGCACCGGCGCCGTGCGCCCCCGGCACAGGGAACCATGGCAGGAATGCCACGGGCCGCAATCACAATGCCGACGCGAAATTCATGCAGACCGCGAGGCGTTTTTAGGAGCGATATGACTCGATTGAGCAGTCCAAGGTGGCGGTACACTTTTACATAGTATTTTTTTCTGCCTTCTGCACTCGTATGATGGAACAGGTACACGGATTTGCGGCTTCCCTGTTTGAGAAGGCGGGCTTCTGGCAGAATCGGCGCCAGACCCTGAGGAAAGAGCTGCTGAAACACGGGAGCGAAAGCAGATGTGACTCGCCACTGTTCCGGTCCAGCGCTGAACGAAAGCAGGTGGTGACAGTTTTCTGATTTAGTCAATATAGCCGAGTCCTCGCAGCTGTTGGAGAATTTCTTTTTCAAAGACAGCAATCCGGGGGGCTTCTTTTCTTTTTCGATGCTGCACGACCGGATCCTCTTTTTGCTGATGAAGCAGATCGTGAATCTGCGGCAGAAGTCGCTCGACCACCGCAGGCTCATGTTCAGCAAGGTTATGCTGTTCGAGCGGGTCGAGGACCAGATTGTACAGCTCGCTGCTTTGGCTGCAGGTATTCCAAATAAGCTTGTACTCTCCGCAGATCAAGGATACCAGATCGATGCTGTTCGATTCCTTGCCTGATCCGATCTGGCTCAAGGCCGGTCGCTGAGAGACCGGGCATCCATTGAGCTCAGGAAAGACCGAGGAACCCTGGTGTGTATCAGCAGGCTGCAGGCCGGCAAGTTCCAAAATGGTCGGCACGATGTCGATAGAACGGGTCAGCGATGATGATCTCACCCCAGGGGTGAGAATGCCGGGTGCTGTAATGATTAATGGTACTCGAAGCACCTCTTGATACAGGTGCTTGGCATGATAGCGGCGTCCGTGCTCTTCGAATTCCTCACCATGATCGGCAGTAATGATGAGAAGTGTCTTTTCATACCATCCCTTGCGGATCAGCAGATTCCTGAGCAGCCCGATGTAACTGTCAATAAAACGTATTTCTCCATCGTAGCGATCTTGCTCGGTACTGCCGAAGCTGGGCAGATGGTCGGGAGGAGTATAGGGATTGTGCGTATCCAGAAGGTGAAGATACAGGAAAAAAGGTCGCGAACCGCAGCATTCGAGCCACTCCGCTGCTGCGGCATAGACATCCGGCACGCGAGGCTTGCACTCGCCCGAACCATTTTCAAAAAGTTCCCGATAGCAATCAAATCCCTGGCTGAATCCACTTTCGCGACCAAGAAAGGGATTGGTTTGGATACAGCAGGTAGTATATCCAACCTGCTTCAGCAGCTTTGGGAGATAGCCATCAGTCTCAATCAGGACATCGGTAATCGACTTCACGCCGTGCATCTCAGGTAGTGTGCCGCTGAGGAGTGACGCTACCGCCGGCTTGGTCCAGGAAGATTGGCTAATAACGTTTTCGAACCGGCAACCTTCCTGAGCTATTCTATCGATTTCCGGAGTTGTTTCGCGACGATATCCATAGCAGCTCAGATGATCGGGCCGCAAGGCATCAACAACAATGAGAACAATATTATGTTGGCAAAGGGCATGCATGGTTTGGCTACGGTTTCTGGGAATTCATCGGCTTTATTTTCTCTTACTGTACTAGCAGAATTGTAAATAAAGCGGAAGCAAAATACAATTCTGGCAAAAGGTCCATAACATCTGTGTCTGAAACGTTCAACTCCAGAGGTGTTCAATGAAGGCAGCCGGAGATCACCAAGCACCAGGAGCAGCAGGTCCTGATTTTGTCGGAGTAGGCGTACAGAAGTCAGGCACGACTTGGCTCGGGGAAATGATAGCCCAGCATCCGGGCGTATTGATGCGCAAAAAGGAAATCGATTTTTTTATTAGATACTTCCACAAAGGATACCCGTGGTATCACCGCTGGTTTGCCGACCGGAACGGTCGCCAAGCGGGAGAGTTTACGCAAACCTACATTATCTCTCCCCGCCCGGATTCGATTCACCGTGAGTTTTATCCCAGCTGGAATCCCCGGCGTGCGCTCACGTTCTGGCGCCGGCAGCCGTCAGCCCGGGACGAGCTCAAGGCGCATTATCCAAGGGTACGGGTTTTTGCGATCTTTCGCGATCCGGCCAGCCGCGCCTGGTCCTCCTACTGGTCCCGGCGACGCCGTAAGGAGCGATTGGGAAAGCGTTTCGTCAGCTTTGAAAAGATGTGGAACGACGATGGCCGCTGGATCCGCACCCGGGGATTGTATGCCGACCAATTGACGTATTGGCGTGACGCGTTTCCGGACTTCGGTGTCTTCTTCTACGAAGATATCGATTCTGATCCCGTAGGCCTGATGCAGTCGGTTTTTCGCTTTATCGGCGTGGACGACACCTTTATTCCCGATGGCCTCGACCGAAAGGTAAACAAGACTAATTACAAAGATAATCAGATGCCGCCAGAAACGAGAAGGATGTTGGTTGACTACTATCGGGATCAGATCGAGCGCTTCCAGGAGATGACCGGCCGGGATCTCTCAACATGGCTGAGGATTGACTAGGGTGTGTCTGCAAAATCTGTGGCGATAAGGCCTGTGACAGCAAGAGCATTCGCGGCTGTCTTCGCCGGCATGGGATCCGTCGATTCCTCGCCGAAAGAATAACTACTGTTGACAGTCCCGGACTCGCTTGGTAAAGTCGTTATGGGTTGAAATTGTGGAACTTTTGTTGAGAATTCACTGCCCTTGGCAGGAATGACAGAACGAGGAGAACAGATGCCGACGGTCAGTGTCGTGATACCGACCTATAACCGCGTCGGGATTATTACCAAAGCTATTGATTCGGTCTTGCGCCAGACGTACCAGGATTTTGAAATCATCGTTGTAGATGATGGGTCTACCGATACTACCCGGGAAGTGCTTACCGACTATGATCCGCGAATTCGGTACACGTTTAAAGAGAACGGTGGCATCGCGAGTGCGCGCAATTACGGAATTCCTGCAGCTCGTGGTGAATATGTGGCGTTTCTCGATTCCGATGACTTCTGGCGAGAAGAAAAACTGGAACGACAACTTGCGTGCTTCAGTGAGCACTCTGAGTACGGCATGGTTGCGACCCGATGTTCCGAGATTACGGTAGAGGGGCTACTTACTGCTGAGATCACCGAAGGCCGTTACCGAAAACAGAATCGTGCCGGTAGATCCGGCTGGGTATACGCGGACCTGTTTGCCCGCAATTTCATCCGTACCTCCTCCGCCATGATTAGAAAATCGTGTTTGGACTACGTGGGATACTTTGATGAGACGCTGCCGGTATGCGAAGAAGTCGATCTCTGGCTTAGGATTGCTCGCCACTGTCCCATTGGATTTATTAATGAGACGTTGACGGTTTATACCGATAATCCCGAAGGCGTCAGCACCGATCGGTTCCCAGGCAGGGAAATTTGGATACGAGTACTACAGAAGAACTACGATCCAGCCAGAATACCTGAAAAAGTGTACCGCAAGAGAATGTCTCGCCTTTATGATCACGCTGGAATATACCGCCAAAGAAGGGGCGAACAGACCAAAGCTAAAGAGCATTTTCAGAACGCTCTGAAGTTCAACCGAGCCAATTTCGTCGCGTGGTATCATATCGCCTCCCTGCAAATGCAGCAATGGCTGCGCTAAGAGGATGGTGAGCAGAGCGCGTTCGCCTATCGGCGGGGCGACGAAGCTTATCCTGAGCTTGCTGAAGGACATGCCGTGCATCTGGAACCGTCCGCCGTTAGCGGTATAGAACACCCTGCGAGTAGGCGGGCTTCACACCAGCCGGCTGGTGTGAAGTTGAATTTTATTATAAAATCGACACTTAGGAATAGACAGGGACAGAACGCTACTCGGGCGCTTTCTTTGCGAGTAGTGGCGCTGTGGAGAATCAGGCCAGGCAATCGAAGGTGCGCTTGAGTGCTAAATACTATGCTGATGGAATCTGAAGCGCAATCAAATGAAAAATGGACAACGCGCGGCCTAACGCGATTAGATAAGCTGGTTGGGCGGACTCGCAGTCGATTGTATCGAAGATACAATCGAATTAAAGGGCTTATTGTCGGAACGGCGCATCATAACTGCATCTATGCTTACTGGTGGGATTCTATCGTAAACTTCGGTGATCTTATCACTGCTCGGCTGTTGGAAAGCTATGGCTTCACGCCTATCCATTGCTCTCCAAAACGTGCGCAGGTTGTTGCAACCGGCAGCGTGCTTGAGCGGATCCCCGAAGAGTATCAAGGTGTCATCATCGGGTCGGGTCTAATCCACGGCGAATCAGTTCGGTTTTTCTCAAGAGCGAAAATTCTGGCACTGCGTGGTGAGCTGACCAGACAGAGACTTGGTGCTCCCGAAGAGATTATCCTGGGAGATCCTGGACTGCTTATTGCGCGATTGTCACAAGACAGACAAAAGAAAAGGTTCGTGCTTGGACTTGTTCCGCACTATGTTGACCACAGGAGCAGCAGTATACGGCAGATCTTGAAAAATAACCGGAAGGAAGTGTGCCTGATCGACCCTCGACGAGACCCGATAAAGGTTGTTCGTGACATCGATACGTGTGAATTCATACTGTCATCTTCCTTGCATGGGCTCGTCTGTGCTGACGCGTTGGGCATCCCCAGCGCCTGGATTCTTCTTTCGGATCGTGTTATCGGGTCGGGATTCAAGTTCCGGGACTATTATTCCGCGTTACGAATGAAAAAGAACCCCACAGTGATTTCTGGGTATGAGTCCCTCTCCGCTCTCATAAGGCAGACTTCGCTGCCAGATGAATCTGTTGTTTGCGAGGTTAAGACAAACCTCGATGAGGCATTCCGCACGCTGAGTGCTATGGTCTAGCTTTTGTTCCTCAATGAGTCAACAGAACCCTGCCTCAGGAAGAACAATCAAACGTGTCCAATAGCTGTGAAGTTTTTCCCAAGTGTCTGGGTCAACTTCGTGTTTACACCGTTTCGTACTGCAATCAGCCTGGCGGATACTACCACGGAGATCAGGAAAGTCTTAATT
>JAGOGO010000090.1 GCA_017996625.1 Deltaproteobacteria bacterium | reverse complement strand
ATCCTGGCATTCTTTCAACAACTCGTCGATGAGGGCATCCTGTTTTGATTTCGTACTGGCCACCGTATCCTCCTTCGTAGTGAAGAATTATAGTTTGCCAGTTACACAGTTATTTGTACACCCCCTTTGAGTCTGGAGCCTTATCAAAGAGCCTTGATAAATCCCGTGTGTGCACACTCCTTTTCAACTTAGATACGGCTGACGTTAAAGGACCATTAACGAGCTTCCAAGCAACGAAATTCGTGCGTGAAGACTTTAAACGTTTAGTCTCCACAATAAACAATACTGCCGGAGATGCAAAACTAGATACCCCAGTTCTTGATAACGTTTTCGACATGTGGTGGCCACGACTAGAAGAGCAGGTTGCTGAAATATTAAAAACTCACGACAAAGGCACAAAGAGGGAGAGACGCCCTGAAAGAGATATTCTTGAAGAAATCCTTGAATTGACTCGAATGAACGCAGAACGCGCACACAGGCCATCAAGGGTAAATCCCAGGGCTATTGAAGAGTTGACAGAGTATCTTACTGAACTGTTGTTTCTAATACATCGTGAGCAGGGAGATGTGAGTTTATCCATGATGGAACGCATTGATCGTCCATTAAGACACTTGTGCATGGAAGCGGGAGCTCCGGATCTGTATGAGCGGTTCCAGATGCGCACACGAGAATCGATTTCTGCCAGTGGGGGGGTAAGAGAAAGATTTGCCAAACAAAAGCCTGGTGCTGAAGCGGCTGATCCGCGCCGCTCAAGCTGAGTGTTCTACGCAGGAGAAAAAGCATCGTAGCATCGCAGCCCGGATGAAACGAAGTGCAATCCGGGACAAATAGACAGAGCGCCATACATCATTACATACTACGTCATCCCCGCGCAGGCGGGGATCCAGCCCAGCACTGGATTCCGGGTCAAGCCCGGAATGACAATCTGCATAAGACGTATGTCGTTGTGTATAGGTGGCTAAGATCGTCGAAGACACCAGAGGGCTCTCGAAATGCGAGCGCTGGTGGAGAAATTCAAAGCACTGTTCAAGCGGGGCGATGATCGGAAAAAGAAATTGGGCAAACGGCGGAGGAAAAGGAGCAGCGGTTACCGATCGCCCGAAGAGTTTCATGCAGATTTTGAAAACCGTTACGGCAGACCGGGCCGTGTTCCCGAAGATGTCGCCTAGCAGCTTGGTCCATGCGACGCCAGAAAATTTCCCGGATTCCACTGCGTTCCATCCGGGCTACGGCACTGCATATGTGCAGAAATACTCATTAGAATGAAGGGGAGAGCAAGATTAACTACTGGGCAATAAAAGACGGAGGGCTAATTCCATCATGAACCAAACGATCACTTAAGCTATTCGGGAGAAGAAGGTTCTGGAATTGCGCTACCATGGCTATTCCCGGCCTGTAGAACCACACGTCTATGGCCGGGACAAAGACGGTGAGGAAATTCTTCGATGCTTTCAGATATCCGGTGGAAGTGAAAGCGGGGCGCTCGTTGGGTGGAAGCTGCTCAAGGTCCAAGACGTATCTTCACTGCATCTGACGGAACAGACTTTCACACCGAGACCCGAATGCCATCGCGATGACAAAGCAATGGCGTATGTCTTCAACCAGGTATAAGCTTCATCGGTTGGTGCGCATGGCGCACCTTACATGCCGGGTAGGCCGTCCAACATCGTATCATCATCAGAGCCATTGAGTTGGACGCCGACCACCTTTTTATCGGAGTTATAGCCAACATAGGTTGCAGAGCCCAAGGCCTGACCGGCAAAGAAATCTTCTACAGTATCCTCGATCTTGGCATAACCGTTGAGCAGGATGGTCGAGGTAGCATACACCTCTCCCTCGTTATCGTACGCAGTGAGCGTAACTTCAGTCGGGTACTTGTCGGTATTCACCAGAGCAATGCTGGTCCAGCCGGCCTTCTCTATCTTGGCAAAGGTCCCTTCGTACCTTCCTTCCTCCATACCGACAACGCCTCCCAGTTGTTCATTGTCGGTGGTCCCCAGCAGTTCAAACCCAGTAATCGGAGTGGTTGCCGTGATACGAATCCAGGCCGTATCGTCAGGGAAATCCATATCATCTATGGTCCCGACGAATTGCTGCTGGCTGTTCAATATCTCGTCTGTGGAAGATAACATCGTTCCACTATCACTATAGGGCGTGATAGACAGGGTACAGGCCGAATCGAATGGGTTATAAACCACAATGCCGGTCCACCACGTGGAATCGTTGGCTGCGTGAGGATAGTACAGTGAAGTGCTCATAGTGCTGGTCAAGGGCACCCCTTCCAGGCTTTCAGCGTTCCCGAACAGCTCCAGGCCGATGACCCCGCTGGCTTCTTTAATGACCCCAGCATGGAGAGAGGGTTGGGAACCGTCTTGGAAAAGTGATTCGATGGTAAAAGCCTTGTGCTCATGAGGACCCAGTATGAGTGTTCTGCTCTCGCCGTTGTCAAAGGCAATGGTCAAGGTTTTCTCGTTGCCATCGGTATTAACCAAGGCAACTCCAGTCCACCAGGTATCATTTGATGCAATGTGAGGCAGAGGGATGTCTCCGGTGCTGATATCGCTTGTTGCCGGGATAGCTACACGGTAAAGCCCGGATCCATAAAACTTCGTATATCCCGTGACAAAGTCAGAACCAGATTTCAGAATAAGGTACCTGATATTTTCCGGGTTAGGGAATTCCTCACTGATGGTGAACTGTCTGCGGCCGTGAGCAGGCACGGTTATGAATAGAGCGCCGGAGATCGGCTCTCCGCTGCCATCAAAAGCCTCCAGGGTTCCATTCAGTACGTGGTAAGGACTGGTGTTAATTACAGCAACTTCCGTTTCCCAGAAGCTGTCGCTGGCGATGTGCGGATAATAAAGGTTGCGCGTTCGGGAAAAAACCTGCACTCGGTGATTTTCGGAATCGGCAACGTACACCAATCCATTGTCGGCCACCACGATGCTGGTTGGATGGTTCAGCTCGCCCATGTCGATACCTTCCGTCCCCCAGGAGCAAAGGAATGCTCCTTCGGAGCTGAATTTGCAAATCCGGCTATTGAAGGTATCAGCCACAAATACGTCGTTTTTGTCATCCACTGCAACGCCATATGGTTTATTAAATCTCACCGTCTCGCCCAGTTCAGCCAGAAATTCCCCAGCAGCGGAGAATTTCTGAATCCGGTTATTGACCATATCGGCTACATATACATTACCGTCCGAATCCACTTCAACGTCACTTGGCATATTGACTTGTCCGGGGCCGCTGCCGTAGAGTCCTATTTTCGACAGAAATTCGCCTTCTGGTGAAAACTTCTGAATACGGTGGTTGTTGGAGTCTGCCACATACACATTACCGCTTGAATCCACCGCTACAGCTGAGGGAAGATCGAATTCTGAGTATCCCATACCGGGGATGCCCCATTTATCTATAAAAACTCCTGATGATGAAAATATCTGAATCCGATGATTCGAGGTGTCCGCCACATAGACCTTGCCGTCGCCATCCACTGCAATACCAAGAGGTGTACTGAAGTGGCCGTCACCAGTGCCAGAAGATCCCCATTCTGTTATGAAAGCTCCCGACGCGGTGAACTTCTGAATCCGATCGTTACCTGAATCAACCACATAGATGTTGCCACTTCCATCCATCGCGACACTCGCCGGATTGACAAATTGTCCGTTTCTCGAGCCTGAGGCTGACCAGGTGGCTACGTTAGAACCTGACGATGTGTATATTCTGATGCGGCTATTATCTGTATCCGCCACATAGACATTATTCCTGCCATCCACGGCGATTCCATTCGGATCCTTAAGGCGGCTAGATTCACCCCACATATCGATCACTACCCCAAGGGAATTCAATTTCTGAATGCGGTTATTGCCAGCATCCGCCACGTAGACGTCGCCGTTGCCGTCCACCGCAATCCCTTTGGGAGAAACAAATTCTCCGGAAGCGGTGCCAGAGGTTCCCCATTTGCCCAGGAAGTCACCTGTGGGGGTGAACTTCTGAATCCGATCATTCCCACTGTCTGCCACATACACTGTTCCACTCCTGTCAACGGCAACAGCAGCGGGAGTATTAAACTCGCCGTTCGCGTGGCCGACACTTCCCCAGGCAGTTACGAACTCCCCGTCGGGGGTGAACTTCTGAATCCGATTATTCCCGCTATCGGCCACATAGACGTTGCTGCTGCTATCTACGGCGATACCCTCTATTCCACGGAACTGCCCTTCGCCAGTGCCGGAAGACCCCCATTGAGCTATATATTCCCCTGCAGAGGTCATTTTCACAATACAATTACTGGTAAAAGCCACATAGATATGGATAGTGCTGGTCCCAAAGGCAACAACAGCTACCGGCGTACCGAATTGCAGATAATCATCGCTCGACAGGAGTTCTCCCGATGTTGTAAGTTTCTGTATGCAACCGGTGCCCCTGTCAGCTACATAAACACTATTAGCTGTATCCACGGCAATATCCATCGGCTGAGCAAAGCTCCAGGCCACCGCTGTGGTTGGCCACATCTGCTCAAAACAATACTGCTCCGCTGCTCGTCCAGGGACAGGAGCAAAAAACAGCGCCAGTATGACTAGTAGACAAACTGCACAGACACCACAACGTTCTACATCCTGATAATACTTCATCCCCGAGACTCCTTTTAATTTAATTGCCGCTACAGAGGAGAATTCAGAATCAATCGACATTCATATACAGATAGAGCCAATTCAGATTATCCACATAAGGTGTGAAAGAGATTGTGCTGAGAGCAAACATGTTGAGACTGCATGCGATTAGGGATGTATTCCTCAGTAAAGCAGAATAATTCGGTTGGTCTGGGCCTTCCGCCCATAATGCCAGCCAGGTATTATTGCCTAAATCAAAGGGTACTGTTTAAAGAAGAGCATATTCTACAAGCGGTTGTCAAGAATAAAGGCTACGGGATACTGCCAAAACTAACGCACCCTTTGTGGAGAAAAAACTGAGCGGTTCTGGTGAATTGCTGACTTTTCGGCTCAACAATATCTGGCCCTCAACGAATCTGATTCACTCGCTGCCTGCTGTCCCAAACACCCAGGAGCAGCACTATGGAAGTACACGATTCAGGCAGTTTCGTGTTTTTTTGTTTTCAGGCTACCAGAGAAGGCAGTGTCATTCTGAGGGGGTACTGCCGTGTGGTACGACCAAAAAATCTTCTTGGCACGGCCCCGTTCCCTCCCCCGGATCCTTCGTTCAGCACCTCGGCTGACACGCGGGACTCAGGATGACAGTGCATGTGGGCTGCCTGCATCATTCCTTCTCTACCTCTTTTGGACACGAGTGTGATTCATTTGAAGAGTACATTTACGCATGAAGGGTTCTGCTTTCACAACGGAAAACGAATCCCCAGCTCCTGCGGGCAGATACTTTTTATCGTATGCACAACGAAAAGATGCCGAAGCAAAGCCAGGCGACAGAGCAGATCAGAAACATTGTTCTCTCGCCACACCAATGCCGATGTGCTAGGATTAATTCATACCGCTTTAACAAGAGATAGGGCATACAAAAGAATAAGGGCATATTCTCCGAAAAACGCGCCTGCGCGTATTTGTTGCCCTTCACAGTGAGCTGACTCAAAAGTACTTTACAGAGAGAACAAGGCCCACCCGTACCCAAGAACTGGCGGAGATCATGAATCAGGTATGGCTTGCATTAGGACTGACAGTTTTCGCCGGGATGGCCACCGGGATCGGCAGCGTTATCGCGTTCACGGCCAAAAGAACCAACTACCGGTTTCTTTCCGTAGCGACAGGATTCTCGGCAGGCGTGATGCTTTATGTTTCTTTTGTAGAGATCTTCTTCAAGGGCGTTGACACTCTGACAAAACACTATGGCGACCACTGGGGCCACTGGATCAATGCCGCTGCTTTTTTTGGCGGCATGCTGGTGATCGGCCTAATCGATTACCTGGTCCCAGCCGCCGAGAATCCTCATGAAACCCATTCAGAAACGGAGATCATGCCCCTGCATGATCCTTCGGCACCGATGCCGGACTATTATCAGCTGGCGGCACCAGCTTCTGCAGCGCAGGAAGGTTCTCACGACCATGGTCCGCACCATAGAAAGCTCATGCGGATGGGCTTATTCACCGCGATGGCTGTCGGCATCCACAATTTCCCCGAAGGCCTGGCCACATTCTTCGCTGTCTTGCAGGATCCCCGCCTCGGTATGGCCATTGCGATAGCGGTTGGATTGCACAATATTCCCGAAGGAATCAGCGTCTCCGTTCCGATTTTCTATGCTACTGGCGATCGAAGGAAGGCTTTTGTGTATTCTGTGCTTAGCGGCTTGTCCGAGCCTGTTGGTGCCGGAATAGCCTACCTGGCGCTGCGGTTCTTTCTAAGCGGACCTCAAGGGCCGATTCCGCCTCAGATAATGGGAATTCTGTTTGGAGGAGTGGCAGGCATTATGGTCTACATCAGTCTGGATGAGTTGCTCCCTACGAGCAGAGCTTATGGCAAGGGACACGATAGCCTGCTCGGCCTGGTATCAGGAATGCTGGCGATGGCCTTGAGTCTGTTGCTGATGAAGTAGAAAGCATGAGGGTGGAAATGAAATTCGATCCAGATACCTATCACCGACGTTCGATTCGATTACCGGATTTTGACGTCTCAGCGTGGGGATCCATGTTGTCACCATGTGTGCAAGGGATTGTGCTTATTATTCTTTATTGCAGCATGCTCCGAGTGGATTGCCTTTCAACTCTTCGTATCCAGCCCCAGGCCGTTTGAAGTCGCCCAAGGTGACGTTCCCTTCGACACCTTGCCCTTAAGCCCCGAAGGCCCCTGTTTCGATAGAGCCATTCCTACCTTGTCGAAGGCCAGAAAGACGGTTTCCCATGTCCTCCTAAGTCACGTGTCACCCTGAGCGAAGTCAAAGGGCCTGCGTCATCGGGCAGTATTCTCCCGTATTCCGGTTTTCTTTGAAATTCGGTTCAGGAAATTCTCCTGTTTCGCTAAACGGGAAAACGTAGCCTTTCGAAGCGTGCTTCGCAACTGGTCTTTGGCCTTCACCCAGAGCGCATGAACAGCGCAGGTATCACTTCTCCGACACGAACCAGGCCTCAAGACGCAATCATTAAGGAAGATAGTACCGCTTACCGCCTCTACTACATCCAGAAGGCTCAGCTTCTCAGGTAAAGCGGTCAGACGAAATCCGCCCTTTGCCCCTTGTACGATTTCAATAATGCCCGCACGGGCAAGCTGCTGAGCGATCTTACCGAGAAATTGATCGGGTATATCCATAGCCTCGGCTATTTCTTTGCGTCTCGTTATAAGTTCTTTGTTTTGCTTGGTAAGATAGTACGCACAGCGAATCGCGTACTCTTCTGCTCTGGTCACACGCATGCAGCTTCCCTTAAATTGGATAAATCGGATGTTTTTAATTCTATATTAAACATGCCTATATTGTCAAGGATTTTTTGAGGAAAAATGCGCGCTGCTCCGAAGCAGTTTTTTTCACAGGGGAACACTGCTGCATAGTCGAGCTGACTCCAATGACAGCGGATACCCCTTTTCCCGCAGCTCGGACAAGGGCTGCACCCGGGTCGCCAAGTTCGTCTAAGTGTGCATGAGCATCAATAATGTTCACAGCGTTTTCGTATTCCTACGACTCAATACCGAGCCTCTTCATCTTTCTCCATAACGTAGTAACATGCATTCCCAGTTCGTCAGCCGACCTCTGGCGATTACCACGATGCCGTTTGAGCGTATCGAGGATGACTTGGGCTTCAGCGTGCTCCAAGGTTGTTTGTTTCTCCGATTGGATCTTTGATGATTGAACCGCCTGCTCGACAAAGTCCCGGGGAAGATGAGCAGTGGTGATTTCGCCGGTGCGGCACAAAACAAAAGCATGCTCGATGAGGTTTTCCAGCTCGCGTATATTTCCAGGAAAATCATACTCCATGAACAAGTTGAGTACCTCATCGGAAATCCCGGTTGCTCGTCTGCCGGTCTTCAAGTTAAACTGACGAATGAAGTGCTCTATCAGGTAGGGTATGTCCTCCCGCCGATCAGCAAGGGATGGAAGAGCGATCTTTACTACATTGATTCGATAGTAAAGATCCTCCCGGAACGTCCCTTGCGACAACAGCTGAGAAAGGTCCTTGTTCGTTGCGGCGATGATGCGCACATTTGCTCTGATCGGTCCGGTAGATCCCAACGGCTCATATTCTTTTTCCTGAAGAACACGCAAAAGTTTAACCTGTAAGGCAAGGGGCAAATCGGCAATTTCATCGAGAAACAGTGTCCCGCCTTCAGCTAAAGCGAAGCGTCCCGGTTTGTTCTTCTTGGCATCGGTAAACGCACCCTTGACATAGCCGAAAAGTTCCGACTCCAGAAGGTTCTCCGGCAAGGCACCGCAGTTGACCACGATATAGGGCTTGCTTTTTCGAATACTCAGATTGTGAATTGCCCGGGCAAAAAGCTCTTTGCCAGATCCGCTGGGGCCTTGAATCAACACCGTGCTTTCACTCTCGGCAATGTCCGGCAGCACTCCGAAGATCTCCTGCATTTTATGATGCTTGCTGACAATATCCTCAAAGGTGTAGCGCTTGGTAATTTCTTTTTTAAGCTTCTCCAACGTCGAAAGGTCCCGAAAAGTCTCAACTCCTCCGATGACATTATCCTTCTTATTTTTGAGAACAGCAGTGCTGATGCTCACGGGTATGCGCCTGCCTTCGGCATTCAGAATATTCACTTTAAGGTCAATGGTCTGTTTGCCGGTCTGTATGGTTTTTTCTAAGGCGCAGGATGTCTGGCAGATATTGGACTGAAATACATCGAAGCACTTCCTGCCAATAGCTTGCTGTCTGGTGATTCCCGTTATATCTTCAGCGGCCTTGTTGAAGCTGGTTATATTCTTGTCCTTGTCGATGGTAAACACTCCATCAGCAATGCTGTTAAGGATTACTTCAAGCTGATCGTCTGGTTGTTTGGGCACTGTGAAATGTCTCCTGTGGTGTTTCTAGTACGAGTTCTTTCTTGCGGAATTGTACTTTCATTATTGCTCAAATGCAATATCCGGTGCAATGGTTAATGCAACAATGCAATTATAGCATGCGCAACGACTACCGCCATGCCGAGCATTAAATTTTTTAATTCAATGGCTTACATGCAATGCTGTAATTTGGCACATTTCCTGAAGATACTTCATGCAGGAGATACACCATGAAAATTGCCATACCACTATTTCAGAACCGGGTTTCACCGCGATTTGAGTTCGCACCGGCCCTCTTGGTGGCAACGGTACGTGACAACCAAGTTGTCAAAATAAAACAGCTTGACATAAGTGCCTACGAGTATGATCCATTCCACCGGAGCTCGCTGCTGCGAAAGCTCGAAGTGGATGTGCTTATCTGTGGGGGCCTCGAGGACTTTACGGTCCGGCTGCTGAATGGAAAAAATGTTGCTGTTATTCCGTCCATCTCCGGAGATGCGAACGAGGCGCTTCAGCGTTACCTGCAAGGGTCTCTTTCTCCTTTTCCCGGGCCGTGCTGTGGCCGGGGCAAGAGGAAACGGTGCGGGGGAGGCAGCCTTTAGTTGGATTAAAGCAGAGACGGAATACGCATGAAAAACGACCACCATTATAGGGAGAAGAAGCATGAGTACTAAAGAATGTGATAAAGATGCAAGCTGCCAGGGGTGCGATCAGAGCGAACAGTGCAGCGAAGCAGCAAAGGAAGCTCATGAGGAGCAGCGTTTGCGGGAAGCCATGAGTCTGGTGAAACACAAGTTTATGGTGTTGAGCGGCAAAGGCGGCGTCGGGAAAAGCTCGGTCGCGGTCAACCTGGCTGTGACTCTTGCCAGTCAAGGCTTTGAGGTAGGACTTATGGACGCAGACATTCATGGACCCAACATCCCCAAGATGATGGGCGTCGAAGGGAAACGGCTGGTGGGTTCCATGGATGGTTTATTGCCGATACCCGCGCCGGCAGGAGTCAAAGTGATGTCGGTTGCCTTTCTTCTACAGAGCAAAGATGATGCCGTCATCTGGCGAGGGCCCCTGAAGCACAGCCTGATCAAACAGTTTCTGGGTGATGTCTTCTGGGGTACTCTTGACTATTTAATTATCGATCTACCTCCTGGAACCGGCGATGAAGCGTTAAGCACCGCTCATCTGATTAAAGAGGTGGATGGCGCAGTAATCGTCACCACTCCGCAGGATGTGGCCCTGCTCGATTCCCGCAAAAGCATCACTTTTTGCCGGCAGCTTCGAATTCCTCGCATTGGTGTGGTGGAAAACATGAGTGGATTCACCTGCCCTCATTGCGGAAAGGAAATTGACATCTTCAAAGTGGGAGGCGGAGAAAAAGCAGCTCATGAGATGGGCGTCCCTTTTCTGGGAAGGATTCCGCTGGAGCCTGGAATGGTGGAAAGCAGCGATACCGGTTCTCCCTATGTAGCCCGCAATCCCGACTCCCGTGTAGCCGAGGCGTTCCGCAGTATTGCGGAGCAGTGGCGGATTTTGCTCGATAGCAGTGGAGAAAAACACGCCTCTGTAATCGGGGCGTAACCAAACAGTAATACTACCCTTATGGAGGAATAATGAAACGGATTGGCTTTGCTTCAGAAAATGATAGCGGCCTGCAAGCTCAGATCAGCATGCATTTTGGCCGCTGCCCTTACTATACCCTGGTCGATGTTGACGGTGAAGCAGTCAAAGCGGTAAACGTGGTGGCGAATCCTTACTTTAACAATCATACGCCGGGAGTGGTACCTCGGTTCATTCACTCTCAGGGAGCCAATGTGATGATCGCCGGCGGCATGGGGCCGCGGGCCATCGACCTTTTCACTGGTTTTGGGATCGAGGTAGCCACCGGAGTCGGCGGACAGGCAGGAAATGTGCTGGAAGCATATCTGGCGGGCAAGGTGCAGGGAATAGTCGCATGCAGCCATGATCATGATCATGAAGGAGAACATTGTCAGCACTAGTTGGCTGTTGAAAAAGGTGCCTCTGTCCCTCCTTCGGAGGGGATAACGAGCCGAGTCCCGATCTGAGCGGGACTTGCTCTACACCTTTCTGACATCCTGAGGATGCTTTTTACCAGCGTGTTAACTACGGAGAAGATCGTATGCCGATTTATGAATACCAATGTGAGGATTGTGGACACGTGTCCGAGTACCTCATGTATCAAAATGATAGTCACTCGGTTCTCTGCAAAAGCTGTGGGAGCGGCCGGGTGGAAAGAGTCCTTTCTACCTCATCGGTGCTCAGCAAAATGCCTCATCGGGCACCAGGCAAAACCTGCTGCGGCCGGGACGAGCGCTGCGCTACGCCTCCATGCTCCTCTGGTGGTGGAGAGAGTAGTTGCTGCAAGCGATAGAGGGGGCACGCAATGAAAGTAGCAGTAAGTGCAACCGGAGACTCTCCTGATACCCAGATGCATCGTCTTTTCGGCCGGTGTGATTGGTTCCTTATTTTTGATGATGAATCTGAGGAGGTAAAGGCGTGGAAGAATCCGTATGCTGAGATGGAAACCGGTGCGGGCATCGGATGCGCACAAGATTTGATTCGGGAAGGAATTGAAGCGGTGATCTCCGGACAAGTAGGGCCGAAAGCGTATGAGGTATTGCGGCAGGCGAAGATCGGGATCTACCTGGCTCCGCCCGACTTCACCGCGCAAACAGTCTATGAGATGTTTTTGACTAAGAAATTGCATAAAATGGAAATCAAAACATTTTAGCAAGCGGTGCGAAGCAAATCTGAAGATGGCCGTAAATGTTGGCTAGGAGTTATTGAGGCAGAAGCACCACTATAAGGAGAACACGTGGTGACGATCAATATCACCGCACTGATGAAGGTGCGAGAACTAGTAGGTTGGAGCAGCAAAGCGATAGAGTTTGAAGGGCGTACCCTCGTTGACTTTCTCAAGCATGTGGTTACGCAGGATGGAAGGAGTCTGCACGACGTGTTCGTGCAGGAGGACGGCACCATTCATCCGGACTACGCAGTCTGGATGAACTGCCGGCCGATCAGACCGCAAGACCGC
>JAGOGO010000259.1 GCA_017996625.1 Deltaproteobacteria bacterium | reverse complement strand
CTTCGAAAACCCCACGTGTCTTCCTTCGGCGAAATCGAGAACTGCAGTACACAGGGCTCCGGACTGGGAGATGAACGCAATGTTCCCCCGTTTAGGCATCTTGCGGCCAAAGCTGGCATTCATCTGCACTTGCTTGTTAGTATTGATCACGCCCAGACAGTTCGGCCCTATCATCCGTATGCCTCTTGCTTTGACCAGCCTGCTTAAACTGGTCTCCAGAACAACACCGTCGTACCCGATTTCCTTGAATCCGGCAGTGATGACGACCAGCCCCTTAACTTCTTTCTCCGCAGCCTGCTCAGCCACGGAAAGCACAGCCGGGGCCGGGACAATAATAACTGCCAGGTCGATTTCATCCGGAACATCCAGGAGGGTGGGATATGCTCTGACGCTTCGAACCGAGCGAGCCTTGGCATTGACGGGATAAACGATTCCCTTGTATCCGTCATCAAGAAGATTAGCGAAAACGGAGAGCCCGACGCTGCCTGGTCGGTCAGTCGCACCGACGATCGCGATCGACTTTGGGCAGAGAATCGCATCAATGGAATTCTTCATGGACTATCCCTTTGAGCCTGGAAAAAGGAGCAGATGGTTACCTTATGATAGCAACCTGTGATCTTTTTGGTAAGAAAAGGGAGATAAGATTACTGCGAGGGGTGTTGTCCAGCACTATAGTATCTTTTCTAGAGGCTCTTGCTGCTAACCGAAGAAATATGATGGCGGGGGTCCCCTCGGGCATGATCCGATACCCCGATCGACTTTAGATAACGCACCTGAGATCAACCGGGGAGCAAAGCGCCCGAAAAGAAAAGCGCCTTCGCCGTGGAATTCCGGTCGAAGGCGCTCGTGTTCTCATGAATGTAGAATCGCTGCATCATATCATGATGCTCAGGTGCTCCTAGCGGTAGTGAAGAGCACAGATCACCGGCACATCCCCTGCCAGCTTTTTGGCTTCCTCTTCAATCCTCGCATGTTCTTTTGGATTGTGAGTAACACCCCGAAGGATAATACCTGTACCCTGTGGCTCGACTTCGAGTGTGGGGAGCAGGAATTTCGGATTCGTTGCTATCCCTGCTTTCACCTTTGCTGCTACGGATCGCAACCGGAGGGCCTTGCGAGCCTCATCGGTTTTGAGCGTCTCTTTTTCTGCAAGAGCAGCTTTGATGGCGGTTACGATTTCTTCCTTGCTGGTTGTGCCGCGATTATACACGGCGTCGTATTCCGCTGGCTCATTCCAATCTTTACCGTAGATGAAATGAACATGCCGCGACATCTCACTGTCAACTTTCTCAACCAGCCACTTCGCAGTGTCGTGATTCACGTCGTCCCGTTTGATTATTTTCTGGATCCGCTCCTCAGTGGGCATGGTTATGCGAACCCTCAAAGCATGCGGCATTCCCTTTAAAAGGAAATTGCCGCCGCGGCCGATAAGCACCACATTATCCTTTGCTGCGTACTCAAAAATAATGCTTTGACTTAGGGCAACATAGCCCCTGAAAGACCAGTCGTGTCGCTCCCACAGGCTCGGGGAACGTTCGTCAAACTGCTCTCCATACTCTCCCCACTGCTTTCCGGCCTGCTTCATATCGTCGAGGATTGTCTTGCGATCGACAAGGATATACCCCATGTCATGAGCGATTGTCCGAGCAATTTCCTCACCATCACTTCCAAATTCTCTCGAAACAGTTAGGATAGCCATATATCATCCTTTTGTTTTCTTTACGTTAAAAAATCATTATCGTTATTCCAGCCGCTGCTGTCAAGCTGGAAAATTGCGCTGGGTTACTCATGTCCGGCGTGTGCATGCTGGTCGGCTTTAGCGGCCCGCTTCATCATGATTTTTCCCACGGCCAGAACGCCGATGGCGCCAACTGCCATAACGGCATACTCTACCGGCTTGGTCACATGAAGATACTTTTCAACCAGCGGGTCGGTAATCATCATCTCTCCGCCCACTTTTCCCAGTATGGCAGCGCCGATCGCGATAATGATCGGATAGCGATCCATGAGCATGGACAAAAAGTTGCTGGTGAACACCACAAACGGAATGCTCACCATCAAGCCGAAAAGGAGGAGAAAAGCATTACCGTGAGAGGCGCCGCCGACCGCGAGCATGTTGTCGATGGAAAGGGTGATGTCGGCAATGACGATCAGTTTGATAGCCTGCCAGATCGTTGTGGCTTCTTTCTTGACTCCTTCTTCCGGCATGCCTTCCATGAAAAGCTTGGTGCCGATCCAGAGAATGACCGCCCCGCCCACCAGCTTCACCAGACTGATCTGAAGCAGCTGAGAAACAAAAAACGTGGCTACAACCCGAAGCCCTACTGCTGCGCCGGCACCGGCAATAATTCCTTTCTTTCGCTGATGCAAGGGAAGGTTGCGCACTGCCATGGCGATGACCACGGCATTGTCACCAGCCAGAACCAGATCAATAAGGATGATGCTCAGTACGTCTGCGAAGAATTTTGCGGTGAATTCTACCTGAAAAAGTGTTCCCCAATCCACGGCCTGCTCCTTGTTAGTTCAAAGGTATTTTTTTACTAGGTCGTTCGTCTTAGATTACACCCATGCCGCTCAGCACTGACAGCATGACCGCTGCGGCAACGACCGAACCGATCTGACCGCCGGCATTAGCACCCATGGCATGCATGAGAAGAAAACTCTTTTTG
>JAGOGO010000089.1 GCA_017996625.1 Deltaproteobacteria bacterium | reverse complement strand
TTGAGGACTTCATACTCCTCATCTGTTAAATCGAATCGTCCAAGGAATGTCATGCTTATCACCCCCCTTTGCTGCATTCCCTGGACCTAAGTATAGCTCACTGAACAATTATCATACAGTCCCTAAGGAAGGATATCATGAAAGGCAACAAGACTGAGGACTTCTTACGAAAGATCTGGAGCAGCGAACTCGAGGCGCAGGCACGCTATCAGTTGTTTGCCGCGGTAGTGCGAAAAGCCGGGCAGCCGGACGTGGCGGATCTGTTGTTTTCGATTGCCGGCAATGAAGCTGAGCATGCAAAGAGTGCATTTCGCTTGTTAGGCTGGCCGGAGGGAACCAAGGAAAGTCTGCAAGCTGCCATCGAACGGGAAGCGGTTGATTCTCAGGAGCTCTATCCGATGGCTGCCCAGGCCGCAGAGGAGGAGGGCAACAGTGAGGCCTTGGCGTTTTTTCGTCGGGCACGGGATGAGGAACGACGGCATCATCGGCAACTTTCCGTGACACTGAGAAGTCTGGAACGAAATGAGCCGATCGAAGGAAAGACGGTAAGCCACTCAGCGGTGGAAATGGCGCATGTAATGTTGCCCCATCATGCCAATCCTACGGGCGTCGTACATGGAGGGGAGTTGATGAAACTCATGGACAATGCGGCAGCAGTAGTTGCGGTGCGGCACAGCCGCTGCCAGGTGGCAACAGCTTCGGTGGACGAGCTGCGTTTTGTTCACCCGGTTCAGATCGGAAATGTGGTGATCGTGAAGGCCCGGATGACCTTTGTGAGCCGAGCCATTATGGAAGTCCGCGTTGAGGTGGAAGCTGAGGATCTTGCCAGTGGAAAGAAGGTTCCGGCGGTGGATGCGTATTTTGTTATGATTGCTCTGAATGCGGAAGGACGACCGGTCAGCGCCCCTACCCTTGTTCTCTGCACCAGCGAGGAGGAGCAGATTTTTCAGCAGGCAGGATTGCGCTATCATGCCCGAAAGGCGCGGACAGATCTAGACGATGAATGATATGAGGAGAGCCAGCTCCGGACAGAGGGGAATACCTCCAGAAAAATATTGACGGGAATGAAGCGCTTTGACATAATGCCTTCCCGGTGACTTTTGTGGTGAGACTACCACTGAATCGTGGGACAGATGTATTCTTGTTACCCGAGGAGGCAGATGAACAGGGAAGTCCGCAGACACCATGGTGGAATGGTGTACCCGTGTGCGTTCGAAAAGCCGAATTGCTCCGCAGGAGCAGTGCGGCTTTTTTGTATCGGACTGGGTTCATCCGAACCCCAGTAATAGGCGACCATTCCTAAGGAGCAGGTTTACCGGGTGTGGGTGTGTTTTGAGGAGGTTAGCATTGCCGACACTGGAAGCTGATACCAGGCAGCCTGACGAAATGGATATCCGGACGGTGGAGGCTGAGGCCGGTCAGGCGATCGAAGCCTCAGATACAACGTTCGATCCAAGCCTGCTGAAACAAGCCACGGCTATTCTTCAGGACCTTCTTGACGTGATCCGCAAGCAGTATCGGAATCAGATCCAGGAACTTGCCGAGATTAACGTCCAGCTCAGAAAAGAAGTCAACCAGCTGAAGGATCTGAGACTGGAACTCTACAGCCGAAATCTGGATGAGGTGCTGAGCAGCCTGAAGGAGGTGCTCAAGGAGCGCGATCAGGAGAGAGTTGCTCTGGAGAAGAAGGTGCTTTCGAACGTGCGGCAGCTCGTCTTACCGTACCTGGAACACCTGAGGCAGGCCGGACTTGCCGGCCGATACCAGGCCTGTATTGAAATTATTGAATCAAACCTCAACGACCTTGTTTCTCCGTTTAGTGCTCGCCTATCCTCTTCCCTGCTCAAGCTCACGCCCACCGAGATACGGGTGGCCAACCTCGTGAAAGAAGGAAAGGGCAGTAAGGAGATTGCCGAGCTTCTCTGCCTGTCGCAGCGAACCATTGATGTGCACCGTGATCGTATCCGGAAGAAGCTTGGATTGAAGAACCAGCGGGTTAATCTGCGGACCTATCTTGCTCAGTTGGAGTAAAGAGCTGTAAAAACAAGTCGAGAGAATGGTTCAAGATTCAAGGTTGATGGAGTCGTAAAAAGTCCAAAAGCCGTCACTCCCGTCCCCGCCTACGCGGGGATGGACTCCGGCGGGAGTCCATAACCATGCAGAACTCCTGGATCCCCGCCTACGCGGGGATGACAAAATGACGAGAGCGGATACTTTTTACGAGTCCATCAAGGTTGATGGAGTCATAAAAGTCAAACATCATACGATGAATAAAAGGGCTCCGGATCATTATTTTCTATAAGGGGTAGACAAACGCACGATGGAGATCAGCGCGATTCTGTGACGAAAGTCATGATCTCCTGCCACCAGACCTGATCGACTATGTCCGGCCAGGTATTGTGCTGAGCACCGGAGATCGTCCAGAGCTTCTTTTCGCCGGAGAGAGATTCATATAGCCTAAGTCCGTGATACACGGGAATAACTTCATCATGCTCCGCTACTATTACAGCTACAGGACCGTCGAACCTGTTCAGGTTCTGCACATTGTCATAGGTATCCTGCAGCAGCCACCGCACCGGCAAGAACCAGAACTTTGACTGCGCTACACTGGCAAGTGAATCCCAGGGCGTAATCGCAATGACGCCTGAAATTGGAAGCTGGTCATCAGCAGCTACTGCTGAGGCAACCCCTACTCCCATAGACTCACCGCACACATAGAGCTTCCCTTCATACTGCTGAGAAGCCAGCCGCACGGTTTCTTTGCCGTCCGCAACAAGACTCTCTTCAGTCAAATCGCCGGGCCGTCCTCCATAACCTGCATATTCAGCAAGCACCACCCGATATCCTAGTGGTCCCAGCAGTTCAGGGTAGTAACCACGCTGCCAGGCGTTTCCGGCATTACCATGAAAGATGACGATCACGTCGGCACCAGGTGATAGCGCAGGTGTATTAACGAAACCTCTGAATGAATCCCCTTCCGAAGGCCAGTACCCAAGTCCGATATCGTTAAGCTGAGCTGGCGAGGGCTTAAAGGAATCAGGATGGTAGAGAATCCGGCGCTGCATGCCACAGGCAAACAGGCACAGCAATGCATATCCGACGGATGCGCAGAGGAGAAGGCGTACTATTCGCATGAGCTTGCGTAGTGGTATGTAAGTGATGAGTCCGGATCTGATGTTATTATCAAATCCTCCTTGCCTTTCAAGAAGATCATCGATTCGCTACCGATTAGCCAGTGCTTCGAGCAACTTCTGCGCACCTGGAGGCGGGCTGACCGCGCCGGAGAGGATTTCCTGCGGGCTGACCGGCTTACCGTAATAGGTTTGATTGGTTTCATCCCGCGAGGCAATCACGGTCCCTTCAAGAGATACTCCGGCAAAGAGTCCCTGGCTTCGACTGTAGGTGTAGACAGCTGCCTGCGGGAGGACGTCTATTGCCGCATCGCGACCTATCGGTCCCGCAGCCACGCTCAGATCAGCCCCTAATGAAACATTGCCACCACGGCCAAAGGCTTGTAGAGCTTTTTCCGTATTGAGTACAACCACCAGCTCCGAGACCTGCGCTCCGATCTGAAGTCCAAAACCTCCTCCACCAATGCCGATCGCCGATGGGCCGCTCCAACCGCTGTCGGTTCGGGCTACGACAACACCTGTTCCCCCGCGAGCGCTGAGGACAAAGCCCGCTTTGGCGACCGTGAAGATAGCCAGGCCCTTTGCGTTCTTGAGGACGGCGGGAGGAACGGATTGTTCCGGAATTTCTTCAAACCGTTTAAGAATGCCGACTGCCTGGTCGACATCATCCTGCAAGCCGTCTGCACACGTAGGCGAGCCCAGCAACAACTGAAGTGAAACACCGGCTAAAAGCACCAGCAGGCCGGGTAGCGTCAGAATCTTTGCGTGTAGCATTTCCACCTCCTTGATTGCCTGGTTTTCAGTATCCAAGGAAACAGGTGCCTCCGAGTTCTTAACCTAACGGATATCACTTCTGATTTTGAAAGTAAAGCCCGGCTGCAGGAGAGGCGCCGCGTTGCTGACTCCCGCTGCAAGCGGGATTCGCTGAGGGAAGAGGGTTACGTGGGTTTGTTGGGTTGATTGGGTTATTTGGGTTTGTTGAGTTACTTGAGTTCCTTGGGTTACTCCGGTTATTTGGTTGAATAACCACCCGCTTCGCTCGCAGGACACGGAGAAGAAATGGTTTTGCTCTGATCGAGAGACGACGATCAGAGCAAAGGATCTAAAAAGAGGGATGTGATTGCTCTGTGTGCCACACGGTTTGAGGAAAGCAGGAAAGAGATGGCGCCTGCGGCTGCATAAAGAATAGATCCCGAAACAAGTTTAGGATGAGTACGTTTAGTTCGGCATGACTGGCCTGAGGTCAGGATGGCACCCCTAGCACACAGCCGCTCCTCTCGAAGCATGGATTTAGCTAGGAGAAGCGTGCTGACGCGGCCATCCCCTTTGAATTTTTCCTTAAAGTGTAGTACAGTTCCCTGGATTACGGACCCCTGTTTCAGGCCCCGGACTATGGCCGCAAAGGACAGCATCTCGTATGAAATCCACATATTATATTGGAACCAGAGGCAGCAGCCTGGCACTCTGGCAAGCCAATCACATCAAATCCCAATTGGAGCGGGAGCATCCTCAGCATACCTTTGAGCTGGTGAAGATCAAAACAAGCGGGGACAAGATCCTGGATGTGCCGCTGGCCAAGGTGGGCGGCAAAGGACTCTTTGTAAAGGAGATCGAAGCAGCGCTGCGGGAAGGTTCTATCGATCTGGCGGTACACAGCATGAAAGACGTCCCGGCTGTGATCCCTTCGGAACTGACGCTCGCAGCAGTCACCAGACGGGAGCATCCGGGTGATGTACTGATTGCCCGAAGCGGAGCCTCGCTCGATGACTTGCCGAAAGGAGCTCGCGTCGGCACCTCCAGTCTGCGGCGGCAATGCCAGTTGCTTACTTACCGACCTGACCTCACGGTTGTTTCCTTGCGGGGAAATCTTGACACCCGGCTCCGGAAGGTGGAAACTAACCAATTTGATGCTATTGTCGTTGCTGCAGCAGGCGTAATTCGCATGGGGTGGCAAGACCGTGTCACCCAGTACCTTCCGACGTCGTTGCTCCTTCCGGCGATTGGACAAGGAGCGCTGGGAATTGAAACGCGGATTGCCGATAAATACACGCGGAGCATGGTCTCCTTTCTGCATGATGTAGATACTGCGGTAGCAGTTGCTGCCGAGCGTGCAGTGCTTAAGCGTCTGGAGGGAGGCTGTCAGGTGCCCATTGCCGCCTTGGGGACGATCAGTGATGAATCCATAGCGCTCGACGGTCTGGTGGGTTCTTTGGATGGATCGCTTATCATTCGGAAGCAGGTTGAAGGCAGCCGTGATAAACCGGAAGAATTGGGAATCAGCCTGGCTGAACAGCTGCTCAATGCCGGCGGCCGGGACATCCTTGCCGGAATTTATGGAAATGATGCGGCAGGACGTTTATAGCCGACTTTCTCTTTTGTGATGAGTAACGAATTATGTACACCGTTTTTACCCAGGACCATTTTTCTTCAGCTCACCGGCTGGTTGATTATGATGGACCTTGTGAGACGCTCCACGGCCATAACTGGAAAGTGGTAGCGGCCGTGAAAGCACAAGAGCTAGACCATCTCGGCATGGTGGTTGATTTCAAAGTGCTGAAACAGGCTTTAAAGTCCATCATCGAGCGGATGGATCACACCTATCTAAATGAGGTACCGCCTTTTGACCGGCTCAATCCGACCTCGGAACATATTGCCCGCTTTATTTTTTACGAACTTGGGAAGGTGATCAATGATGACAGGAAGCGAGTATCAGAAATACGAGTGTGGGAATCGGAAGGATCGCTGGCCCGGTACTGCGAGGAAGACTGAGGTAAGGAATGAGCCCTGAAGAGGACATCCAGAACCAACCCGATTACCGGGAAATCGAAATCCGGAAGGTGGGGGTGAAGAATATCAAGTACCCGATTACCGTGCGGGACAAGGCTCATGGGTTTCAGCATACCATCGCCACGGTCAATATGTACGTGAATCTTCCGCACCAGTTCAAGGGTACCCACATGAGCCGTTTTGTCGAGATCCTCAATCAGTACCGGCTCGGCATCGACCTGAAGAACCTTCCCGAAATCCTGAGGGAAATGAAAACTACCCTCAACGCCGAATCCGCGCATGTGGAGATCGAATTTCCGTACTTTATTGAAAAGGAGGCGCCGGTTTCCGGTGCTCGGGGCTTGATGGAATATACCTGCCGGTTTATCGGATCCGCTGACGGTGAGGCTAAAGACCGGTTGATCGTGGGCATCGACGTACCGGTCACGACATTGTGCCCCTGTTCAAAAGCGATCAGTGAAAGCGGAGCGCACAATCAGCGCAGTCGCGTGTCGGTACATCTGCGATTCAAAAAGTTCTTCTGGATCGAAGACGTCATCAGCCTGGTCGAAGCTTCTGCAAGCTCGCCGGTATACTCTCTGCTTAAACGCGAAGATGAGAAGTATGTCACCGAACAGGCGTATGAAAATCCCCGGTTTGTGGAAGATGTGGTGCGCGGAGTAGCGGAGAAGCTTGCGGCTGATCAGAATTTTACCTGGTTTAGCGTGGAGTCGGAAAATATGGAGAGCATCCATAACCACAACGCGTATGCCATGGTGGAGAAGAACGGGTGCAAAGGCAGGGAAGAATGTTCACCGTTCACCGATGACCGTTCACCGAAAGAGGACGATTGAGGGGTTCGAGAGAAGTCAACGTCATTTGGCCACATAACCAGGCTCAGAAACAAAGTCTTTGTAAGAAGGGTCGGTATGGATTTTCGAGTGTTACCACATCCTTCTATCTTTTACCCCTCAGTCTCTTAGTCCCTACATCCCTTCATCAACTTCTCTATATCGTCATTCGTGAGAAGGCATCCATAGTGAGCGAAGCTCGCACACCTTGTTTGAGGTAATGGGTACCAGCCGCTGCAATCATGGCGGCATTATCGGTACACAGCAAAGGCGACGGAATTACCACTTTGCAGGCACGTCGGGCCGCCTCTTCTTGAAGTCGGGTTCGAAGCCGCCGGTTGCAGGCGACTCCTCCACTGACCACCACGGTGCGCAGGCCTACGGTTTCGGCCGCCAGAAAAGCTTTTGCAACCAACACATCCACTACTGCTTCCTGAAAGCTCGCAGCGACATCTCTGATTTCATCATCGGTCAACTCCCGGCCGATTTTACGGATCGTGTTGATCACGGCAGTCTTGAGTCCGGAGAAACTGAAGCTGAGCATATCATCAGGCATCCAAGCCCGTGGAAATAGAAAAGCGTCCCGGTTGCCGATTTCCGAGAGCTTGTCGATGATAATGCCACCGGGATATCCGAGCCCGAGGAACTTTGCTACCTTGTCAAACGCTTCGCCGGCAGCATCATCACGCGTCTGGCCGAGGAGCGAATGAACGCCGGCCTGTTTTACCTCGAAAAGACTGGTATGACCGCCGGATACCACCAGCGCGACAAACGGGTAGGTTAAGTCCTGATACTCCAGAAATGCTGCAGACAGATGCCCTTCTATATGATTCACTCCCACCAGGGGGCGATCGAGAACATAAGCAATCGCCTTGGCTACCGAAACTCCTACCAGGAGAGAACCGAGAAGACCAGGACCTTGAGTTACTGCAAGGCCATCGATATCAGTCAGGGAAAGACCAGCCTGATTGATTGCTGCGGTAATGACAGGAATGACATTTTCAATATGATACCGGGAAGCCAATTCCGGAACGACACCGCCGTACTGAGTGTGTACTTCCTCCTGCGAGGCAACTACGCTGGATCGAATACGTCTGCCGTCTTCGACAACCGCAGCGGCAGTCTCATCACAGGAGGATTCAATACCAAGGACAATCATGGTGATTCCTTCCGGGGAGAGACGGAGCTCTGCGGGCTGGATACTCCACTATCTGCCGGCACGGTGAAGGTGCTGTCAACCTGTTTTTTTGCATTCAGGAACTGTCTGATGGTTTCCTGGACCTCTTCTTCGGGCTTTCCCTGGAGCCGCATGAGAGCAATGGTAATAGCAGAATAGATGTACAGAGGTTTGTTCTCTTCTTTTGTGTAGATTGCTTCCAGCTCTTTTTCAATAGCGCCGCAGGTGGGTTTTATGCTGAGGAAAAATGTACTGTTCAGATAATCCGGCGTCAGGCAGCTCAGAGAGCCGGGAAACTCGTTGCCCCGGGCCATGACGTGACCCAATGCTGATTTTATTCCTTCCTGGTAGCCGAGAATAAAGCCGAATTTGAATTCAAAGGGAAGCCCGGTCCACCAGTAACCGTCGAGTCTTCCGGAGTCCTGAGCTGAGCCGCGAACCGGGAGCACAAGCAGAAGAGCGATGGTTAAAGCCAGGATACAACGACCTGCAATCAAACGTCTTATCTGTATCATTGATCTTCTCCACTACGAAAATATGTTCTTGAAAAAGTGGCATGCCGGTGGCCGAAGGACGATACGGATGTTCACAGTTATTGATTAATTCGTCTAATTAATATAGATATTAACAATATTGTCAAATAGAAAAGATTGCATCGCAGAAGAGCATCGATAATGGTATGCTTTTTTACATGAGTGCGCATCCGATGATTCTTGGGCTTATACCTCAAAATGACATCGTTTGTCATCCTGAGAAGGCCGCAGGTACATCACCTCAGTGTGTGTCATCCTAAGCGGAGCGAAGGATCTACTTGGATCACGAACGAATGTCCAGTATACGGATAGAAAAAGAGCCATGTTAATAAAAACGGATTTCTTAGTAATTGGAAGCGGAATCGCGGGACTGTGCTTTGCTCTAAAGGCAGCTCAGTTTGGCTCGGTGGCAATTGTTACCAAGAAGAACTCAGTAGAATCCAGCACCAATTATGCCCAGGGCGGCATAGCGGTAGTAATGAGTTTGGAGGATTCTTTCGAGTCGCATATCCACGATACGTTGGTCGCCGGCGACGGATTGTGCCATGAGGATGTTGTTAGTCTAGTGGTGGAGGAAGGTCCTGCTCGAATTCAGGAGCTGATCGACTGGGGAGTGCGCTTTACACAGCGGACAGTGGATAATAAAGTCGAGTTTGACCTGGGCAGAGAAGGTGGACATAGCAAGCGGCGCATCATTCATGCAAAGGATTTTACCGGCCAGGAGGTTGAGCGGGTTCTGGTGGAGCGCATTGCCCAAAACTCCGGCATTACCGTTTTCGAAAACCACATTGCTGTGGATCTTATTACCCAATCCAAGATTGACAACGGCGAATCTGCTCCTGTCTCCGGAAAAGTGGATACCTGCTGGGGTGCCTATGTCCTGGACATTCAGAGTGGCGAGGTGCATACTTTTGTTGCCTCGGTCACAACACTTGCTACCGGCGGAGCTGGAAAAGTCTATCTGTATACCAGCAATCCCGACATCGCCACCGGCGACGGACTGGCAATGGCGTATCGAGCCGGAGCCAGCGTTGCCAATGCGGAATTCATTCAGTTTCATCCCACCTGCCTCTATCACCCGGAAGCCAAGAACTTCCTGATCTCCGAAGCGGTGCGAGGAGAGGGAGCTATCCTGAGGCTGAAAGACGGCACTGCATTCATGGAAAAATACCATTACCAGAAGGATCTGGCTCCGCGCGATATTGTAGCCCGGGCTATTGATCTCGAAATGAAGAAAAGTGGAGATGATTTCGTACTCCTGGATATTACTCACCGGGATCCGGAATTCGTTCGAACCCGGTTTCCCAATATCTATCAGCAGTGCCTGGAATATGGGTACGATATGACGCAGCGGCCGATTCCCGTGGTTCCAGCTGCTCATTATCTGTGCGGGGGCGTGCTCACCGATACGTACGCGGAAACCGATATCGCCCGCCTGTACGCATGCGGCGAGACCGCCTGCACCGGGCTTCACGGCGCTAATCGTCTTGCAAGCAACTCATTGCTTGAGGCCTTGGTTTTTGCCGATCGTGCTGCCTTCAGAGCTGCTGAAGAGCTGAAAGAGGATTCGAAAAAAATCCCGGCCATTCCCCCATGGAATCCCGGTGGAGCAGTGGATATCGATGAGTCAGTCGTGATTTCTCATAACTGGGATGAGATACGACGGCTGATGTGGAACTATGTAGGGATCGTGGTATCCAACAAGCGTCTGGAGCGGGCAAAGAGACGCATCACGCTGCTGCAGGAGGAGATACGGGAGTACTACTGGAACTTTCTGGTCACTCAGGACTTGATTGAGCTGCGAAACATTGCCACGGTTGCGGAGCTCATCATCACCTGCTCACAAGAGCGCAAGGAAAGCCGGGGCTTACACTACACCATCGACTTCCCCCATAGAGATGACATCCACTGGAAGATAGACACCATCATCAGAAAGACACGCTGATCAACCTTGGCGGCATCGGCAAGGGCCCAGCTGTTCCTTTCACCTGCTAAGGAATGCTTTAAACGGTCATTCCCGCGGGAATGACAAAAGGGTTCGAACGGGACTTCACAGCGCGCTCTTTTTTTGAACTTATCAGTGTCAGTCTTCCCGGAATAACGACGGCTGGTGATACGCCTTTGGAGCCTGGTAGTCTATTGGATAACGCCCGGTAAAGCAGGCATAACAGAAAGAGCAGGAAGCATCCTGGATGGAGGCGCTGAGGCCTTTCAGGCTCAGGTATCCGAGTGATTCTGAGGTAACAAACCGGCGTATGTCTTCAACGGTATAGCGGGCGGCAATCAGCTCCTCCCGGGAAGGGGTATCTATACCGTAAAAACAGGGATGTGTAATAGGTGGCGAGGCGATCCGGAAGTGAATTTCCTTAGCACCGGCTGCCCGGATCATAGTGGCAATTTTCATGCAACTGGTTGCCCGCACAATCGAATCATCGATGACCACGACACGCTTTCCTTGAAGATAGCTCTTCAAAGCGCTGAGCTTCACTTTAACGCCGAAATGGCGGATGGACTGTTCCGGCTCGATAAAGGTCCGGCCAACATAATGATTTCTGATTATTCCGGCTTCGAAGGGGATTCCCGATTCCTCGGCATATCCAATAGCTGCCGGCACGCCAGAATCAGGTACGGGAATAACCAGATCGGCTTCAACCGGATATTCTCGGGCAAGCTGCTTCCCCATTTCTTTTCTCACCCGGTACACCTCGCGCCCAAAGACCTGGCTATCCGGCCGGGAAAAGTAGATAAGCTCAAATACGCACGAACGCTTACTTTCTGAAGGCATTCTCAATGAATGCATTCCGTCTTGATTGATGAGAATGAGTTCACCAGGTTCCACCTCACGAACATAGGTTGCTCCGATCAGATCAAGTGCACAGGTTTCCGAGCTGATCACCGGCATTCCGTCTAGACTGCCCAGAACTAAGGGTCGAAAGCCATAGGGATCACGTGCCGCCACCATTTCGTTCTCCGAAAGAAAAAGGAGAGAATAAGCCCCCTTGATCGGTTCCAGGGCATCCGTGATTCGTTCCTGGAGTGAATGGCGTTGGGACATGGCCATTAGGTGGATAATGACTTCAGTGTCGCTGGTAGATTGAAAGATCCGGCCCTGCTTTTCAAGGCCATCCCGTAATTCATCGGCATTAACCAGGGTACCATTATGGCTGACTGCGATGGCGCCCTGAGAATAGCGAAAGGTCAGTGGCTGCGCATTTTCTTTTTCACTTACTCCGCTCGTGGAATACCGGACATGGCCGATTGCCTTATGCCCTTTCAGTTTTTTGAGAGAGTCCTCGCAGAAAACGTCGGCAACCAGACCCATACGGCGGAATGCATAGAGGCTTATTCCGTCGGTCGAGACAATTCCGGCACTTTCCTGTCCCCGATGCTGCAGCGCGTACAAACCCAAGTAAGTGAGATGGGCTGCCTCAGGGTGGCCGTACACTCCAAATACACCACAGTGTTCTTTCAACTTGGAAAACATGGTTGTGAGCTGTTTTACCTGTACCGTGAGAGTAGATTGCTGGAATCAGGCGCTTCAAATTCCATAGGGAAGAGAGGACACGTAGTTGAAGAGATTTACTACCATTATGAAAAAGGTGTGTCAAACGAATACAGTATAGCAATCATTGCATGATTTATCCATGCCTGAAATTATT
>JAGOGO010000258.1 GCA_017996625.1 Deltaproteobacteria bacterium | reverse complement strand
CTTACTTTTTACTTCTCACTCTTTACTGTTCACAGTTTCTTCCCCAACCATCTTCTCGATTACCTCCAGGAGCTGCTCGGTTCTGATCGGCTTCGAAAGATAAGCATCCATTCCCGCCGTCATACATAAGTCCCGGTCGTCTTTCATAGCATGGGCAGTCATGGCCACGATCGGAATATGGCCTCCCCGTTCCCGCTCCTGTTCGCGGATCAACTTCGTTGCCGTAATACCATCCATTTCCGGCATCTGAACATCCATCAGAATAAGATCGTAGACAGCATTTTCTACTGCCGCCAGTGCCTGCTTCCCATTTACAACCGCATCGGCCCGGGCACCGAATTTCTCGATAAGTTTTACCGCGAGCTTCTGATTGACAACGTTGTCTTCCGCCACGAGAATGCGGATCCTCCGCTTCCGGGCCTCCGCAAGTGTATGTCGGGTCACCAGTGGTTGACTGCCATTCGTTTTCCGCTGATCTCTCAGTACCATGAGGAGGCAATCACGCAGTTGATCGTAGTCAATCGGTTTGGTAAGGTATGCCGAAAATCCCATCTCGCGCGCACGAGCCGCATCACCACGAACCCCAGTGTTGGTAAGCATGATGAACAACACATCCCTGAGCTGCGCATCGTACTTGATCTTCCATTCTCCAAAGCCGCCGCTCATGCCCGGAATCATTTGGTCGAGAATGACCACCTGAAAAGGCGATCCAGCTGCTGCCGCGTTTCGCAGCTTGTCCAGCGCGATCTGCTCGCTCGAAGCTACATCGCACTGAAAATCCCACAGGTGTAAATAAGAGCACAACATATCCAGAGAAGCCGGATTTGCATCCACCACCAGAATCCGCTGTCCACGGCCGTCAAGCGGCCAGCTGGGCATCGGCTCTGCTACCGACGCTTGTTTGCCAAGCACTACGGTAAAAGAAAAACGAGAGCCTTTGCCATCCTCACTTTCGCACCAGATCTTCCCGTCCATCAATTCCACCAGCTGCTTTGAGATCGCCAGACCGAGTCCGCTGCCTCCGTACATACGCGTAGTTGAGGCATCTATCTGGGAAAATGATTTAAAGAGTCGATCCATACGGCCAGCAGGGATTCCAATCCCGGTATCTCGCACCGTGAAGCGGATAGTGATCTCATGGTCTTTTTCTTTCACCAGCTCAGTGGAAAGAGAAACCTCACCGTGGTCAGTGAACTTGAACGCGTTGCCGATCAGATTGACCAGGATCTGTCGCAACCTTCCCGGATCACCCACAACCCGCGAGGTGATTTCCGGATCCATCGCAAAAATGAATCGCACACCTTTCTGAGTAACTTTTGGATGAAAAAGACGAGAGATATCCTCAAGAGTGCTGCGAAGGTCAAAATCGACCTGCTCAAGTTTCAGTTTGCCGGCCTCAATCCGGGAAAAGTCCAGGATATCGTTGATAATCATAAGAAGCGCCTCGGCGCTGATACGGACGGTTTCAGCGTACTCTCGCTGATCTCTGTTCAAATCCGTATCCAATAGAAGACCGGTCATGCCGATGACAGCATTCATCGGGGTCCGGATCTCATGGCTCATATTGGCAAGGAATTCTCCTTTTGCTCGATTCGCCCGTTCAGCCTCGTTGGCCATCTCTTCGGCACGAGCAATTGCTGCTGTGAGCTGCTCGTTGGATTTCTGCAATTCCAGATTAGTGATTCTGATCTCTTCTTCCGCCTGCTTTCGATCGCTGATATTTCTGGCAACACAGATGATGCCCTGCAGCCGCCCTCCCCGGTCAGCCAGGAGCGAAGCGGAAAGGGAAATAGGAATAGAAGCTCCCTGCTTGGACAGAAGAAACATTTCCTCATCACTCAAGAACCCGCTTGCCTGGAGCTTTCTTTCGAACCGCTCACACCTGTCCTCGCTGAAGCGAGCATATCGGAACAAGCGATCAAACGAAATGGTAGTGAGCTCATCTTTGTCGAAACCAAGCAGGTCAACAGCAGCCTGGTTTACCGCCTGGATGCGATGATCAGGCCCAACCAGCAACAGCGCATCGGTCATGGTTCTGATGATCCCTTCAGCAGCAGTGATCGGCGAGAGAATAAAGAGGCCGTGTTTCAATACAGCGTATCCGTAAAAGGCTGCACCGATAAAAGCACCGGTGGAGATTAACTGCGGGATAACGACACTGTACGCAGGGAAAAACCCCTGGGCAACCACGCTCCAGAACATGTTGGCAAATAGTCCGATACCCACATAGCAGGCCTGGGTTCGTTTCCGTTCATCCGTTTGCTCCCGAGCATACAGGATGATGAGCAGGATCGGCAGTATTGCCATAATAATGATCCATGTGTTCACTCCCACTATGAGCGGCGTTTGCCGGGGTCCAAGCAAACACCAGTCTCCGTGCATCTGAACCGGAGTGCGAATAAAATCATCGGTTGTCTGGCCCAGCGCTGCACCTGCCACCGATGGCACATAGAGCGCAAAGGTAATAGTCCGCTTCAGAAGATATTCCCATCGCTCCGTGAAAACGAGTACAAAATGAAGCTGAAGCGTCATCAAGAACGGCCAGCCAAGTGCATAGACGCGGGTCCAGATATACACCCGGTCAATATTTTCTGCGGTAAGAATGTTGAACTCGACAAACGAACCGTAGGTGCCGGCAAGACAATAGCAGAAGAAAACCTGATTAACCATCGCCTTGGGATCACGTGAAAG
>JAGOGO010000257.1 GCA_017996625.1 Deltaproteobacteria bacterium | reverse complement strand
AAAGGAAGCTCCGCCTGATTTCGTCTTTACGCTCAAGGCGTGGCAGCTCATTACTCATCAGCCCGCGAGCCCTACCTATCGCAAAATCAAACATACCATTCCGGAAAACAAACGACACCGCTACGGCGGCTTTCGCCCCACTGATGAAGTTTTTGCGGCATGGGAACAAACCCGGGAAATTGCCTCGGCTTTGAGAGCACACGTAGTAGTATTTCAATGTCCGGTGAGTTTTACCCCTACTGATTTCCACAAAAAGCACATGCGTCTTTTCTTTCAGACGATAAAAAGAGACGGACTCCAGGCTGCCTGGGAGCCTCGTGGTGAATGGAAAGATCCTGAGGTAGAGCATCTCTGCACCAGTCTCGACTTGATTCACTGCGTGGACCCATTTATGCGGCTTCCGGTGACCAGGGGTACTGCCTATTTCCGTCTGCATGGAATTGGCGGCTATGCTTACCGTTACACCAATGAAGAGCTGGAGCAGCTCAAAAGATGGTGTCAGCAGTTTGAGCACGCGTATGTATTGTTCAACAACACCTCAATGTGGGAAGATGGTTTTCGATTCAGGAAAATCATCTCGAGCACATGAAGAAAATGCTCTCTTCTTCGAGAAAGCGGGCATCATGCGGCTGCATCAATTATCACAAAGGAGGATACTATGAAAAAGGTTCTGCTGTATTGTCTGGTCGTGGTGGCTGTCATCGTTCTTTCTTCCCCGCCCGGGAAAGTGGAAGAAACGGCAAAGCAGCTTTCATCCAAGAAGGAGTATGATTACTGGGTGCACTTCAATTACTTCGCGCATGATTCTTCTCACTGGTGGACCGGGCTTGCGATATTGAATCCCAACGATATCGACAATGATTTTATTATCAAAGTGTATGATCAGGAAGGAGATGAAGAAGCCTGGGGTGAGTTTACCGTTGACAATCTCGAGCAGGTAGTCTTTACGATGGATGACCTCGATTTTATCGACCACGGAAGCCTTCCCGGACGGGGACATTTTTCTATTGGAGCAACAGAAGACTTTGCGGTGGTCAAGTTCACTGGAAATCGAGATAGCGGGGCATTCAGTGAGATTGAAAAGGAGGCGCAGTTTATCCTGCCTGAATAGTAATTGACAGTACTGACCCTGAATATACCTGGTGCCGTCACATTCAGAATTTTTCCGGTTGTTGCGGGATGCGGGTCTGGGGCTAAGCTCACTCCTCCCGCACCATCCGGTTCAGAATCACGCCTGATAACCCAACCTAACGAGAATCACTGAGGACCCATCCGCGCACACTTCAACAGTCATGTCCAGATAATCAGAGCATGGTCGACTGCGACTGCCGCTGAGCTGAAGCCCGAAGGAAGAGCATCGTCCGCTATTCCCGGTCCTCATGTCTTGTCCGGCTTCAGGGACGAGCAAGCTATCCGGTCCAATCTCTCCGCTGCCTGCTCTGCATTTTATGCTCCGTGCTTCACATTCTATGCTCTGCACTTCGGTGCACCTACCGGGGTTCGAGTGCAAAAATACTATACTTGCCCCATTCTGCTTCGCTCTGCCGGGACCTATACTGGTGTCCAAAACTCTTTTTTAACCTGACGGAGCAATCACAATGAGAAAGCAGGAAGAAGTAACTTTGTTTTTCAATACCAACTTTCTTTTTTTGGCTCTGTTCATGGCTGCCTTGACGTTTAGTATCGGGTTCACCGACGAGCAAACGACAAGCAAACCAGAAGCTACAATTGTTGCGAGCGATGAGAGCACGACATACGCAGATGAATCCGGCGACAAAACTGTGGTTGTCGAAAAAGAAACGACGATTGAAGATGACGATGATAGTGGCGGCATCTTGAGTACTACCCTGAACGTCATAGGAGACATCATCGCCTTGCCATTCAGACTTATTGCCGGCTTGCTTCGAGCTATTTTTTAGATGGCTGCCCTTCTTCGCCCGCGTTGCGGTCGTTCGGCCAATCGCAAGCGCTTCCTGCAATCCTCGTGCACCAGGTAAAAACTGACAGGCCGGGAGTACCGTCTTGTTGAACATCAGACCTTCTGAATCCAGTGAACAACACCTCACGGGCCTGTACGCCCTGATTGCCAGAACTATACTTCATTCCCCTCTTCCAAGATAGGTAGCAGCACCGGGGAAAATACATATAATTACCCATACCAACAGTCGGCACAGTCAAGTACTCTGAGCTAAAAAGTGAGGTAAAAAATTGCACTTAGGTGAACACCTAAGAATAAACCCAAAACGAAAGTTGTAGAAAGGATACGCAGAGCGAGAATGCCTTCATTCCTGCTGTTGGTGTGACTGCCGCAATCGAACCAACAGCGTTCAAGGCGACCGTAGGGCACGTATGATACGGACTGCACCGTAGTGAAAGTTCTGGGCGCTTTCCTGTTCATGCCATACATGATGTTGATTTTCACTGCCGATTACATGCCTATGAAAATACTGCTTGCAGACGATGACAAAAATCTTCGGAAGGTACTTAAAGTCGAACTCTCTGGCGAAGGATATACCGTCCTCGAGGCAGAATACGGGAGCAGGGTTCTGGATCTGCTGGAGAACCATAATTTCGACATTCTACTCCTTGATCTCAATCTCCCGGACATCGATGGTATAGAAATTTTAAAGAAAATAAAGTGCTCGGAAGTTCCTGTTGAAGTCATCATTCTCACCGCATATGGTTCGATATCGAC
>JAGOGO010000088.1 GCA_017996625.1 Deltaproteobacteria bacterium | reverse complement strand
TTCTGCGATCAACCTGGCCCCGGCCAGAGGCTTTCGCTTACTTCTCACTCCTTACGGTTCATTTACTCGGGAATGATTCCCCGCTTACCGAGAATCTCGAACGGCAGTCCGCGGACGTGCGCCGCATCAGCGCACATTTTTTGATTGAAACTTGCTCCTTTGATGGAACGGATTTCCGGATAGAAGAGGCCGGTTTTGGACTCGCGGCCGACAATATCGATGTTTCCTTTATACAGCTTCACCTTGTACGTGCCGTTCACAACTCCTTGGCTCGTTTTGAGGAATGCATCGAGATCGGCACGAAGCGGATGATAGGCCATGCCATGATAGACCAGGTAAGACCATTGCATTTCCACCATCTTCTTGAACTGCAGCTCATCCTTGGTAAGACAGAATTGTTCCAGATCACGGTGGAGCTTGAGAATGATCGTGGCAGCAGGCGCTTCGTAGATTTCACGGCTTTTGAGATCCATAATGCCGTCTTCAAACATATCAATTTTGCCTATGCCGTTGCGGCCGCCAATGGTGTTTAGTGCTGGAACCAGGTCGGCAAGCTTCATCTGCTTTTGATTGAGCGCGATCGGGACACCTTCCTTGAACTCAATCTCGATCATCTCTGGTTTGTCCGGCGCCTTTTCCGGAGGGGTGTACCACATCCAGATATTATCAGGAATCTCCTGGTTGAGGTCGACGGCGCCGCTGGCGATGGAACGGCACCACATGGTCTTGTCATCACCACCGGTAATGGTTTCAGTAACCGGAACGCCCCAGTGACGGCACAGTACCTCTTCTTCGCCCCGGGTAAGATCAAAATCGCGAACCGGAACGAGAATAGCCAGTTTGGGAGCAAATGTCTTAAATACATTGTGCATCCGATACTGATCGTTGCCTTTGCCGGAAGATCCTTCCATAAGGGCGTCGCAACCTTTTTCTACTGCAATTTCAGCGACCTTGCGAGCAATAATCTGCCTTGTCATCGACGTCGAGACCGGATACCCGCGATAGTCGGAATTGGCGTGAATCGCACGCGAAATCCAGACCTCGGTGAATTCGTCGCGCAGATCGACAAACAGTGGCGTGACGCCGAGGACCTCGGCCTTGCTTTTGCTCTCGTGCATCTCTTCCTCGCCCTGTCCGATGTCGATCGTGATTGGAAGTATTTCTTCAACCTGATATTTATTTCTGAGCAAGACTACCGCCAGTGCCGAATCGAGTCCGCCGGAATAAGCGAGCGCCACTTTTTTTACTTTTGGTACTGGGGTGGCGTTAACTTTTTCCAGAATAGCGTTGACGTCCATAGTATACTCCCTATACGCTAAGTTGTTGATTGTTAAGATGTTGAGGAAACGAGAATTCAGGGGTGCCTCTCACATACCATGGTCCCCTTGGGATATGTGCATTGTGCAGTGCTAGATATAAGACAACCAACACTAACAAAAAATCAAAAAATGTTCAAATAAAAATATCCCCGACTGCGTACCATGTTTATAAGCGAGCGGATCTCCTGAGAGCAATAAAAACCCTGCAGGACAGTGCACGCCATTCCGGAAATGAAGCTATCGCGGTTAACGACGCTGCCTCACATGGCGATGGGTGAGTCCATGTGAGGCAGCGCTGCGATAACGGATCTACTCTTTCGAGGGCTTGGATCTCAGTAAGACGAAGCTTCGGGAGAAGCGAATACCGCTGGATACTTTCTTCGGGCGTGGTCCAGGCGTGCTCTTTGAGAAGCAGTAAGCGGGCTTTCTTCTTCACCTCTTGTTGCCTGGTTATATAAGGATTGAACGAGTTCTCTCGTTTCCTTGCGATCTTCAGCTTCAGCAGCGAAGCAATGTGTTACAAAAGGGCATTCGCCTTTCCGGCACCGAAAAACATAGCAACGTTCCCAATAGTGAGGACCAAAACCTTTTGCGTAATTTGCCATGAACAGTTCCTCCTTGTAGGTTTTTTTAAGATCGATAACAGTGACGGCTTCAGAAGAAGTCCGTCCGTCCGCTGGAGGTTGTCACCGGCGGATCGCGCAGCGTTACAGGGTTGTATTTTGCCGATGGTGCTGTCTGAATTCTCAGTACAGCCGCGCTGCATTGCTGCGTGTCGTTCTGGTCAGACGATGTAGGAAGCAGAGATCAATAATTCATTGAAATTCGTTACTAAGTTCATCGTTGCTGGTCCAGAAAACGTACAATTGGAGTTACAGCAAGAGTCGTGCCAAACGCTTGCTGAACAAGAAAGTTCACTGTTATCAATGCCTCCAACTGCAAAGCCCACGCGTTCTGTTGTTTGATGTTAGTTTCGCAAACGCAACACAATGATAATATATTGATATATAACAATATTGTCATGATGCAAAATTGCACTAATGTTGCAAAGAGGAAACTGGAGTATGCCTGATTCGCGCTATTGGTGTGCCGTTCGGAACTTGCTGCTGAAACAAGCCCTTCCTGTCGCTCAGAACCGGAGCCGTTATTCGCCGGCTCCTGCCGAAAGCGTGCTTTCAGTGTCTACCAGACAATCATGCGGAAGATCTATTGGTGACGGACGGCTCGAAGGTGGTAGGCAGATGACCTGCAGATAACGACACCGCATAGTACGTGCAATTATTTCCGGCTGAGGATTGCAGAGCGGAGAGGCCGTCGGACTCCGGTTTCCCTTTTTGCAGCTGGATGTCCGAATGCCACCACAGCCATGAGCTCACAGCTTTCAGGAACCTCGAGAAGGGCTTCCACCTTTTTCCGGTTTTTCAGAATTTCTCCAAGCCAGACGCCGCCGAGCTCGAGAGCATGAATGCTGAGCATCATGTTTTCTATACACGCACCTACTCCCAGAATATCCTTTACTCGATCATAGCCGAGCGTATGGTCCAGGAAGACGGCAATACACACGGCGGCGTGACGGATGATATGAGAGGAGCTTGTCAACTCAGCCAGCTGCTCGAGCAGCCGCCGCTCTTTGATGACCACAAACTTCCATGGCTGATTATTGAGTCCTGAGGGCGCCCAGGTCCCCATTTCGATGATCGTATCAATGGTATCGTCATCGACCGGCTGGGCGGTAAAGGTGCGAATGCTTCTTCGTGTCCGGATTGTCTCGAGCATGTTTATCCTCCCTCACCGGTCGGCAAATTCCTGGTACTGCCGGACCTGGTGAACAAAAGCCTCTAATCGCGTCTTGGCGTTGGTTTGTTTTTGACCATCGTAGGACATATTGAGCACGGGGATGTTACCCTCGAACTCGCGGAATCGTTTCAGGAGGGCATTGACAATGGTGCCTGGCATGCAGTTGAAGGGCATGACGTTGATGATCCCGCTTACACCTTTATTGATAAAATCCACTGCCTTGCCGATGCTCAGAATTGCTTCTCCCTCAAAGGTAGAATCCAGGTACGGTCGAGCATAGGCTAAGGTCTGCCGAGTAGTAGGCTCGGGATGATTCTTGAGCCGACCGCAAAAGGTTTTCTCGAGAATGTGCTCATCATGGCGCTGATAGAGATCAGTGATAACCATCTTGAGAAGATTGCTGTAGCGTCGATCCTTGAAGCTCCTGCGCAAGGCGGTAAAATTCGTGTAATAGAACCACTCGCCAATTGGCGGCAGCCATGCCTCCCCTCCCAGGGCTTCGATTTCACCGATGATGTTTTCATTGCCGAATCGATTCGATCGAATGTAGATCTCTCCGACAATGCCAATCACCGGCTTCCGAAGATCACGGTTGATCGGTATGTCTTCAAAGTCGAAGGCTGCCTGTCTGAGCAGTCCGGCAAGATTCTTTTTCGCACGAATGTGGTCGGTAATCGCATGAAGATAGTGCTGATAAACCGCTTCGGTCACACCCGGATCGAGTTCATAGGGCCTGGTTTCCCGCAGTTTCTTCTCGATCAAATCAATGGCGACAATGCCCTGCCAGGCTAAGCGGGTAAATCTGGTGCCAATACTATCTGTTTGGTGGTAGATGGAATCGTCCTGGTTCAAGGAATAAATCGGGATATCTTCATAGCCGAGTTCATCGAGGAGCATCCTTTGAAAGTGAAAATACTGGCCAAAACGGCACGGGCCATTGGTGGACGGCATAAAGAATGCGGATCGACGAGAATCGAACCCCGGCGTGTTGATCATCTTAACCATCATCCCGGTCGTCAGAATGCACGGATAGCACTCGCGGCCGGAAGTGTATTTGCGTCCGATCCGCACGCTTTCCGGATCGGATTCAGGGGTGAGTTCCGCGGGAGTGCCGCAGGCTTCAAAGGCTGCAGCTAGTGCGTGTACGTGATCGGTCATGTAGGCAAGATAGATTGTTCGTTTTTTTCCATTCGATCGCGACACCGGGACAGAGTCCGGCTGTTCCTCCTGGTGTACAGAATGGCCATTCCTCAGACTGTCCAGAAATGCTTCCAGCCGGGTCACCACTCCTGCATCAGCGCTATGTTCATCGATTTCGATCTGCAGGTATGGCTTGTCACGAAGCTCTTTCTGAAAAAAATGGCTGATGAACGAATCTGGTCCGCAGCTGAAATTGCTGATGTAGAGAGCATGAAGCCGAGGGTCTTTCTTGATGAACTGAGCAGCAGCGAGAATTTTCTGGCCATAGGCCCAGTACATGCCACGCCAGTGCCGGGAAAGATCGATTTCCTCTAAAGGAAGCATATCCATGGGAATAGCAGTGATTCCCATATCCCGCAGCTTCTGAGGAATGCGCAGATTGATCCCGGTATCACAGCCATTGTAAGGTCTGCTTACGATCACCAGAGCGCGTTCGTTCGCTCCGAGCCGGGAGAGTATCTGTCTGCCTCGCTGCCGCAAGATATCGGAGAACTCGGTTTGCGCTTCCCACGCCCGGTGAAATGCCCTGCGATTATCGGCACTGCTCTTGCGAAATCGGCTGGCAATAGTCCTCCGAAGCGTGGCTTCCAGCCGGTGCGGTTCATCACCCATACACATAGGTGGATGAACGAACTCCACCTCTAGGCGCTGAAAATCAATTCCTGACTGAATCGTGTAGGGTACCGACTGAACCCACGGGCAGGCATAGCTTTGAGAGATCTTCTTCTGTGGATGTTTAAGATTGATAAGACTCGGAAGAAAAATGGTCCTCACACCCTTTCCAATAAGGTTGAGCACATGGCCGTAGGTTATCTTTATTGGGAAACAGGTTTCCGCAACGATGGATTCTACGCCTTCATGGATAAGACTTTTGTTCGTCCGGTCGGAAAGGACGACTCGGTATCCCAAGGTATTGAAGTAAGCACCCCAGAAAGGAAGGAGGTCGTGGAAGAATAGTACTCGCGGTATGCCTACAACCGGAGCAGAATCCGGGAGTGCTTCATTTTCCCCCTCAAAACGAAGCAGGAGCTCTTCTCGTTCGCCGAACAGGTCGGGAATGTCGGCTCGATCCTTCTTTCTGTGCTCAACCTCGTATTTCTCGCAGCGACCTCCATACATGAGCGGCCGCTCTCCCTTGACTTCGAGTCGATGGATTTCACAGTGGTTGGCGCACCCCGAGCACTCAAAGGTGCTCAGGCCGTAATCTCGATTGCTCAAGTCAAAGCCTTTGAAGGCGCTGGTGCCCGGCGCTTTTTCCTGCATAGCCAGAATCGCGGCGCCGATCGCACCGGTTACTTCATTATGGGGCGGTACGGTTATTGTTTTGCCCACAACTTTTTCAAAAGCGGCAACGACGCCTTGGTTGAATGCCGTACCCCCCTGGAAGAAGATATGATCGCCAATGTGTTTTTTTTCAACTACTTTGTTGAGGTAGTTGTGGACGATGGAGTACGAAAGTCCGGCTACGAGCTGATCCTTCTCTGCACCTCGCTGCTGATGATGAACAAGGTCGGATTCCATGAAAACGGTGCACCGCTCTCCGAGAGGAACACCTGCAGGTGCACGGAGAGCCAGTTGTCCGAATTCTTCTTTGATAGAAATGTCCAGCTTCTCCGCCTGTTCTTCCAGAAATGAACCGGTGCCCGCAGCACAGACTTTGTTCATTTCAAAATCAACGACCGCACCATTCCGAAGGCTGATGAACTTTGAATCCTGGCCGCCAATTTCGAAGATGGTATCTACCTCAGGGTCGATATGGGCCGCTGCCGTAGCTTGGGCAGTAATTTCGTTTCGTACTACATCCGCACCGATGAAATCGCCGGTGAGATACCGGCCTGATCCTGTAGTGCCTGCTCCGACAATCGTTACCCGGCCGGCCAGCTCTTCGCCGATCTCTCGCAGGCCCTGTTTGATTGCTTCGATCGGTCTGCCGGCAGTCATGAGATAACGCTTGGTGAGAACCTTCTTCTCATCATCGATGACAACGAGGTTCGTGCTGATTGAACCTACGTCAACGCCGAGATAGCCGGTAGTTTGTTCATCCGGCGCCAACGTCCGCGAATGCGCTTCTGCCGAGACAATGACTGGAGAGACATCGGCGAGCGAAGCTTCTCCGGTGGCATAATCAGGAGGCTTGTCCAGGTATGCTTCGAGCCGCTGCCACCCTGACCATGGCTTCCGGCGGGTTGCATCTTCCATGGCCAAAAGACATGCTCCGATTGCACCCATTGAGGCAAAGTATGTGGGGATGATGAATTCATCATCCTGGAGCTCCAGAATCTCCTGGAAGGCGCGTCGCATACCCTGATTTGCGGCAACACCGCCCTGAAAAGCGACCGGCATCCGAAAAGGCATGCCTCGGCCGATGGTACTCTTGAAATTTCGCGCTACGGCAAAACAGAGTCCGGCGATAATATCGTGATCCGGGGTGGCGATTTGCTGTAAGTGGATCATATCGCTTTTGGCAAACACGCTGCAGCGGCCGGCAATACGTGGGGGATGTTCGGATTTTAAAGCCAACTGTCCGAATTCTTCGATGCTGAGATTGAGACGAGTAGCCTGCTGATCGAGGAAGGAGCCGGTGCCGGCGGCGCACATGGTGTTCATCGAGAAATCGGTAAGTCGGAGGCACTGCTGTCGAGGATCGAAATCGAGCAGAATGAGCTTGGAATCTTCGCCACCCATTTCGATGACGGTCCGGATGGCAGGATGCAGCCACTCTATTGCTTTGCACTGAGCTATGATCTCGTTATCGAAGTGTGCATCGAGAAGCTCAGCCAGAAGCTTGCCCCCGGTACCAACAAACGAGATCGCGGCAAACTGGGAAGAGGGAATAGCTGCAAAGATATCGACGAGGGTCGCACGAACCGTGGCGATAGGCTGCCCGTGGATTCGCTGGTAGCGTTCTTCGATGATACTCTTTCTGGAATCCATGATAATGGTATTAGCGCTTACGGCTCCCACATCAATTCCCAAAAAGAATGCTTCTCCTGCCATACGTAAGTCCTCCCATACGTAACAGGACATATGTTGTCGTGCGGCCGATGTACTAACCTGGCCACGGGATTTTAAGATCCGTTAGATGAGGATTCCTCCAGCTCACAGCGAAGGCTCCGGTTCATGAGGTCGGATACGGCCTGCTGCGGTTGTTTGTTCGCATAAAGGATGTTGTACATTTGCTCGATAATCGGCATCTCAATCCCATGCCGCCTCGCCAAGTCATAGGCAGACCGGGTGGTCTTGATGCCTTCCGCGACCGTGGCAGTGCTTCGGACTATAGCATCCAGAGCCATTCCTTGTCCCAGCTTGACCCCGACCGTGTGGTTACGGCTGAGTGAGGAGGTACAGGTGAGAACCAGGTCACCAAGTCCTGAAAGCCCGGCAAACGTAAGCGGATGAGCTCCGAGTTCCACGCCCAGCCGGGATATCTCCGCTAAGCCGCGCGTAATAAGCGCAGCCCGAGTGTTATGGCCGAATCCCAGACCGTCGGCGCAGCCAGCAGCAATCGCGATAACGTTCTTGAGTGCTCCGCCAAGCTCTACACCAATGACATCGTTGGTTGCATAAACCCGGAAGCACGGTGAAGAAAAGGCGTTCTGCACCAGGCAGGCGGCCTCGTTATCCCGGGAAGCAGCAACCACGGCAGTAGGAAGCTGTTGGGCTACTTCCCGGGCAAAGCTCGGTCCGGATAGATACGCAGCACGTTGCAGGAGATGAGGAGAAAGAATATCCGAAAAAACACCGGCCATGGTCTTCAAAGAGGCGTTCTCGATTCCCTTGGAGACACTGACTACAACCGTTTCAGGACTGAGATGGTCAGCGCACTGAGAAAGTACCGAGCGCACCACGTGAGAAGGGGCTGCGGAGATCAGAATCTGTTTCCCCGAGGCTGCTTCTTTAGTAGACTGGGTTGGAACGACGCCGGAAGGAATGGCAGTCCCGTCCAGATAGAGATGGTTTTCATGGTCCAGATGGATCTGTTCATATACTTCTGCTTCATACACCCAGAGCGTCACCTGGTGCCCATTTCGGGCGAGGAGCGTTGCCAGAGCAGTTCCCCAGCTTCCTGCGCCGATAATACCTATTCTCAATGATGAAGTTCCCATTCGAATCCTGTTAACCTTTTGTTACTGTAAAAATTGTTGGATAGGACAAGCCAAATGGAACGAATGTTGTCATGTGTTTTCATGGCCGGTCAAGAGCAAAGAGTGTTCATCTATCGAATCTGGTTATGTATTGTACGCAAACGGTCGCCAAATTACAATCCCTTCCGACAGTTTCACTATAGGATCAATGGCTTATTCCCTAATGGGTCAAAGTGCTTGACTTAGGCTGAGGAATGACCTACAAAACAAGCATGTGTCTGTGATTGTTGCATTTTCAACCGGATTGAGCGAGGGTTCCGCCTGTGTTGGACCGGGAAATATTTTGCCTTTTTGAAACCGAATGGGGATGGATGGGTGCGGTTCAGGGAGAAAATGGTTTCAGGAGAATTGTACTCCCTTCCGAACGCAGTCAAGTATTAGCTGACATTAGCAGCAGCCATCCGGTTGCTGCAGAAGATCCTTCCCCACAGCCAGAACTGTCAGCGCTGTTCAATGACTATTTTCTGGGGACCGGCAGATCGGTAAGTCTTGATTTAGACTGGTCTGGACATTCAGCGTTTTCCATTTTGGTTTGGCGCGCTGCTCAGTCTATTGCCTGGGGCGAGGTGCGGACCTATCAGCAGCTGAGCGGCGCAGTTGGCCATCCAACCGCCTGCCGGGCGGTGGGCACCGCACTAGGAAGAAATCCGTTTCCTCTGGTTGTTCCCTGCCACCGAATTGTGCACAGTGATGGCAGCCTGGGCGGGTTCTCAGCGCCTTCGGGAATTGCTCTTAAGCGCCGGCTGCTGGAGCGGGAGGGCGTATCATTTGACCGACGGGGCAGGGTCGTAAACGTTGTCAGTTCGCTGTTGACCGTTCACTGTAAAAACAAAAGAGCAGATCGTATTCTTTGTCAATAACCTCACAAGATACGCGGGGCAAACAATGGTCGATTACCTCTTTGTCGGTAAGCGGTAAACCTACTCTAATCGGCGAACGGTTAACGGACAACAGTGAACGTTTCCGAAGAAAGGTTTTATATGCAGGAATATTTGATCGACTGGAACGCTGTGGAGAAAGAGGCAACCGAGTATCTGAGTCAGTATCTTCAGATCGATACTACTAATCCGCCGGGAAATGAGATCGAAGGAGCGCGCTTTCTGAAGACTCTTCTTGGGAAGGAAGGGATATCATGCGAAATCATGGAATCGGAACCCCTCCGGGCAAGTCTGATTGGTCGCCTGCCGGGTTCCGGCAGCAAGCGGCCGTTGCTTTTGTTGAGCCATATTGACGTCGTGCCTGCGGAAGCAGATAAATGGGCTCATCCGCCGCTTTCCGGTGCGGTTATCGGAAATGAAATTTGGGGTCGGGGTGCTGTAGATTGCAAGGGATTAGGCATTGCCGAACTTATGGTGCTGCTGGTGCTGAAACGAAGCGGACAACGCCTTAAGCGAGACGTGATGTTGGTAGCTACTGCAGATGAGGAAAAGGGCAGCGTGAATGGAGCTGCCTGGCTTTGCAGGAACCGCAAGGACCTGCTGGAAGTTGATGCTATTATCAATGAAGGAGGTGGAGCCGGCATCTCCCGGAAGAAGAATAATTTTTATTTCTGCCAGGTGGCTGAAAAAGGCATTTCCTGGTTTCGCATCACGTTTAGTGGAAGCCCAGGTCATGCGTCGATACCGCGTGAAGACAACTGTATTCTTTCTCTAGGAAGGTGCCTGAACGCAGTGGGAAACTACCGATCACTCGTTCAGGTGCCACCGGTAACCAGGGAGCTGGTCAACAAGCTCTCTCTTGATCCCGGATTCGCACCCCTTCTTGAAAAGATCATGCAGCATCAAGGTGAGGAAGACGAGGCCCTCGGCCAGGTGCCCGATCGCGGAGTGAGTCAACTCCTCGGTGGAATGATCCGCAATACCTTTGTACCCACGGTGGTAAAAGGTGGTGAAAAAACCAATGTCATCCCCAGTGAGTGCTACTGTGAAATCGATTGCCGGATGGTTCCCGGAGAAAAGCCGGAGCAGGTACAAGCGGAGATGGAGTCTGTGCTCAACGGGATTTCAGACTATCGCATAGAGGTGCTCGATTCGTCCGTGCCCTCGGAATCGCCGCTTTCTCATCCACTGCTTTCAGTGTTTGAAGAAAGCCTCCGGCAGCACGACCCCCGGGCAGTGCTGGTTCCGTTTGTCTCTTCCGGTGCTACCGACTCGCGCTTTTTCCGCGCCGCAGGAATTCCCGCCTTCGGCTTCGGCCCGCTCCTCGCAGAAGGGGACTATGCTGACTATCATGACCTGTTGCATGGTCACAATGAACGGATCTCCCGAAAGAATCTTCTCTTCGCAATCAAAGTGCTCTACGATGTGGTGAGACAGTACTGCGGTTAACAGGATGTTGAAAAAGGCGCATCTGCTGCGTTGTGCTTATCCTTCGTCATTGCGGCGTACTAAACTGTACGCCTCATTCCTCAGGATTGCGCACGCCTTGCATCTACACCTTTTTGAACACCCTGTGAGTAGACCATTTTTTCAACAACAAGCTAAGCCGTTTAAACGGCTGGAACGGTTGAAACGATCTAACTCGACAGGCCTCGGTGAAGCCCATAGCGTCGTGCACAGGCCAGAGCACTGCGGTATTCTTCAGCCGTTATGCACCGGTTGATTTCAGGATACTGGTGGGCATGGTAGTGCGGATAGTATTGATCCATAATGTTGACATATGAATCTGGAGAGAGCTCTTCAGCGACAAAGCGCATGGTTTCTTCCGTACCGGCTAACCCTTCAGGCATGACGAGATGTCGAATCAGCAGCCCTCGCTCGGCAATGCCATAGCTATCGACCGAAAGGACGCCGACCTGACGATGCATTTCCCTGAGTACTGCTTTCACCACCTCGGGATAATCCGGGGCTGTGCAGTAGGTGTGTGCCGGCGCTGAAGAGGAAAACTTCATGTCCGGCATGTAGATGTCTACGATCCGATCCAGGAGCCTGATTGTTTCCAGCGATTCGTATCCACCGCAGTTGTATACCAGCGGAATCCGCAGCCCCCGGGAAATAGCATCCGGAAGAGCAGCGACGATCTGAGGAGCATACTGGGTGGGAGTGACGAAATTGATATTGTGGCAGCCGCGTTCCTGCAGCCCGATCATGAGGCGACCAAGGTCCTCGCTGGTTATCGTCGAACCTTCTTCATGGTGGCTAATGTCGTGGTTCTGACAGAACACGCAGCGAAGATTGCAGTGCGAAAGAAAAATCGTCCCCGACCCATGGCGGCCTACCAGAGGCGGCTCTTCGCCGAAGTGCGGGAATGCACTGGCGACCACGAGGCTCCTTCCCGCACCGCAGACACCCCGGGTGCCCTCCAGACGGTTCACCTTGCATGTCCGGGGACAGAGGGAGCATGAAGCGAGCATGGCGTTCAGCCGGTCGATGCGGTCTGCCAGTTCTCCGGATTGCTGCAGGATTATATAACTGGGGATAAAGCTCATATGAGTTTGTTGACCGTCGGCGTGGGTTCAAAGTTCAAAGTTTACGATATGGGATATGGGTAATGGGATGTGCGATACAGACTTAGTGCTAAGCTGCTTATCATATCCCACATCGCATATCGTGTGTTTAAAGTGCCAACCTTGAACATTGAACCTGCAACCTTGAACCATTCTATGTCCGCAGCTTCATCAGATCGCTGATCGTGTACAGCGCTTCGACCTCCACCCCTTCCTTCTCGATATTTTGCCGGCCGTTATCTTCCTGACGATCAACCATAACCACTACCTTGACTACCTCGAGACCGGCCTCGCGCGCACGCTGAA
>JAGOGO010000087.1 GCA_017996625.1 Deltaproteobacteria bacterium | reverse complement strand
ACCCACTACCGCAGTAACCAGCCAGGAACTAACAAAGGTAAGCTGCCACTTGAATCGGGCATAGTTGTTGTCGATGAAAATCTCAAACAGGTAGGTACTGAGTGCCACGATAATAGCCAGCCAGGGGTTAAAGGCAAAGAACAGGTAAACAATTCCCAGGAGCAGCACATTTTCATACCAGTGCGTGATTTCGATCAAGGCCAGAGCTGAGCCGGAGAATTCAGTGGTAATGCCTCGGACTAGTTCCTGGTGAGCGTGGTGAGACATGGAAAGATCAAAGGGCGACTTACGCAGCTTGATGGTGAGGATATAGAGGAAGCCGGCGAAGATGCCCGGCAAATAAAAAATCAACGGTCCAGGAAACCTGACAATATCTCCCACCCGGAAACTGCCGGTCACCTGGTACATCCCCACTGCAGTGAGAATGATCATCGGTTCGTAGGAAACCATCTGAATGATCTCACGTTCAGCTCCGATATGGCTGAAAGGAGACCCGACGCTGTAGCCTCCGAGAACGAAGAAGGTGCTTGCCAGGGCCAGGGTGAAAACCATGAGCAGGAGATCAGCACCAGCAAAGAATAGGGCGCCTGAAAAGACAGTGAAAATCAGAAAGAGGAGCACGGCAAAATTCTGCAGCTTGTTGACAACGATAGTCTCTTTCTGAAAAAGCTTGAGCACGTCATAAAAAGGCTGAAGCACTGGGGGGCCATAGCGGCCCTGCAGCCGCGCAGTCACTTTTCGATCAACACCAGCGAGCAAGCCCCCGATCAACGGCGCAAGCAGGATGAATGCCAGCATCTTTTGCAGGAGCTCAAAAGATTGATACACCATGCAGAAACCATTCATACTGTGATCACTCCAAACATAATGAGCAGAAAGGTTATGGAAATGACAACACCAGCGGCAAACAGCACCTCTTCATTAAAGTATCTTTGCAGATAATAATTCTTCATTTGGACCGGTTGGCGTGAATTCATGGCTCCCTCGAAGCTTACCCGATCGATGTTGCCGCCTCCCAGATAGGTTCCCACCCGCTTAACTTTCCGGTCGCGGAAGCCATAGTAAAACAGCCCCAGCGGCATAATCACCCACAATCCAATCATGGCAACGAGAATGATGCACATATTGAAGGGATCGATCGTGGGTACTCCTCCGAAGATTCTTTCAACATAAGGATCGATGACATGATATGCGAGAAAAGGAAACGCCAGAATCACTGCTACGGTTGCAAATGCCAGAATCACCAATACCACCTGTTCCCAGGGACTGACCTGGTGCTCGACGCTGCCTATGTCTGCCCCGGAGGTGCTGGAGACGATTTTTCCCATCCATTTGGTCCAGAAGAAAACGGTAGCAGCACCGCCATAGGCAATCACAACCGCCATTCCCGGGTTGGTAGCTACAAACGCTTTAAGAGTAGCCACCTTGGCGATGACCATGCCAAAGGGGGCGACGACCATACCCGCCATGCCAATCATCATCGAGGTTGCGAGTCGTGGCATGCGTACTACCAGATAGTCCATATCTTCGATGTCCCTGCTTCCCAGTTTCGATTCCACGATTCCGACGCATAGAAAGAGAAGCGACTTGGCGACAGCATGAAAGATAATGAGCAGCAGTGCCGACCACAAAGCAGCCCGGCTGTTTACCCCGGCGCAGGCGACGATCAATCCGAGATTGGAAATGGTGGAGTAGGCAAGCACCTTTTTGGCGTTGCTCTGGGAAATAGCGATCAGCGCAGTCACAAGAAAGCTCACTCCGCCTACCAGGGTGATCATTTGCGCTGGTACGGTGTTTTCCAGGAGTGGAGCAACGCGCAGGATAACATAGACCCCGGCTTTCACCATGGTGCTCGAATGGAGCAGGGCTGATACCGGTGTGGGAGCAACCATGGCTGCGGTGAGCCATGATGAAAAAGGAAACTGAGCTGATTTGACCAACCCTGCAAAAGCAATGCACACTGCGGGGATGAGCACCACGCCTTCACCGAGCCAGAGAATTCGATCAAGTTCCATGGTGCCAGTGGAGTAGTACAGGTATATCAGACCAAAGGCGAATACCACACCACCAAAAAGGTTCATTTCGAGAGCCCGAAAAGCGCTTTGACGCGAGAGATCATCGTTCTGATAGCCGATCAGCATGAATGAGCAGAAGGTGGTAATCTCCCAGAAAAAAAAGAGCCAGAGGAGATTATTGGAGAAAACGATACCGAACATCGCGGAAAGAAAGAGGTACATGAAAAAGAAGAAGAATCGGGGACGGTTCTTTACTTCAGGATGGTGCTGATGGTACTCCCGGATATAGCCGATGGCATAGAGGCAGATGGCGCTGCCGATGCAGCCGATAATCAGGGCCATTACGATGGAAAATTTGTCAACAAAGAGGCTGTGTTCAATGCGCAGGGAACTGCTGTTCAGGAATTCAAAGCCGATTATGGCTGCCGACTGAACAGCTATGAGCAGTGCGGCAAGGTGTTTTTTGAAGGTGAATGACACATACAGAATATAGACGGCAACCGCGATTTCGATGATGAGCATCGCATCGTCTATAAGGTGGTTTTCGAGTCTATAATAGGCAGGTGCGGCACTGAGGGTGGTGAAAAGAAGATACAGCGGCACTGAGGCCAGGACCATGTTTGCTCCCAGGCCGACAATCCTGGCAAAAGGGCTGCGCGGCAACAGCAATGCCAGGAGTGCGATAACCAAGGGGAATACGATCAGAAAGACCAATGCATTCACAGAACGATTTTCACCTCTGTCAGGTGGTGTCTGGTATCGTCCCGATTATGAATTTCCCTGGTCATGCTACTAGTTTAATTGAAGATATTTATATATCAATTATGAACCGACTGCTTCTAATTAGCAAGGGTGTTTTTTTTACAGCAGTACCGTGGCTCTCGATCTATCCTCCTCCGACCACCGGAAAAATTGCCAGAGTATCACCCTCCGACAGCACCTGGTCCAGTTCGACGTGTCGGGAGTTGACGAGAATGATTCCTGCATCGTTTTCATTAATGTTGAGATCCTGGAGGATACGGTGGACGGTCGTGCCTTCAGGGCACGCCCATTCTCGTTCGGTGAATCGGCCATCTCGCAAAGAAGCAAAGAGTTTTACTTTCATAGATTTCCTCGTAAAGAGTAAGGAGATCCTTCCCTGGTGCTCACCCACGATTTCGCGCTGGGACGCAGAGATCGCAGGGAAGAAAATGCAGATATTCTTTTCTCCGCGTTCTCAGCCCTTCGGCGGGACTCAGGGCAGGCTCCCCTGCGCGAGAGCAAGTTTCATACGAGAAGTGAGAAGTTCTGAATAATCGGCGCTCGGCACCCATCATCTCAGAACACCTTACGCTTTACTCTTCACTCTTTACTGTTTCACACATCAGCTCTCAATCCCTTTCCGCGCTGCTACTCCTTGGTCGTAGTAGTGTTTGATATCCTTCATTTCCGTTACCAGGCTGGCAGCTTCTATCAATGCCGGGTCAGCATAACGGCCGGTGAGAACAAGTTCCACGAAGGAAGGCTTCTCTTTGATCAGGCTGAGGACGTCTTCTAACGGTATGAGGCCGAAGTGGACAGCAACCGCTATTTCGTCGAGGATGACCACATCGTATTCTTCCGAAATCAGAGCTCTGCGTGCCTCAATCAGTCCTTCGGCGGCCAGAGCCATGTCCCGGTCAGTTGGTTTGTCTTTGATAAGCTGGCCGGTTCCGAAATGCATGATTGTCACCAGATCACTCAGCCGCTCAAACGCTTTGCGCTCAGCCGATGCCTGACCTTTGAGAAACTGAACAATGAAGACCTTCATGCCCGCTCCGGCGGCTCGCAGCGCCAAGCCCATTGCCGCAGTGGTCTTACCCTTGCCATTGCCGGTATAGAGATGGATGTATCCGCGCTTCTGCTTCACTAATGTCTCCTCAGTCAAGGGTAAATGCTCTTTCGTATTTCAGCACCTTGCTCACTTTTTTTGTAAAGGAAAGCTGGGGTGGATTTTACAGCAAGCACAAAATTCCCGGGCTTCGCTTCGCTCTACCCAGGCTACAGAGCTGATACATGCTTCCACGGTGCTGCTGGCTTCCAAACAGCATGGAAGCAGTATGGCTCATCACATGAGGATGCTTTTCTCTGATCGGCATCTCCCGATCAGAGAAAAAGATACCCTCTCTCCGTGCAACTCTCGCGAAGCGAGTGGTTTCCTCTTTTCCCTCAGCGCTGGTTCAGAACCGCACCAAGGCAAAATGACATAAGACCGAAAGCCAACAGCACCGGCGACAGATCAAACCAAGCCAGCTCTGTCCTCTTCGTATACTCGACCGCTTGGGCATGCTGCAGGAATGACGTTACGACCTGCTCTCCGCACGAGCCCTCACTGGGACGGAAATACCCCCCCCGGCCGGCTGCCGCGATGGCTTTGAGAGCATCCTGCTCCAGGCGGGTCTTCAGAGGCGTTTTATCCTGATCGCGATAATAGTCGATCACAGCATTTCCATCAGGACTGCGGATGGGGATAAGCACGTTGCTGCCCCTGCCGGTGCCCAGTGTATAGAGAATGACGCCTTTTGAGGCCGCTTGACCGGCGGCTTCCACGGGCGCCGCAGGGTCGTCTCCGATATCCTCTCCGTCAGAAATGAGAATAAGCACCTTAACATGAGACGCTGGTGTGCCTTCCAGCATTGATGTTCCAGTCATAATTGCCTGGCTCAGATCACTGCCAGGAATGGTGATAGCCAGGTCATTGATGTGTTTCAGCAGGTACTGGCAGTACCCGTAATCGCTGGTCAGTGGAACAATCTCAACACCGCGGCTGGCAAAAATAAAAACACCTACGCGTTCACCTCTGAGTTCCGAGATGATCTCGAGTGCGCAAGAACGGGCGCGGTTCAGCCGGTTCGGGATGGTGAAGATGGCCCGGTTATCCTGAGGCAGCACCTCATCCTCGGCAAGCATGGACTTGGAGACATCGATGCCGATCGCAATGTCGATACCGCTCCGATTGAAGACAGTTCTGGTGTATTGCACTTTCGGCTCTGCAAGAGAAACAATGCTCAGCAACAGCGCTATGCCTAACGATCCAATGGCCCCAAGAGCAGAAGATGTCTTTTTCTCTATTCCGGCAAATCGATACAGCCAGGCGCTCGAAGAGCGATACGAGGCTACAGCCGCATAGACAAAAACGGGGACGATGAGTAGAAACCAGAGATACTGAGGATTACTTACGGACATTGGATTCCGTTGCTTTTTATCTATTCACAAAAGGCAAGCACGAAGCCGCCTGCTCTTACTTCTGAATACGGGTTTCAATCGGTTCCCCAGGAGCGTAACCTCCAATCTCCGGGATCAGGGTTTCCAGGTTTTCCTTGAGCGCCTGGTTCCTTTCAGGATCAGTTCTGGCCGCCTCAATCCGCTTGACGTACTCCTGTCCGATCAGCATTTCCAGGTTCCAGCGTGGTATATTCTTTTCGAAAGCGGGGTTTTCCGTTTTTTCGACCGCCTCAATTGCCGCCTTAAAATCCGAAACTGCTTCCCGGACTACCCCCTGTGCCTTGTCGACGTTTGCAATATCTTCAAGCATCAGGAAAGCGGTAAGCAGCTTGACGGCTCCTTCGATGTTCTTTGCCCGCCAGAGGATCTCTGCCGGGAGCGAATCGGAATCCGTAAGAATTGAGCTGCTGCGATCACTCATCGCTTCCAGGTGCTTCCTCAGCTGATCGGTGTATCGAGGAACTTCGTTCTGCAGGTTGCGCATCCTGGCAAGCTGAATCTGCCTGAGGATAGCAAGAGCCTGAGGCCACTGTCGCTGCAGTATTCGTATCTGTATCTCCGGGCGGGTAGATTTGAGATTCTCATACGCTGCTATGGCTGCATCGTTGCTCGTGATTGCATCAGCTGCCTGCAGCGCTTGCTGAAGCTGCCGCATCTGCAGTTCTTCGTTCTTTTCGGCCTGATACCGGAGCAAAAAAAATATGCCTGCAAGCAGTCCGGCGAGGCCGATGCCTACCGCAAGGACCATATGGTGCTTTTTTTTCATGGTTACCCTAAATCTTTCTGAAGTATGGAATTACCTGCACAAGACAGTATGCTGCCATAATACTCAGCGCGCCTGCAGCAAAAATCCACCGGGTATCTTTCTTTCTTCTTTCCATCTTCACCAGAAGCCTATTTTGCTCCAAACGATTGATGGTATCGTAGACTTCCTCGATTTTCTGCTGATTGAACGTATGCGGCATGTAGAAGATATCTCCGGCGGTAGAGCTTCCTTCTGGTCCTTCCAAAGCCATCCGGACTTCCGGATTGACATCCCCTCCAACCACAATCAGGTAAAGTCTTACGCCCAGCTGCTTGACCAGTCCCACGACGTTGGCAAAATTGAGAAGCCCTCGCCGAGCATCCTCCTCTCCAGAGTTCGCCTCGATGCGGCCGTCAGTGAAGAGCACTATGGCCATTCCCTGGCCGAAATTGATGTTTCGCAGCGTGTCAGGGACCGGAACACGAGAGAGTGTCTTTCCGGTAAGAGCATAGCGCAGGTCGCTGATTTCTTCATACGTGGGCTGATGTTCTTCCGGCAGCAGTACAAAGAATACGCTCAGTGCCAGCCAGACGGCGTAGGATGCATTGGTAGCCCCGCCAACGGCAAGCTCCCGAAAGATGAAGGTGTCAGCTCGACGGCTCAGGAGATTGAGCTTGGCATTGAGAATTTCTTTGTCAAAGGCCGGAGGTGCAATCAGCTTGGCATAGCTTGAAAAAGCCACGATCCCAATCAGGTCGCTGGTACGCCGCTGCTCGATAAATGCCCGGGCGCCTTCGATCGCTACGTCTCCCAGGGTCATTCCCCCTTCTTCGCCGCTGGCACGCTGCATCGAGCCGGAAAGGTCCTGCACGAGCATGATCCACTTGGATTCGAGATAGCTCCGCTGCCAGTAGCTTGCATACTGAATGTTGGCAATCGAGAAGACCAGGAGCAAAATGGTCACACCGACCATGATATCACTGCCATACCGCTTTATCCGTCCCGGTTGGAGTCTTATGCCAATCAGTGCCACGCGGGCAAAGCCGGTTCTGCTGATATACTTCCTGCGGCTGTAGATCACCACCGGGATAAGCACGAGAAGAAGAAGTGTCCAAGGGTATTGAATAGTCATGGCGTATCTGGTATCTCTCCGGTGCCGGGACGCTGCGTCACCTGAAGTAGGTGTGCGACCGAGCGCCTGACGCCTTCACTATCAGGGTAATACTCCAGCTCCCGGGCAACTGCATCGTCAACAGCCGCCAGTATTGCAGCGAGGGGGCCTGCAGCGTTCCCGGGAATACGGGCGCCAAGGGAATCGACCAGCCGGTTGCCGCTTCCACCAAGGTGCTCGGTCGGGATGCCATACTTGATGCCAATGTACTGCCGAACCAGGGCACCGATTTCACCGAGGTGCTTCCAGTGAGGAGCGGGGGGTATATCCTCAAGCATAAGCCTCAGCGTTTCCGCCAGGACTTCATCGCGGCTCCGCTCCGCCACCATTTCTTTCCCGGCCTGCTGGCGGAACCAAAGCACAAATAAGAAGGTTATGCCAAGCACAAAGGCTGCAAACCCAGCAATCGTTAGAACAAGAGAGCGCTTTTGGAGCTTCTCGATAGAATCAAACCGGTAGCTTAATGGTACGGGGTCGGTTGGCATCAACAGGCGGTTCTCTTCCAGCGCTGCCGGGACAAGTGAGGAGACCTTGAAAGGTACCGGCTCGGTAGCCACAGCGCGGACGGTTTCTCCTGAACAATCCGGGCAGCTGTAGTTGATGGTGATTGATGGAAGCATAAACTCGCCAACGGCGTAAGAAGCGATGCGGCCGGTGATGGTCACCGGGCTTTGCATCACTGCCTTGGCCGGATCATACGGATCAAACGAACTTTCAAACAGCTCTCTCTGGAGATTCCCAGGCCGTAAATTGATTGTGCTGAGGGAGCTCGGCTCGATGCTCACGCGTTCGGAAAAAGTGATCGACAAGGTAACGGGAATGGTGTCGCCTACGTGAGCGCCGTTCATTCCGACCGCAACAACTGCCCGGATTGTCGGCTTGAGTTCCATCAGATACGGAGTCGTCTCTTGTACGGTGATATCCTGGCTGAGCAGATGAAGCGCGGTAAAAAATGGTGATCTCATCACATCGACTCGATAAACACTATTCTCCTGGTCAAAAAAAGCGTCTGCCTGCGTGAGAACGCTTTCCTTGCGTGCCTCCTCGACTCCGGTCTTCCAGGTAAGACTGAAGGCGTTGAAAAAAGCATAGATCCGGTCTTCGAGGAAGAGCGTGGGGTGAGTATAGGAGATGGCTTCATCCTGGTTAAGGATGTCCATGACGTGCTTCAGCTCCGGCTGTGTTATCCCTTCTTGAACCCTGAAGAAGCAGGCATCCTCGGCAAGGTTCGGATCGTAGAAATAGTCGACGAATCCAAAGTTCGAGTTCAACAGCTCCCGGGCTTTGTTCTTGATGAATCCTTCGTATGTTCCCTGCGCCTCGCCAGTGTAAAGGTTTACGTCCATGAAGCGGATATCGAAAACAGCCGTAAGCCAGGTCAGGTTTGCTTCCGGGATAATCGTTTGTCCGCCTCGGGTGAACCAGATATCGTCGAAACGAAATTCAGCAGGAAGAGCATCTTCGGTTGTATACTGCCCGAACCGGGTAACACCATACGCAGGCAGCGTCCATGCAGCAATGAAAAGCAGCAGGAGGAGCAGGGGGCTTATGTACATGCAGTGATAAAATGGTCGCATAGTCGGTTTCCTTTGGTCAGGGAAACATCTAAGGTTCCAGGTTCAAAGTTCACGGTTGAGTTTTTATATAAGTCCTGTATGCCTTATATGACCTATACTTCCCTCTCACATCAACCTTGACCTTTGAACCCGCAACCTTTCTAGTACGTTGACGGTGGTCGTTTCATAAAGTCGTTAATCACCTTGCCAAAATCATCAGCTGGCGTAACCTGTGCCATACTGATACCAGCATGATACAGGCGCTGCTTAACGGAATCCCTTGCCCGGGCCATTTGTTCATTGTACTGGCGCCATTTACTGAGATCGAGCAGAACGGTTTCTCCGGTTTCAAAATCATAGAGCGGTATGATTCCTTTGGAATGGGATGAAAGACCTGTTTCTGCTTCCTCGAGTACCTGTATTGCCTTCACTTCATGCCTGTTAGTGCCGTGTACCGTAGAGTGAAAGCTATAGGTGAATTTCAAAGGGTAGAGAAAATCAGAAAGGATAAACGTCAGGCTCTCCGGCACTTCATTGACCAGTTCCGTCAGTGCATTTTGGAGACTGGTGTTCCGGCAGGGAACCGGTTCAGCGCGGACAATTGCAGAAAGAATCTCGAAACCATGAGAGATACCCATGCGGGGTGGGATATACTCTATAACCTCATCGGCAAAGAGTATCAGCCCGCAGCCGTTATTGGTCGAAATAGCGCTGTAGGCAATGGAGACAGCGATCATCGCCTGGAGCAGGTCCTTTTGTCCGAAGCCGACGGAAGCGCTGATGTCATAGAGAATCATGACATTGAAATAGCTTTCTGCCAGGTACTCCCGCACGTAGTATTTCCCTGTTTTCGCCCGGGCCTTCCAGTCGATATTCTTGATGGGATCGGTTGGTTCGAGTTCCCGCAACGACCAGAATTCGTATCCCAGCCCTTTGAATGTGCTCTCCCAGTCGCCAGGGAACGGTGAGTGCACCCGATGGTTGATGAAAATATCCAGTAATTCTTTTTTTTTAAGCAGGAGCTCTTCGTTTTTACGCATTGCTTCAGTAGGGGCTGATGGTTTTCAGAATTTCATCGACCAGAATATCAGGAGAAATTTGCTCAGAGAGAGCGATTCCATTAAGCAGAATACGATGTCGCAGTACATGAACGGCACAGGTCGCCACGTCGTCGAAGCTCACGTAGTCTCGATGCTGGTAAAAGGCAAATGCTTTGGAGAGCGCAAGCAACGATTCTGTAGCCCGAGGAGATGCACCAAGTCGTATGTAGCGATGTATACCCAGGCTCCGGTTCTGTGATGCATAGGTTTGGCTGGGCCGGGTAGCGACGCAGATATTGAGAATATAGTCCATAACCTTCCCGCTTACCCGGACCTGATCATGAATCAGCTGCTGGAGGTCGAGGATTTCCTGAAGGTTGAGAAGATTCTTAACTTCAGACCGCATTTGGTCGAAATTCGAATTTTTTCTCTGGATAAGCTCGAGCTCTTCGTTCCGGTTGAGATATCCGACATCATATTTCACCATGAACCGGTCTACTTGCGACTCAGCGAGAGGATAGGTGCCGATCTGCTCGATGGGGTTCTGCGTGGCCAGCACCATAAAAGGCTTGGGGATATCATAGCGCATCCGTTCAATGGTCACTTCTTTTTCCTGCATGGCCTGCAGCAATGCTGACTGCACCTTTGGAGAAGCCCGGTTTATCTCATCCGCAAGAAAAATGTTGCAGAAGACAGGCCCAAAGTAGAATTCGAATTTTTTTTCCTTGTCGTTGTAAACCATGGTGCCAGTTACGTCGCTCGGCATCTTGTCCGGAGTGAACTGAAAGCGTCTGAAGTCGCCTCCGATCACTGTGGCAAATGTTTCCACCGCCAGGCTCTTCGCTAAGCCGGGTACTCCTTCAAGAAGGATATGTCCTTTGGCGAGAAGTGCCAGGAGCATCAGCTGGACCATCTCTTCCTGGCCGATCACTACCTTGGCGATTTCCGCCTTTACCTGCTGAACCTTGCCGGCATAATGAATGAATGCGGTTTCGGCGTTGACGCCGGGAGAGATACTATCCTGCATACCTTGTGTACTCTTTGAATGTTTAACGATAACCGGGCAGGCACCTGGGCTTGCCGCTCCGACAGGCTAGAAATCTGCTTGTCGGTATCCTTCACATATACTCGAACCGCTTACGGTACTTGATGATGAGATAGAGAAAAAACGGGCCTCCAAGCAGCGAAGTGATAATACCGATCTTGAGATCCACTTTAACGATCAGGCGGACGAACAGATCGGCGTAAATGATAAACACCGCAGCCAGGAGCCCGGCAAAAAGTATCAACTTGCGGTTGTCCGGCCCGATCAGACTGCGCATAATATGCGGGGCCACCAGGCCGACAAACCCGATGACGCCGGATACGGCGATTGCACCGCCGGTCTCTATCGATGAAAACAGCAGAAGAGCATTTCTTGACAATTTGATGTTGACCCCCAGATTTGCTGCTGTCTCTTCCCCCATCATCAGGATGTTCAGGTCCTTAATGAAGAAAAGTGTGCCCAGGAGCGCCAGCATGGTTGTAAAAAAGACAATCGAAACATGCTCCCAGGAGCGATTATTGAGGTCTCCCATGAGCCAAGTCACAATGACGCGGCCGACATCGAATTCCCTGGTACTCAACGAAATAACAAAGGACGTAAGCGCACTGAACACGAGATTGAGCGCGATACCGGCCAGCAGGAGGGTCGAGATTGAGGTCTGACCGCGTGACGTTGCAATCGCAAATACCATGATCAGCGTGATCAGCGAGAACGCCACGGCAAAAAGAGGCAGTGCCAGCAGTGACTGAGATGCCAGCCCTATGTAAATTGCCAGCACTGCACCGAGCGCAGCACCTGAATCAATTCCCATGACTCCCGGACTTGCCATCGGGTTTCGGAATATTCCCTGCATGATCGTACCGGCCCCACCAAGGGAAAATCCCACCAAAAGTGCAACAATAAACCGGGGAAGCCTGCCGTCCCAAACAATTGTAGCATCAACATCCTTGACCGCGCAAGACAGCAGGCCGGCCTTGACGAGAACGATGCGCAGCACCTCAATGATCGGGATTGTCCAAGGCCCTGATGAAAGGGCGAAGAATCCTCCAAGGAGAATGAGACCGATTAAGGTTATCAGTATTGTGATCTCTTTCTTGGTCATGTATCGGTGAATGGAAAGAAGGTTAAATGGATAAATGGGAAACCGGTCAAATTGGTAACATGGTTGAATGGTGAATTGGTGTACTGGTTAAATGGATAATTGGTAAATAGTCAGTGTGAAAAAGCTTAGCAATCGAACCGATACGTGAGTAGGCTACTCAACCATTGTACTAATCAACTATTCAACCAATATTCCATTCTACCATTTTCCCATTCAGCCATTCTACCGTTTAACGAATCCCCCCGTACACGATTCCCGCCAGCATGTCAGCGCTGAGAACCATGAACTGCGAATCCGCCTTGAGAATGGCCATCGGGACCGTGTACACAGTTCCTGACTTGATCGCAGTCAGG
>JAGOGO010000086.1 GCA_017996625.1 Deltaproteobacteria bacterium | reverse complement strand
CGGACTACCAATCCGTTTTTTGTGCGCTGATAGTCAGCGATCGGATTCTGAAGCGAAGTAGTTTCCATCTGTAGCGTTAGCCGCAGGCAGGTACGGTACGCAAAGCTGTGTATGGTGGGTATGTTGAAGATTCTGTATCGGTTTGAACGCGGTGAGGTGGTCTCGGTGCTATCACCTCGAGCGCACGTGGTAACCCTGTGTGGAGCATAGTGCTGATGTATATGAAAGCTCGCTGTGGTCCGGGAATAGAGTAAGCGCGTGAGGGTCTATCGGGTTGTCCTTGGAGGAAAAGGTGTATGTACCGTGGTTCGGCCGGAAACAGGGCGAGTAACGTGGCGGGCAGGTACCATCAGAAGATGAAATCCGTTGAAAGAAACCTGGAGCTTCGCTCTGTGACAATGGATCGTATTATGTGTCTGTTTGCTTCAGTTTCCTTGGCTGCGACAAGCGTCCGGATCGAGAAGACCCTGAGGGCGTCAGATACGGATAGGGTGCCTTCTGCCGAATCTTTTCTGCCGGTGTACGGAAATGTGTCCGGACTGCGTTGACACTGGCTGTTGATATTGACCCGACAGACCTGATTCACCAGCGGATCAATCAGGTCAGCAAGAGTCTTCGGATTGCTTCCAAAGAGGCTAACCTGCTGTCCATAATTCGACTGAATCACGTACTTCATCGGCTCTTCGATGTTCGAGAAGGGGGCAATCGGAACAACCGGCCCAAATTGCTCTTCAGAATACAACCTCATGTTCGGTTCGACGGGGTACACGACTGCCGGAGACATAAGCGTATGGTCAATAGAGCCTCCGCCTCGATTAACTACCCGAGCACCTTTGCCGCAGGCGTCATCAATCAGTTCCGCGAGGTCTCCTGTTTTATTGAGTTCCGGCAATGGCGTGATGGAGACTCCGGGTTCCCAGGGCAGTCCCTTCTTGAGGATATTGACGGCGTTACCGAAGTCGGCGAGAAATGATTCGACAATCTCTTTATGCACAAAGAGGATTTTGAGAGCCGTGCATCGTTGACCATTGAAAGACAGTGCGCCCAGAACGCACTCAGCCACAGCATTATGCAAGTCTGCATCCTTCAAAACGATTGCTGCGTTTTTGGCGTCGAGTCCGAGTACGGAGCGCAAGCGGTGAGGTTTCGGATGCTGCTTTTTCAGAATATCAGCAACCCGACTGCTGCCTATGAATGCCAGCACATCGATTTTTCCGGACGTCATGAGAGGGGTAATGATCTTCTTCCCTTCTCCATATGCCGTGTTGACGACACCTTTGGGAAAGGAATTTCTAAATGCCTCTAGCAGTGGCAGGTGGAGAAGTACTCCGAGCCGGGGCGGCTTAAAAACAACTGTATTACCCATAATGAGTGCTGGAATCAGAGTAGTGAATGTCTCATTGAGCGGGTAGTTGAATGGGCCCATGCACAGTACCACGCCAAGCGGAGCACGACGAATCTGTCCGATAACACTCTGTTCAATAACAAACCGTGACGATATTCGATCAAGATCCTTCAGCGCATCGATTGTATCTCTGATGTAAGCGACGGTGCGGTCGAACTCCTTTTCGGCATCGGGAAGCGGCTTTGCTATCTCCCACATCAGGAGTCGCACAACATCCTCCCGCTTGTCATTCATCTGGTAGGCAAAAGCCTCCACATGCCTAATTCTCTCCTCAACCGACATGGTCGGCCACGGACCTCGCCCGTTATCATAAGCCCTACAGGCTGCATCAAGTGCCTCCACCGCCTGTGCTTCGGTAAGCAAGGGATAGGTGCCGATGATTTTCTGTTGAACGTGATCGTTGACGATTTCACAGACAGGCGACAGTACATCCCGCTGGTCGCCATTCCATTCTCTGATTGTGCCATCGCAAAGGTACTGACGCTGATCGATGGGCGAGTCGATGCGCCACTGGTCCGGTATCGTATTCGCAATGCGAAAGAGTGAAGCTGATTGGAAATCTGTCATTTCACTATCTCCTTTTTAATCCGAGAGCCTACGGCTGCTGCCCACTCGACCGTATGCCTTAGCGGCGAATGTAAATTCGAGGTGATGAGTCCTGCAGACGAGTCGATCAGCGTAGGAATACGGTCCGGATGCTTGGCAGTGGAATACCATGGTAGTGATACGTATTATACGTGAACGCATCAGCGTGGAGAAATAGGGTGAAGCACGTATTCCCACGTCGGTTTAGGGACGCACGACAGGTGAAAGCATGTATGATTGACGTGACGCGGCTGAATGTGAGATTGCCCTGATTGAGAAAGCTTCGGTGCCCGAATCTGAAGAATCTCCTTACCGTTAACGCTCTACCACTTCAGATCCTTCGTGCCGCTGCATGCGGCGCTCGAGATGAGGTGGAAGAGAGTCTCCACAGGGAAAAACCACCTGACGTTTATATCCCCTGCGCTGATTTTTGGACAACAGCGATTTAGTGGATAGTACATACCATTGAGGGTTGTGAAATATGGGTTCCGGGTAGAATTGCGATTGAGGAATGGGCAGGTGCTCTGTGGAAGACTCTTCGTCGAGGGGCTCAGAGTGCAGGTCACGAAAAGGAAATAAAAGGGGTTGGAGCGGGATTCGACTACTTAGCGGGAGGAATATGTATGAGAGTGCCGAAAAAGTGGTTTCTTCCCGCTCCAGGTTGAGGATCGTATGTTTAGTGTAAGACTCCCTGGCATAAGTAACCTCAGCCGGAGAGTGATTGTAGAAGGAAGCGCTCACTTTCTGTACAGAAGCATTTTTGGTCCGGGCCGGTTTTGTAGTGTGCCTCTGCAATGCTATGAAGCGTTCGTAAATGCCGCATCCGCACTGATCATGCGGCGAACAGGTCTTCTTCGCGTCGCGGCAGCGCTGTCAGCAGGAGGCTAAACCAAGCAAACATGCCGGTACAGGCAGGTAAGTGCGTATTTCATCTTCATCGGGAGAGTATTTGACATGGTAGGGTAAGAAGTGGGGTTTTGATTGAATGGGGTGACTATACATGAGAAATGCTGATCTCTTCTGTCGGGTAGCGACTCTGCTTCTTTTCGATTATTTGCTGATGGCAAGAATCGAAATGTTGCTTTTCTGTATTTCGACAATACGGGTCAGGGATGGCAGAACAGGTAAGAGAAGACATGATGATACACAGCAGCCATTCATTCGGGTATCAATCGATACTGAATTCCTGTGCACCATCGGAGCCGTATGAATACACAATTTCCCAGGAAGAAATATAGTGAATACGATATAAACACCTTTTTCTCTGACGGGTATAATGGAAAAATTGGAACAATGCAGTAGAGGATCGTTTCTGGAAACGCTCCTCCGTTCGCTCGCAATAAAAAAGGGAATGCGGCACAGCATCATCACGGGGGGGGATAATCCATGGAAGAGACCTTGAAGCAATTCGTTAATCAGACGGTGCGGATTCATACGATCTCCGGCGTAGGCTCCTATCTGGGTTCGCTACAGAAGGTGACTGATTAACCTATTGTGCTTCGGACATCCGCAACCGCCGTTCTTCTGATGATACAGCACATAAAAAGGCACAAGAAACAGAGGAGAATTGGCCATGGCTACAAAGGAAGTGATGGAAAACAAGGACTATGATTTAGTGAGCGTGCTCTATCACGTTCTTCAAGGTGCTGAAACTGCACAACACTACCAGCAGGATGCTGAACGAGAGGGTGATCAGGAAGTTGCGCAGTACTTTCAAAAAGCTCACGAGAACTACCAGCAGCTCGCTGATCAGGCTAAGAGCCTGCTTGCTAGTCGTATCAGTAAGCGGTAGGGCGCTAACGATTGATTCGTTCGATGATTGTCGGGCAGCTTAACAAGGACGTGATAAATTGTTACCAAGAGTATGCTCGGGATGAAGAATGCCTTTCCCGGCAGGGCATCGGACAGTATTTTCCAGGCTGGATATATCTGCTTTATTTGAAGAGATAGGAATAGGCGTTTCTCGCAAGCGTAAATCGTTTACTGCACCAGACGGCCGAGGAGCAAGCAGCTACTGTGGCCAGACCTACTCCGGCTGAAATCATCATCGTATAGGAAAACGGATACGCGGCCACAGGGAGAAAACTGGAAATCAGATAAATGATCATGAGATGAGCAACATAGGCAAAAAGCATATTTTCGGCTATGAGCGCATTCACGCGCTGCAGCAGCCCGTCTGAAGCGAGTGGGAGCAGGCTGCCGAGCTGATACATGAGAACGAGGTTCAGCACTGTAGGGAAAAAATGCAATGAGTAAAACAGCGGAGTGTGTCGATTTGTATACAGACACATCAGTGTATAATAGGTGAAAGAACAGATGGCGACAAAGACTATGGTTGAGCGTTTCATGATGCGTTTCTGAACGTTGTCCCAGGCGACAGGGCTGATGAAAATTCCAAGCAGGCATCCTACCGTTCCTATAGTGGTGTATCGCACGCCGTAATAGTTGAAGGTGCGGGTGACTTCGATGATAAATAAGGAGAGGATACAGCATAACGCAAGGAGAAGGCTCGTTTTGGGTTTGAGATGCCGGATCAGAAACCAGGAAGCAAGGCAGGTTAGGGCTATCGGGACAAGCATTTCGAAACTGACAGGTTTTGAATCTGCTCCGAGCAAAATGACCCTGAATAGAATATCAGGAAGAGTATGCCTGTGAATGAGTGTGTGGAGGCGGTCCGGCCGCAGGGTGAAGATAAACAGATTGAGAAGAATAAAGAGTGCCATAAATCGGTAGGAACGGATGAAAAGCTTTGACTTGATCTGTACAGCGCTTGTCTGGAGCCTGCGCGAATAGAGTACCGCCGACGTAAATCCTGCCAGGAAGACGAAGGCAGTTTGAGAGGTTATAGTGAGTGTGCCGTTATATTGACCACCATAGTACCAGCCAAAGGTATGAGAAATGATCATTGTCAGTACCAGGTAGGTGCGACACAAATCGTAACTTCGATCACGAGTCTCAAGAAATCGACGAGCGGTCATGGTGATCCTTTCAGCGAGACTGTATGTGAGCTATACCAGGGTCGACCGTAAACGGTCCGCAAGAAAAGATAGGTGCTGTACCGTCGGAGCTTGAAAGTTCCGAAAGGAGAGCCCTTGGCTTTTTACATTCTCCACCTTATTTCTATAGTCTTTTGCTAGTGCACGATTTGATTGATGAGAAAAACACTTTTTCGTGTTTTTGGGGAAGTCCTGAAAATTTTATTATTTGTCTGAAAGGGGCGGGTGGCGATACTGCGTATTACCCATTCTCACGTACATCGTGACCCCATTAATCATTTTTAGTGGACAGATTAACGTTGCCAGGAACACTCCTTGCGCTGATATTTCCTCTATTTTCTTGACAGGTGTCTCCGCAGTTATTAAGCTTTTTTCATATCTGCGCAATTCTGTAAGATCGCTCACAGCCAAGGGATAGAGAGTGAGCTGCGTTTATTCTCATTTCCATCCAACTGCCTCAATTTGTTCTGAGTTCTCATGAACGACAGCGACGATGCAAAGAAACAGGTCATCACTGAAGTGCAACAACGCCGGCAGCGTGTCGCTGAATGCGATGCAAAAACGGCAACGCTGTCACAGCACTATGATGCTGCCTTCACTCAGGCAATCAGCAGCGCCCAAGCGAGCATCTTTTCCCTTGATCTGAATACCTGCCAATTTTTCGCTTCAGCGTCCGCAAAAGTCTTGCATGGACTGTCTCCGGACAGTGTCCTGGATAAGAATAGTGCCATAGCCGTAATCTGTCCCGATGATCGGCCCCGGGTAGAAGCAGCATTGCAAAGCTGCATTGAAGGAGAGAGTCCCTTCCTAGTCGAATATCGGGTCCGGAAACCTGATGGAAGGATGCGGTGGATTGCATCACTGGCTCAGGTATTACCTGGTCCGCTTGGACCAAAGTTGGTAGGGCTATGCCGAGATATCACTGAGCGCAAAGAAGCTGAAGAAGGCCTTAGACGGCAGAGCGCGATTCTGCAGGCAATCAGCCGGATTTTTAAAGAGGCACTCACCTGCGAGACCGAAGAAGCACTCGGACTCACCTGCCTCACAGTAGCTGAAAAGCTGACGGGCAGCACGCTTGGCTTTATTGCTGAGATCAGCCCTGATGGGCACCTCCATGATATCGCCATCAGTGAGCCGGGACGGGTCGGCTGTACCATGCTCGATGAGATCGGCCACCGCTGTCCACCGGGCCGTTTTAACCTACAGGGTCTTTTTAAACAGGCGCTGATTGACGGTGTAAGCCTGCTCACCAACAGTCCCTCATTTCATCCGGACAGTATCGGAGTGCCTGAAGGTCATCCGCATCTGGATTCCTTCCTGGGGGTGCCACTGATACACGGCGGCAGAATCATCGGGATGATTGCCGTAGGCAATCGCGAAGGCGGGTACCGCGCTGAAGATCAGGAGGCGCTTGAAGCATTAGCTCCGGCTGTTGTGGAAGCTTTAATGCGCAAGCGGTTAGAACTGGCGCAACTCCTCCTTGCTCAACAACGACAGCTCGCTTTGGATGCAGCACGCATGGGTTGGTGGCATTACGATCCGCAGACGACGACTATCACCTACGATGAGCGCTTCAGAGAATTGTTCGGAGCTTCCGGCACCTCGGGGTTGGTCGCGGAAGTTGTTTTTAAGCGGATGCACCCGGATGATGAGCCGCAGGTTATGGCAGCTGTTGAGTCAGCCCTCAACCCGGCCGATCCAAAACCTTTCTCGGTGGAGTACCGCATCGTGGCTGTTGATGGATCGGTGCGATGGTTTGAAGCACACGGTATCTCAGCCTTCGAGGATGAGGGTGATGATCGGCGGGCAGTAAGCCTTGTCGGTACGGTGGCTGACGTTACTGGCCGGAAGAAGATGGAAGAAGATCTGCAAAAAAGTCGCACCGAGCTTGAGGTAATGGTTGCTGAAAGGACTGCTGACCTTACGAGTGCCCTGCAGCGGATAACTGCTCAGGAGCAAGCTCTAAGGCAATCTGAACAGCGGTTCCGGCAGCTTTCCAATGAGCTGCTGCAGGCGCAGGAAAACGAACGCAAACGGCTGGCCAATGAAATTCACGATAGTGCCGGTCAGGTATTGGCAGCGATCAAGTATCGGGTGGAAGCGTCTTATATGAAGCTGCAGAAGGCTGGTGTCGCGGAAGCCTTGCAGCCGGTCAAGGATCTCATTCCTACCATCCAGCAGTGTATCCATGACATGCATCGTCTGCAGATGGAGCTGCGGCCAACAGTTCTCGACGATATGGGGGTGGCAGCGACAATAGAATGGTTCTGCCGCGAGTTTCAAACGACCTATCCATCCATCACCGTAGAGCGAACGCTCAGCGTGAATGAGGCTGATCTGCCTGATTCGCTCAAGCTGGCGATTTTTCGGGTTGTACAAGAGGCGCTGAACAACGTGGGGAAGCACAGCGGCGCGAATCGCGTGCTTATCCTGTTGGAGGAAAAAGAAGGAATGCTTCGGCTGCACATTGATGATGATGGTCGGGGTTTTGATCTGCAGGAAGCTCAGAAGATCGAAGCCTTCGGCAAAGGTCTGGGGCTTTCCAGCATGCAGGAACGGGTTTCCTACTCGGGAGGGACGCTCACCATCGACTCGGCGCCGGGTAGCGGCACCCGCATTGAGGCCGTGTGGCCGGAGAAGGCGCTGGAAAAACATGAATAATACAATTTGAATGGAAAACGAGCAGCTATGATAACAACAGCCCTGCTGGTTGAAGATAATAAGTTCTTTCTCGACTCATTCACGGATGCACTGCGCACGTATCTCCCCTTGTTACGAATTGAAGTTGCTCATGATGGCGAGCAGGCACTCGAGCTGATGCAGCATTGCAAACCCGAAATTGTGTTTATGGACGTAAAGCTGGCAGGGGAAAGCGGATTTGAGCTGACCCGAAAGGTAAAGAAAGTGTACCCTTCGGCGCGTGTCATCATGCTGACGGCTCTGGCACCAGAAGCTGAATATTTGGCCGCAGCTCGGGCGGCAGGTGCAAGTGATTTTGTGGTGAAGGGCTCCTTGAGTATGGAAGAAATCGTCGACTTGATCACTCGGGAGAGAATATAGCCTGGAGCTAACCGGCTGTTGTGCCCGAAAAATTGAAGATCGTGATTTTCCGGGTACTGCAGGAAGTAATGAACAATGCAGGCAAGCATAGCGAAGCCGAGCGCATTCTCCTAACCCTACGGTTGGTATCCTCCACTATTCAGACGCAGGGATCGCGCCATCTAAGGGTGCGGCCATTCGTCCTAAGGCGGTCCCACAAGCAAGGAGGGCGGAGCTAATGAAAGCCCGCCCTTTTACAGCTTTGGCGATATTTGTTGTTATTGTGATACCACTATTTCCCCTTCAGCTATTTTCTTTCCTTTTTGATCCAGAGTTTCAGGCCCGCCAGAAGCCACTTCAACGGTGTATTTATAGGTGCCTTGGTCCTGAAAGCTTAAGCTCGACGTTCCTCCGACAGGCACCCAGCTGTTGACAAAACATTCAAAGGTATTCAATGAAAACTGATCCGAGGCCTTCGTTGCATTGGAACATTTTTTTCCTTCCTCGAAGCTTATTCTTATATTCGCGTCGGCGGAGCGGTTATACCAAACGACACAATCACCTCTGGATATTTCCATTCTGGCAGGTTCAACTGCTGCGCTGGCACCCTCAGCCTTACCACTGATTGATACAACACGACAGTCCTGAGCCCACAGGTGAGCCGCGCTTGCGAGTGAGAGTATGATGATGATAACAGCACCGAAAACCGTTTTATACCCGACTGCGTCTCTGTTCACGGCTGTACCTCCTCTTGTAAGATAGTATAGGTTTACCTCTGTCGCTTTCCGTATCCTCCACCTCTTCCCTTGTCCCGAGATGATTCCTCCACAGGAACATGAAGGACGAGCGGAGTGCTTTCGCCGCCATTCTTCTTTATAGTACCTTGCCGTTCATGACAGGTTGATACGTAATAGTGCGCATTTTTAATGCAAAAATATCGTATAAACCGCAGGCCTGTGTTAGCTCAACCCAGACTACAGGCGTCTTGCCATAGTCTGTGCCTGGCAAAGACACTGAAAAACTTCAGCATACGTCTGGTAATAGTACCCTGCTGGTCAGCTTTCTCCTTTCAGCCGTCATAGCAGTAACCTTCTGTTTTTCTCTCAGCACGTTCTCAGAAAAGGTTTTTTGCGGGTTTCCCGCCTTGATTTGCCGTGCTGCGGTGAGTAATATTTTTGCATTTTAGTTTCTGTGTTGTTCGCTTATCTGATCTTAACCTCCGGTGTGTGAGTGACAGCGAAAGTTGTCACTTCGCTGCAATTCTGTACTTGACATGCCGCGCACATTGTCAGTAAAGGGAAATTTCTTTTCCCCTTTATAATCTGGGTGCTTTTCAGCATCTGAAGAGGCTGTTACGAGAAAACAGACTGTACCTGTTTTCCTAAGGTGAGCCATCGTGCATAAGCTTCCTATATGCGATAGCATCAAAGCCAGGAAACAGCTCATCACAGAATTGCCGCAGCCACGGCCTGGCAGCAGGATTCGGCCCATCATGTTGAGAAAGGGGTGCAATGAGAGCACGTAAAAGGCCATCAGCGGGTATCGCCAAATGCCCCACGGGCATTCGCGGTCTGGACGAAGTCACCAACGGCGGTCTGCCCAGGGGGCGGCCGACGCTCCTCTGCGGCGGGGCGGGATCCGGTAAGACGCTGCTGGCGATGGAATTCATCGTGCGCGGCGCCCGCGATTACGGTGAGCCGGGTGTGTTCGTCTCCTTCGAGGAAACCTCTGATGAGCTGGCCGCCAATGTCGCCTCGCTTGGCTTCGATCTGCCTACCATGGTGAAACAGAAGCAGCTCGAACTTGATTATGTGCGAATAGAACGCAGCGAGATCGAGGAGACGGGCGAGTACGATCTTTCCGGGCTGTTCGTGCGGCTGGCCAGTGCGGTAGAGAGCGTCGGGGCGAAGCGGGTGGCGCTCGATTCACTCGAGGCGCTCTTTGCCGGCTTGCCCAACGAGGCGATCCTGCGGGCGGAGCTGCGCCGCTTGTTCAGCTGGCTCAAGCAGCGGGGGCTCAGCGCCGTGATCACCGCCGAACAGGGCCGCGGCACCCTGACCCGCTACGGGATGGAAGAGTACGTGAGCGATTGCGTGATTTTTCTTGACCACCGCGTCGTCAATCAGGTGGCAACGCGGCGGCTGCGGATCGTGAAGTATCGGGGCTCGGCCCACGGCACCAACGAATACCCGACGATGATTGACGAGACGGGCTTGAGCGTGTTGCCGATCAGCTCGCTGGGGCTCGATTACGTCGTCTCCAAGCAGCGCATTTCCACCGGGGTGGCGGAGCTGGATGCGATGTTTGGCGACAAGGGCTACTACCGGGGCAGCAGCGTGTTGATCTCGGGCACGGCCGGCACGGGCAAGAGCTCTTTTGCGGCAGCCTTTGCGGACGAGGCCTGCCGGCGTGGCGAGCGGTGCCTGTATCTGGCCTACGAGGAGTCCCCACCCCAGATAGTGCGCAACATGGCCTCTATCGGCTTTGACCTGGCTCACTGGGTGAAGCAGGAGCGGTTGCGCTTTCACGCGGTGCGCTCGACGCTCTACGGTCTGGAGCAGCACCTGGTTGCCATCCACAAGCTGGTGGAGGAGTTTGGGCCCGACTGCGTGGTGATGGACCCGGTGACGAACCTGACCAGCATCGGTGATCGAGCTGAGATCACGGCCATGCTGAGCCGGGTGATTGATTACCTGAAGCAGCAGGGCATCACGGCTGTGTTCACCAGCTTGACTGAAGGCGGCAGCGCAAACGAAGGCACTGACGTGGGCATCTCGTCTCTGATGGACACCTGGCTGGAGGTGCGGCAGGAAAAGGTGAGCGGTGAGCGCAGGCGGCTGCTGTCCATTCTGAAGAGCCGTGGAATGGCGCATTCGAGTGCGGTGCGCCAGTTCACGTTGAGCGACAAAGGGATTCGTATGGAGGAAGCGACATGAGCCGACGGGCCGCTGTGAAGGAATGGGAACTGCGCCTCTATATCGCCGGCAAGACGGCGCGGGCGGTGCAGGCGTTCGAGAACCTCGAGCGCATCTGCGAGGAGCACCTCGCCGGACGATACCACATCGAGATTATTGACCTGCTGGAAACGCCTGCGCTGGCCAAGGGTGACCAGATCGTGGCGGTGCCGACCCTCGTGCGGCGCTTGCCCGAGCCGGTGCGAAAGCTGATCGGCAATCTGGCCGATACCGAGCGGGTACTGGTCGGTCTGGATATCCGGGAACACACTCCCGCTTAACCCAAGGAGAGTATCATGCCGATTAGAACCGACAAGCAAACCAAAGCGATTATCGCCGCGGCGAAAGAGCTGGAGAAGGCGCACTACGTGTTGCGCCTGTATGTGGCGGGGATGACGCCGCGCTCGGCCGAGGCGATCCGGCGTGTGACTGACTTTTGCGAGAAACACCTGAGTGAGCGCTACGAGCTGGAGATCATCGATATCTACCAGAAGCCGGCTCTGATGAAGGGCGAGCAGATCGTCGCGGTGCCGACCTTAGTCAAACAGCTGCCTGCTCCGCTGCGCCGGTTCATCGGCGACATGAAGAAGGAGGAGAAGCTGCTTTTCGGCATGGATCTGGTGTCGAGGAAGGAATGACGAAGAAGGAAGAAAAACTCCAGGCCGAGAACGAGGATCTGCGCCGGCAGCTCGCCGAGGCCGAGGAAGCACTGGCCGCCATCCGCGCCGGCGAGGTGGACGCCATCGTGGTAGACGGCGCAACGGGCGAACAAATCTTTTCTCTCCGCAGTGCGGAGACGGTGTACCGGCTTGCTGTCGAGACGATGGCTGAAGCGGCTATCAACGTCTCTCCCAAGGGCATCATCCTCTTCTGCAACAGCCGTTTCAGCGAGTTTGTCGCGACGCCGATGGAGCAGCTGCTTGGCCGCAACATCACTGGGTTCCTCCGCCCTGAAGACCAGGAGGATTTTCGGCTGATGCTGCGCAGCTGCTGCAACCAACCGATCAGACGGCGGATCGTATTGTACGGATCTGATGGCCGCCGCAGACCGGTGTACCTGAGCGGCACGGCGCTGACCGCAGGCGAGGATGTCAGCGTGTGCCTGGTGGCTGCCGATCTGACCGAGCTGGAAAGCTCCTCGTGCGAGATCGAGCTGCTGCGCGAACAGCAACGCCAGTTGGAAGAGATCCAAGCTGAGCTGCGCCGCAGCAAGATGTCGTTGGAAGAAACGGTGCTGGTGCGAACAGCGGCGCTGAAACAGTCGGAAGAGGCGCTGCGGCTTCTTTCTGCCCAAG
>JAGOGO010000085.1 GCA_017996625.1 Deltaproteobacteria bacterium | reverse complement strand
CCTCAGTTTGGAGATCGGAAAACCTATCAGATGGATCCCGCCAATAGTCGTGAGGCCTTGCGGGAGGTATGGCTTGATGTCGAGGAAGGTGCTGATATTGTCATGGTGAAGCCGGCGTTGCCCTATCTCGACGTTATCCGCGAGGTGCGCGACTCGTTCGATCTGCCCTTAGCTGCCTACAGTGTAAGTGGGGAATTCGCGATGGTGAAAGCGGCTGCGGAAAAGGGCTGGATTGATGGCGAGCGTATCATGATGGAGATCTTGCTTGCCATTAAACGCGCTGGTGCTGACATAATCATTACGTACAATGCGGTTGACGCTGCCCGGCTGCTGATGCAGAAGTAGGATGGTTCAAACCGTTCAAACCGTTTGATCCGTTTGAGCCGGTTGTAACGGTTGAAACGGTTATAACCCCTGAAACGGATGAAACGGCCTGAACGACTTTGTGAGGATGAATGACCGTGAAACACGATAGAACCGGAGCACCTCCCCTGCGAATGATTGCTTGGGAAGTGACAAGAAACTGCAATCTGAATTGTGTCCACTGCCGCGCTTCGGCTGAGCTTGGACCTTACCCGGAAGAGCTGACGCGGGACGAATGCTTTCGTCTGATTGACGATATCGCCAGCTTTAGCAAACCGGTTGTTATTCTCACTGGCGGAGAACCTCTCCTTCGAGGGGACATCTTTGACATTGCTGCCTACGGTCATGAGGCCGGCTTGCGGATGGTCATGGCAGTGAACGGCACCTTGGTGACGCCCGCAGTGGTGGATCGTCTGCTGGCGGCTGGTATTCAGCGGATCAGTGTGAGTATCGATGGGTCTACACCGGAACTCCACGACACCTTTCGGCAGGTCAAGGGCGCGTTTGCGGCAGCGGTGCAGGGGGTCGGACTGGCGAAGCAGGCAGGTCTCGAATTTCAAATCAACACGACCATAACGAAGAGAAATCTGACCGATCTTCCGTCAATTTATGCGTTGGCAGTGGCAATCGGCGCGGTTGCGCATCACATTTTTGTTCTTGTCCCGACGGGTCGGGGAAAAGATTTGGCTCGAGAAGAAAGGGTGATGCCCGAAGAGTATGATCGGGTTCTTCACTGGTTTTGCGAACAGGAAAAGAAAGCTTCCATCCAGGTGAAGGCGACCTGTGCTCCACAGTACTACCGTATTCGCCGGGAGGTGCTGACCAAGGAGGAACGGCAGGCAACCGACCATTCTTCCCTGGCTAGCCATACGCGGGGCTGTCTTGGTGGTGTTTCTTTTTGCTTCATCTCTCATCAGGGTATGGTTGCACCGTGCGGTTACCTGGAGCTCGATTGCGGTAATGTCCGCTGTCAGACACTTGAGGAGATCTGGAGTACCTCGGAAATTATTCAGTCTCTGAGGCAGTATAACCTCTATCAGGGAAAGTGCGGTGTATGTGAGTATGTGAACATTTGTGGCGGATGTCGTGCCCGTGCCTACTATAGCAGCGGGAATTTCCTGGCTGATGATCCGAACTGTACCTATCAACCACAACGCATGAAGTGACCGCTCAAGGGTGCACGGTAGCGAGGCAAGAACCCGGATCGGATAGCGGTGCGTCGCTGCTGGTGCAGCAGAATCAGCGAGAGTCGACCGGAAATCGAACGGGCTTGCTGCCGCTTGGGGCAGAATCGCACTGTTCGACCTGACTTTGTGCTTTGGTCAGCCACACCCTTAGCCAGAATCAGCTGGCCTTGTGAGCAGGATAACCATGGATTCAGCAATGATACAATCGCTTACCGAACGGGATATGCATATCTTAACCTCTGTCGTCCGAGAATTCATTCTTACCGCCGAGCCGGTGAGTTCCCGAAAGATTGCAATTAAATACGGAGTCGATCTTAGCCCGGCGACTATCCGTACGGTTATGGCCGACTTGGAGGATATGGGCCTTCTTCATCAGCCGCACACCTCAGCTGGCCGAGTGCCGACTCAGGCTGGTCTTCGGTTGTACGTGAACTCAATCATGAAGTACAGTGAGCTGCCATCATTCCAGAAAGAAGCGATTCGGGAGAAGTACCAGCATGTGCCCTTGGACATCTCTCACCTCCTGCGGAAAACGTCGAAGATTCTTTCCGAATTCAGCCAGGCCGCGGGACTGGTTTTGGCTCCGCGCATTGTTGATACCGTTTTCAAGCGTATTGACTTCCTGCGACTGCGAAAAGACTCGATCCTTGCAATCTTCATTTCTCGGACAGGTCTGGTGCAGACCAAAGCTATTGCTATTAGTGGTGACGATCTAACCCAGGACGACTTGGATAAGGCGAGTCACTATTTGAACAGCGTACTGACTGGATTGACTCTTCGGGAAGTGCGGCGTAAGATTTTGGAGGAGATGGAAAAAGAACAGATTATGTACAATCGGTTGCTTTCCTGCGCTCTCAGGATGGGGGAAGCAGCGCTTAAGGATGAAAAGGAATTCGACGTTTATATTGAAGGGCAGACCACTTTCCTGGATTATCCCGAGTTTGCCACCGTCGAAAAGATGAAGGCTATCCTGAAAACTCTTGAGGAGAAGTCAATCCTCGTTAGTATCCTTGACAAAGCGCTAGAGGCGGAAGGGGTAAGAATCTTCATCGGATCTGAGAACGAATATCCGGAAGTGGCTGACTGTACTTTCATTCTTTCGGCTTTTTATCGGGAAGATGCTGTGCTTGGGTCACTTGGTGTCATCGGACCCACGCGCATGAATTACCTGCATAATATTCCAGTGGTAGATTATATAGCGCATATGCTGAGTGCATATCTCAATGAACAACACCTGAAGAGGTAGACCCATTATGTCTGATATCAAAGAACCTGCTGTTACAGAAGGCACCACTCAAGGCGAGAACGAAACAGGTCATTCACCTGTTGATGCATCGGCGGCTCAGCAGAACGGGAATGGGGATGCCGAGCCGCAGCAAAGCACAGAAGGCGGCCCCGCAAACGTTTTTCCTGGTGAAGAATTCAAAGAAGTTACCGGGGACGATGCTGAAACGATGAGAATACTTCTCCACGAAAAAGAGGAGGAGGTAAAGGAAAAACACGATCGCTGGTTGCGCGCCCAGGCTGAGCTTGAAAATTTCAAGAAGCGTACCGCGCGGGAGAAGGCTGATTTGCTTAAATTCAGCAATGAACAACTGATGAAAGAACTTCTGCCCGTTCTCGATAACCTCGACCGCTCACTGAATCACGCCCGCACCGCAAAGAGCGTGGAGATTCTTATTGAAGGCGTAGACCTGGTTCGGAAATCGCTTTTTGTTACGATGGAGCGGTTCGGTCTTAAGGAAGTTGTTGCTGCACGAGGAGAGAAATTTGACCCTTCCCGCCATGAGGCGACGGTTCGTCTGGAAACTGTAGAACACCCGGAGGGGACGGTAGTCGAGGAATTTCAAAAAGGCTATTTTATTCATGACCGGTTACTGCGGCCTGCTCTGGTTGCAGTGGCTGCATTGCCTCCCGCTACGCCTACCAGTACCGATACATAACCGCCACCGTCGGGCATGCGCGGGAAGTTTTTCTATTCATCTGCAGACGTGTTTGCCTATCCCTGCAGAGGCTCTTCGGATTCTTTCTCAGGCTCAACATTCTTCTTCCCGAATATCTTGGTAATCAGGACGCTGATTTCGAACAAAAGCAGAAGCGGAATGGCCATTAAGGTTTGAGAGACGGGGTCCGGGGGGGTAAGTATCGCGGCCAAAATGAAGGCCAACACAATGTAATACTTTCTGAAGGCGCGCAGTTTCTGGTAATCAACAATGCCAAGCTTGGCCAAGAAGAAAATAAAGACCGGGGTTTCAAACACGATTCCGAATGCCAGCAGCAGCTTTATGACAAAATCGAGGTATTCCCGCATGGATGGCAGCGCTTGGACCATGTCGGAGGAAAAGCCCATGAGGAATTTAAAAGCCATGGGGAAGACCACGAAATACCCGAACAGTGCACCACCGATAAACAGGATTGTAGAAGCAAAAACAAAGGGAACAACGTGGGCTTTTTCTCTTTTGTAAAGCCCCGGAGCAATAAATCTCCAAATCTGATAGAGGATCACCGGAACAGCGAGAAACAGCCCGCCGATGAACGCGGTTTTCAAGTACGTTACAAACGCTTCGGTCGGTGTGGTATAGACGAGGGCGCTGTTGGGGGGCAGCACCTGCCGCAGCGGCCGCGACAGAATGTAGTAGAGTTTTTCAGAAAAGTTGTAGCAAGCTATGAAACCGGCAGCTACGGCAACAACACAGATGATGAGACGTCGGCGGAGTTCCTCGAGATGAGAGGTGAACGAGAGCTTCTCATCAGCCATGGGGATGACTCTCTCCTTTGTCTTCCGGCTCAACGGCAGGTTGCGCTGGCGGCGTTTCGCCATCTTCAGTCAATTCTGATGTTGCACCGGGCTCGGTGTCACCAGACGTGTTGACAGGCTCGGCTGGCCGTGGTTTTGGTGCCTGCACCGGCGGCCGCTTCATCTTATCAGGTGTCAGATCCATTTCGAAAGAAGACTGAAGATCGCTGGTTGCTTTCTTGAGCTCACCAATTGCTTTTCCCAAGGCCCGTGCAACTTCGGGCATCTTCTTGGGACCGATGACAATCAATGCAACAATAAATATAACGACTAGTTCAAGCGGACCGACACCGAGCATATCCGTTATAAACCATCACTTGCGGTTAAGGGAAATATTAACTTTAGCGTTTTTTTGCTGCTTGTCAATACAAACATCATCCTGTGTTATCCCACTCCGTGTTCCGTTACGGGCTGATCGTCTCAGAAGAATGCGGCGGGTTGAACATTTGAGAAGAAGATGGAGCAGACAGGCGTCCGGTACACCATAAATTTCTTGACATTTAGCTTAGCTAGAGATTATGATTTTACTTCTTAAATATAGGTTGAGCTCGTGATTAAATCAACAATTCAGCATGAGAAGTGATTGTTCGATGACGTTAGAAAAGTTTGATGTTCTGGAAGAGAAAGTGAGGCAGCTTTCGGAGAGGTTCGCCCAGCTGAAAAATGAAAATGAAGCGATGATGCAGGCAATAAAGGATAAGGATACGGAAATAGAAAGTCTTAAAGATAAGAGCCGTGTTTTGGAGGAGGAACGGGAGCAGATACGATCGAGACTGGACAAGATTATTGCCAATCTCGAAGATGTGTCAGTCACCTTTTAGCAATTGTCAGGCGCAGCTTGAAGTCTGTTAAAGTTACCATCCTGGGAAGAGATTTCATTCTGAAGAGTGAGGCTGATGAACAGTATGTCGCGCAAGTTGCTGACTATGTCAAAATGAAACTTGAAGCGGTTCAGCAGAATCAGGCCATGGATGTAATCTCAACAGTAATTTTGGCAGCACTCAATATTGCTGATGATTATTTCCAACTGCGCAATGAGCGCGAGTCGCTCGTGAGCTCGATTGAGACGCGAGCAGTTAATTTGAGCGATGTGATTGAACCGTGGTTGAAAAACCGCTAGCTTGCTATGGGCATTCTAAGGCGGGTGAAAACGCGGTTCAGAAGAATCCGTACACTGAATCTACACCGAGCTTTGCGAAGCTGGTGTTTTCATATAACCAGAGGAGAAAAGGAAGGAAAGAATAGCTTGAATCAGAGATTCTGACAGGTGGGAACTGTGTTTGAAAATTACAGGGAAGACAGTAAGTTAGTGATTCTACTACAATTGGAATTAATTATTGTCCTGCACGGTGTTTTCAGGCTATCGGTGCTGCCACTGGTATGGCTGAGTTCCTTAACCGGGGACGCATCGAATAGATTTTTCTCGAAACATCACGACCTTGGGCGAATACGCATATCAAGACCCCTCTGGGCAACGTGATGACCGCATCGATGTTTCTCAACCTGAAAAAGGTGAGAGCATCAACCACATACCTTTCAGAACGACCTGCAATTCTCATCCTTCTCACTGGTGTATACTGGCAAAGTTCGTCTTTTCTCCGCTGAACGAATCATCTGCAGTGTGCCACTAATATCATTCTGTAATGTGAATAGCACCTTAAACGTTTTGTGTGTGAAACAATGTAAGGGGGTGGAAGTTACGTGAATCTTCCGGTGTATATCTATGCAGCTACAGTAGTTGTTCTGGTTGTTGGATTTGTGCTTGGCTTTCTTGTCCGAAGGCGGTTTGTTGAGTCTAAGCTCAAGGTTGCCGAAACCAAAGCTTCCTCGTTAATCGAAGAGGCACGGAAAGAGGCTGAAGCGTTAAAAAAGGAAAGCATCCTACAGGCTAAAGAAGATCTCTACAAGGAGCGTCAGGAGTATGAGCGAGAGGTACGATCCCGACGGTCGGAACTCCAGAGTATTGAGAAGCGACTTGTTAATAAAGAGGAGAATCTTGAGAAGAAAGTAAACCTGATTGATCTGAAAGAAGTCGCTGTTGATAAGCGCGAGAGGTCGCTCAACCAATTGGAGCGATCAGTACTGGAAAAAGAAAAAAAATATAATGATCTGCTGGAAAGTCAGCAGAAGAAGCTGGAAGAGCTGTCCGGAATTACCGCGGAAACTGCAAAGAAGCTGCTCATGCAGTCCATGGAAAATGAGGCGAAGCATGAAGCAGCTAAGATGATGAAGAGAATCGATAAAGAGACACGCGAAAAAGCGGATAAGATCGCCAAGGACATCATCTCGCTGGCGATTCAGCGCTACTCGGCTGAATGCGTTGCCGAGAAAACAGTGTCGGTTGTGGCCTTGCCAAGCGATGAGATGAAAGGCCGGATCATTGGACGTGAAGGCCGAAACATTCGTGCGATCGAAGCCGCTACCGGTATCGATGTGATTATTGATGATACACCGGAGGCGGTGATTCTTTCCGGTTTTGACCCGATCAGACGAGAGGTGGCTCGTATCTCGCTGGAGCGGCTCATTAATGACGGAAGAATCCATCCCACCCGAATCGAGGAAGTTGTCGAGAAGGTGCAGCAGGAGATGGAAACATCTCTCCGTGAGGCTGGTGAACAGGCTGCATTTGACGTCGGTGTACACCGTTTGCATCCCGACTTGATCAAGCATATGGGCAAGCTCAAATACCGTACGAGCTTTGATCAAAATGTCCTTCAGCACTCTATTGAAGTTTCCTTTCTGTGCGGAGCTCTTGCGGGTGAGTTGAAGCTTGACGTTCATCAGGCGAAGCGGATCGGTTTTCTTCATGACATTGGGAAAGCGGTAGATTATGAAGTCGAAGGCACTCATGCCTTGATCGGCGCTGATCTGGCAAGGAAATACAACGAATCGGATGAAGTGGTGCACGCTATTGCAGCTCATCATGATGATGAAAAACCCCGCACTATCCTGGCGGTCCTGGTGCAGGCGGCAGATGCTCTGTCCGCTGCCCGGCCGGGTGCTCGCCGGGAGATGCTTGAGACCTACATCAAGCACCTTAAGGAGTTGGAGGACATCGCCAATTCATTTTCCGGAGTAACGAAATCCTTTGCTATACAGGCGGGACGGGAAATCCGGGTGATCGTGGATAGTAAAGAAACATCAGACGATGGTGCGTTTATGCTTTCGCGTGACATTGCCCGAAAGATCGAGTCAACGCTCACCTATCCCGGCCAGATTCAGGTTACCGTTATACGTGAAACACGAGCAGTTGAAGTTGCGAAATAGCCGGTGGTACCAGCGTGAAGATACTTTTTATTGGCGACATTATTGGAAAGCCGGGGCGACGGGCGATTCGCGAACGTTTGCCTGATCTCTTGCAGGACATGCATATCGATTTCGTACTGGCGAATGGAGAAAACGCAGCTGGAGGATTTGGCATTACTCCCCAAGTCGTGCGAGAACTCCTGGGTAATGAGATAGACCTCATTACCTCGGGAAATCACATCTGGGACAAGAAAGAGATCCTCGGATTTATGGATAACCAGGAGGTTCTGCTGCGGCCTGCAAATTATCCCAACGGCGTGCCTGGCAAAGGGAGCGTTATCCTGACTAAAGATGAGCTCCGGCTGGGTGTGATAAATCTCACCGGCAGGGTTTACATGGACGATGTTGATTGCCCTTTTCGGACGGCCTTGCGGGAAATTGAAAAGCTGAAATCAATGACATCCACAATCCTAGTAGATTTTCATGCTGAGGCAACGTCTGAGAAGGAGGCTTTGGGATGGTTTCTTGATGGGCGGGTAAGCGCGGTTGTGGGAACTCACACCCATGTGCAGACAGCTGATGAGCGGATTCTGCCGCAGGGAACCGCGTATATCACCGATGTAGGTATGACCGGGGCCCGCGATTCAGTCATTGGGATTGAAAAATCTATAGCGATTGAGAGATTTCTCACCGGACTGCCCAAGAAGTTCGAGATAGCAAGCGGAGACGTTTACTTGCAAGGAGTAGTGATAACTATTGAGAATGTTACCGGTAAGGCACTCTCGTTGCAGAGAATAAATGCTGCTGCTTGCCCTTCCGCTCTGCCGATCTAACAGGGTGTTAAAAAAGGCCTCATTGGTTCGAGGTTCAAAGTTTCAGGATCACGATTCGGGATATGCGATGTGAGATATGGGATATGAGATATGAGAACTGGCTTAGCACGAGATCATCATCGCACATCCCATTACCCACATCGCATATCGTAATCTGTAATCCATGGACCCTCTGCTCACCCTGTGAGCAGGCAGCTTTTTCAACAGCCTGCTCATCCCCGCAGTGTTCGTTCCGCCCTCGGAATAGGAACCGCGATATCCACTTTTCCCTTCGCATGTGCGCAGGGTGCAGGAGTTGTGATGGTTGATATTGTAACGCACCTGGCTTCACGGAATCTCATTTTTCAACTGACGCACGAAAACCTGGACGACATCCTTGCTGCTGAAAGACCGCCTATTTACTGCGGCTTTGATCCTACCAGTGCAAGCCTACACCTCGGTAACCTGCTGCTGATCGTAGGATTGATGCGATTTCAGCAGGCAGGTTTCAAACCGATCATCCTCGTCGGTGGAGCAACAGGGTTGATCGGGGATCCGAGTGGCAAATCTAATGAGCGCGTTTTGTTGAATCAAGAGGTTATTGAAAGCAACCTCCGCGGAATTGAGGCACAGTTTAGACGGTTTCTGGATTTTGAACCAGGTGCATACAGTGCAGAGCTCGTCAACAATGCTGATTGGTTTTACTCATATTCATTTATCAGCTTTCTGCGCGACATTGGCAAACACTTTTCAGTTGCCGCTATGCTCGGTAAAGAGGCAGTACGGAGTCGGCTTGAAAGCGGCCTTTCTTTTACTGAATTCTCTTATATTCTGCTGCAGGCCTATGATTTCCTTCACCTATTTGGAACCCACGGTTGCCGTATTCAAGTGGGCGGGCAAGATCAGTGGGGAAATATCACCGCTGGTATCGAACTGATTCGAAAGCTTCGTCAAACAGAATGCTATGGCGTAACTTTCCCATTGCTCACGGATGCGGCTGGCAGGAAGTTTGGCAAAAGTGTAGGAGGCGCGTTGTGGCTGGATAAGAATCGAACCTCTCCGTATCAGCTGTATCAGTACCTTGTGAATACGACTGACAGTGATGTGATCAGGTTTCTAAAATACTTTACCTTTCTCACTCTGGAAGAAATAGGGGAATACGATCGGCTGATTCAGGCTGAACCTGAAAAGCGCGAAGCTCAGAAGAAACTAGCCTGGGAAGTGACCCGACTGGTACATGGAGACGAAGAGGCAGCGATGGCGAAAAAAGCTTCGGAGGTACTGTTCGGTGGTGAGATCTCTGGTCTCGCTGACTCAGTGCTGGAGCAAATCTTTTCTGAAGTGCCGCAATACCGGTACGCATTGGGTGATTTGGCCAGTGGAATTGAACTGATCGGTCTCTTAGCAGCTTGTCAGGCGGCTCCTTCGAGGGGCGCTGCTAGAAGACTTCTCAGTCAAGGAGGGGTATACATCAATAACATTCAGATTGATGAGTCAACGAGCATGCTGACTGCCAAGCACTTAGCCTCCGATCATTTCATCGTTCTCCGAACGGGGAAGAAGAAGTATTTTCTAATTCGGTTTGAGTGAGAGGCTTAGCACTGGTAGAACTGCTGGTAGAGAATAACACCTACCAGTCCTAAGCACGCTTCTGCTTAGCTCTAACCTGGAGCGACAGAATGAGGAGATTTTTACAAACATCAGTCATCTATCCTGTAAGATGCCGAATTGTGAAGATAAAATATTGTGCTGCATGTGAAAAAGATTCTTGACATTGGTTTTTGGTACGGTTATAGTTGAATTCCGCTGGGTGCTCCAGACTGGCGACCCGGTCCGGAGGAATGGAAGAATCAGCTCTAACGGTTCTTTTACATCAGCAAGAAAAAGCCTTGACAACTTGCTTTCAAGTAATTATATTCAAAAGCACCCCATGAAGAAGAGCCGAAACATGGGAGGCTGTCGAGGAGGGCCTTTTAGGAAAGGCCTTTTGTTTCAGCAGGTTGCAAATGTAGAAAAAATATTAAATCTGCTGAAAATAATTCTTGACAAGCGTTTTCAATTTTATATAATTGACAGGATAAGGCCTTTACGGCGCTGTTCTTTGAAATCTAAATAGCCGGGTTATTAATATTGAAGCCCCTGAAGAAAATAGGATTTGAACTGGAGAGTTTGATCCTGGCTCAGAACGAACGCTAGTGGCGTGCCTAACACATGCAAGTCGAACGAGAAAGTTCACTTCGGTGAATGAGTAAAGTGGCGAACGGGTGAGTAACACGTGGATAATCTACCTTCAAGTGAGGGATAACTCACCGAAAGGCGGGCTAATACCTCATAATATCCAGCGAACCCCGGTTTGTTGGATCAAAGGTGGCCTCTGGTAGCAAGCTATCGCTTGAAGATGAGTCCGCGGCCCATTAGCTAGTTGGTAGGGTAATGGCCTACCAAGGCTACGATGGGTAGCTGGTCTAAGAGGATGGTCAGCCACACTGGAACTGAGATACGGTCCAGACTCCTACGGGAGGCAGCAGTGGGGAATATTGCGCAATGGGGGAAACCCTGACGCAGCGACGCCGTGTGAGTGATGAAGGCCTTCGGGTCGTAAAGCTCTGTTAGGAGGGAAGAAAAGTGCATGGCTAATACCTATGCAACTTGACGGTACCTTCGGAGGAAGCACCGGCAAACTCCGTGCCAGCAGCCGCGGTAATACGGAGGGTGCAAGCGTTGTTCGGAATTACTGGGCGTAAAGAGCGTGTAGGCGGCCAGTCAAGTCAGATGTGAAATCCCTGAGCTTAACTCAGGAACTGCATCTGAAACTGATTGGCTCGAGTACAGGAGAGGAAGGTGGAATTCCTGGTGTAGAGGTGAAATTCGTAGATATCGGGAAGAACACCGGTGGCGAAGGCGGCCTTCTGGCCTGATACTGACGCTGAGACGCGAAAGCGTGGGGAGCAAACAGGATTAGATACCCTGGTAGTCCACGCTGTAAACGTTGGGAACTAGGTGTGGGAGGTTTTGACTCCTTCCGTGCCGAAGCTAACGCATTAAGTTCCCCGCCTGGGGAGTACGGTCGCAAGGCTAAAACTCAAAGGAATTGACGGGGGCCCGCACAAGCGGTGGAGCATGTGGTTTAATTCGACGCAACGCGAAGAACCTTACCTGGGCTTGACATGCAGGTAGTAGTGATCCGAAAGGTGAACGATCTCGAATTATATTCGGGAAGCCTGCACAGGTGCTGCATGGCTGTCGTCAGCTCGTGTCGTGAGATGTTGGGTTAAGTCCCGTAACGAGCGCAACCCTTACCTTTAGTTGCTATCATTAAGTTGGGCACTCTAAAGGAACTGTCCCGGTTAACGGGGAGGAAGGTGGGGATGACGTCAAGTCCTCATGGCCTTTATGCCCAGGGCTACACACGTGCTACAATGGCCAGTACAAAGGGCAGCGAACCCGCGAGGGCAAGCAAATCCCAAAAAGCTGGTCTCAGTTCGGATTGGAGTCTGCAACTCGACTCCATGAAGTCGGAATCGCTAGTAATCGCAGATCAGCATGCTGCGGTGAATACGTTCCCGGGCCTTGTACACACCGCCCGTCACACCACGAAAGTCGATTATACCAGAAGTCGTGGGTTCAACCCGCAAGGGGGATAAGCGCCGAAGGTATGGTCGGTGATTGGGGTGAAGTCGTAACAAGGTAGCCGTAGGGGAACCTGCGGCTGGATCACCTCCTTTCTATGGAGAATCTCTACTCTAATCAAGTAGAATAATAGGGATGACGTATTAATAGCCCGGTTTTTTTTCTCTCGTGCTATAGGTCTATCCAATGGTTTTTCATCGCTGATCTTTCCAGCTGTTAGCTTTAAGTGGTATAAACCGGCATTCCATTGGGCCTATAGCTCAGGTGGTTAG
>JAGOGO010000084.1:10519-12365 GCA_017996625.1 Deltaproteobacteria bacterium | reverse complement strand
GGTATCAATATCGGTATCAAGGAGGTTTTCGAGTGTCGCCGGCTGCATTTCCGAGGCAATAATGATCCTCAGGCTGTCGTAGAGGAATTCACTGACCCGTTTGTTGGCGGTGATCGCTGTGTACTTGCTGAAAACCGGACTTTTTTCAGGCTCTTTGAGATCGGATTCGATGGAAAGGAGCCCTTCTTTCCTCGCTTTTACGAGAATTTCATACAGCAGCAGCATGAGGTCGAGATAGGTCTTCTTATCTGATTTCTCAGTCTTGAAGAATGAGGCGAGATCGTGTGCAACAATGCTGATTACCTTCTGAGGAGCGGAAATAAAGAAAGCTCCCAACGCGGCTCCCCCAATAATGACCAGCTCGGCAGGTTGGATAAGCATGCTCAGATTGCCGTGCTCTAAGAGGTAGCCTCCGATAACTGCACCAGTAACAATAAAGAAACCGATAAGAGCAAACACCTGTTGTACCTTTTTTCTTGTGGAAAGAGGGATTGTCCTGATCTATCAGGATCAGCGCTGCATGTCACTCAGTCGTTTAATCCTGATTCCTGCGCAATCATTTCTCGTTGACGCTTTAAAATGTACTTCCGTAAAATGCTTCGTACCGTCTGATCTGCAGCAACGAAGCGGACTACTACTTTGTATGTGCCGCTGGCAGGCGCATCGATCCTGGTAACCTTCCCGTACAACTGAATCCGCGCCGGAAATGTCGAAGGGAGAAGCATCTTGATTTCAACCACGTCGCCGAGCTCAAAGATATTCGTAGTCGTAAAATCGAGACTTGCCTCACTCAATCCTACCGCTCTGTTATTTTCTTCGGTAAGTCCGTCACATTCGATACAGAGCTTTTCGAGAATCAGAGTCAGTTTTGTGTCGATATGCAGGAGAATTTCCCACAGCTTGGGATTGATGGATTCATCCAGGATCTCTTCATCAAATTCCAGACTGCTCAGGGTGGGAAAGGCGTGGGAACGCAAGGGCGTTGCATCCTTATCGATCTTCTTCGCAACCATAGGGAATACATCGGCTACCCGGAAATATTCTCTTCGTTCGCTACTATCCATCGATCCCATTTTTTGTCGTCCTTTCGACGTCAATAAGATACATAAAATTCCACAGCTTGGCCATGGTAGCATTCACGGCCGGAGTACTCTCCTTTCGGGAATTTTTTCTTCTATTGCTATATCGGCACGATGCTTAATTTCTTGAGGGAAAAGAACGGCAAGAAGTGAAGAGTGAGGAGTAAAGAGTGAAAAGTGAAAAGATTCCTCTTTTCGCGTGAGTCGTTGAGACTTCGTTCTTCATCACGAAGTCGAAATCACGCCGCAGGCGAGACTGCCTGCCCTTGATCTCGCGCAGGGACGCTGAGCGCGCGGAGGAAAGAGATTATCTACATTTTCTTCCCTGCGCCCTCTGCGCCTCAGCGGGAAAATAAAGGGGGCACGAGGGACGGAGCTTCTTGCTCCTTACTTTTCACTTCTCACTTCCAACGAAGTGGGCATCACTTCGTTGCTCATAGGTTGCCGCCACGCGGCTTACTGGCGCTTTTTACTGTTTAAGGCCGGCTGCGGTGATTTCATGAAGTAGATCATTGCTGCGGCGATGAAATCAAGGATAATGAAAATCACGTAGGCAGTACGGTAGGAGCCCGTAAAATCAAAGCTGGCACCGGCAATGGGATAGCCGAGCAACTGCAGGAGAAAGAAAAGCGCCAGAATTCGACCCACAGAAGCAAAAGAATCCCGGCCGAAGAGAGAGGCAATCATGATCGGAAATGTGGACAGGACACCACCCATGGAGAATCCGAAGGTAATAACGAAAAAAACAAGTAAAGGCACTGAGTCTT
>JAGOGO010000084.1:0-10419 GCA_017996625.1 Deltaproteobacteria bacterium | reverse complement strand
CGACCCACAGAAGCAAAAGAATCCCGGCCGAAGAGAGAGGCAATCATGATCGGAAATGTGGACAGGACACCACCCATGGAGAATCCGAAGGTAATAACGAAAAAAACAAGTAAAGGCACTGAGTCTTCAAAGAAGCTGAACAAAAGGCTCACAGCCCCGGAAAGCATGAGCACGGCCACTACGTGCTGTGGGTGATAGCGGTCACAAAACATTCCCCATACATACTTGCCAAGCGCGCCGAGCAGGGTGGTCAGGGTGAGCATCAGCATTGCATTATGATCGCCAAATCCGATATCAGTGAAGCGAGGCTTGAGTTGTGAGAGAACTCCTACGACGCCGACCATTGTCAGGCCGTAGGAAAATCCCAGATGCCAAAAGGCCCGAATGCGCAAGACCTGTCCTGGTGTCCAGATGTGCGCTGATGTTTGAAGACTGCTGTCATTGAGAAAGGCGGCACCATCGCCTGGAGCTGAGATGAGAGACAATGACGTTTTCGGCGGAGCAACACTAATCTCGATGCCATCGGGGGTAAGGCCACATTCTTCGGGGCGACCTCTCATGATGAGAAAAGCCAGGGGTGCGATCATGATAACGGCCAGGCCCAGCCAGAAAAATGCTGATTGCATTCCGGTGCGTTCAATCAAGAGCAAGGCTATGAAGGGAATGACTGCTCCCGAAAAAGACATTCCAGCCGTTGCTAATCCGATAGCTTTCCCCCGCTTTATAATAAACCAGTTGTTCACTACCGTGTTGGCAACGATGCCACCATAAGCTCCATTTCCCAGAAGCAGAAGCATGTAACACAGGTAGAATAACCAGAGTTCGTGTACCTTGCCAAGCTGCATGAAGATCGTTCCTGCCACGAGAGCGCCACTGGTCATCAGAACCCGCGGCCCAATGCGCAGCAGCAATGTTCCGTACAGAAGCTGGCCCATGATTGCCATGAAAGCTCCTGCGGAAAGCGCCAGGCTAATATCTGTGCGTGTCCAGCCGTGGTTTTCGCATAATGGCTGCATGAAGGCATTGAATACGTAAAAGCCGGTTCCCACCGACATGAAGTTGGCAATAAATGCCATCCCGGTGATGTACCAGCCGTAAAAGAAACGGCTCGCAGTGCGTGTAGTGTGGTGTGGCGGACTGATCAAAGGGTGAACTGATGGACCGTGTGGTTGAAAGAAGATGGCATCGTACAACGTTAACGATCATATGGCGCAATAAAACCGCTCCATCTGTTCCATTCGTTTCAGCCGTTCCAGTCCCGCGAAGCGGGATTTAAGCGGCTCAAGCGATTGAGACAGCTGGAACTGTCAACTCGGCTCAAGCTTCCTGCTGTTCCATGCAGCGAAGCCAGCTGCTTCATTAGATGATTCTATCTCTCCCTTAACAGCTATTCTTTACTCGATTTCAAGCTCGCGAATCAACCCTGCCACATGCTCCATGTCCAGGGAACCTTTAATGGCAAAACAAAGAGCGCCGGCTTCAGTTGCTGCTGCATGATACTCTGGCGCTGCATAGGCAGTAAGAATCACAATTTTTGCATGAGAATCGATTTGTTTTATTTTCTTGGTAAGTTCAAGGCCGTTTTCGCCAGGCAGCTTGAGGTCGACAAAAATGAGCTGGGGAGACCGCTGCTGCACTACTTCCAGCGCTTCGCGGCCGTCGGATGCCTCTTCGACCTGCATCCCGGGGAAGTACGTGAGAAGAGCTTCTTTGAATGATTGCCGAAAAAGCACGTTATCTTCAACCAAGAGGCTCGTTATCATGAAAACTCCGTTTAAAAAATGGTGCACAATATCTAACTGCTATTAATCGCGGTACAGAGTGCGCTCGTGCTGAAGCCTGTCGAATCAGCCGCTGAGAAAGAGTCGTTGCCCTGTTCATCCATGGTAATGGTTGATTCTTCAATTGTCCACTTTCAGGATATGAAGATGATTTTTTACACTGGCTTCTGATATCGTGGCACGGTATCATCTGCTAAAAAGGCAAGGAGCCTGTTCCGGATAGGAGAACAAAACATAAGACTGAAGGCTGGCCTTTGTCAAGGGAAGAGGCGAAAAGAGCAAAAAAAGTGGAGGCCTAGCCTGAGACATAAGCCCCCACCTTTCCTGCTCGAGTGTATTCTGCTTTTATTTTCAGTTACTGGCCCATGCCGCCCGAGCTTCCTGATCCGGTTGTTCCTCCCGTACCAGTACCGCCCATGGAAGTTCCTGAGCCGGATGTCCCGCCTGAACCCATTCCGGATTCTGATTCGCTGGGACTGGTGCCCATTTCTTCGGAACTGGGCATGCTGCTGGGCTGTTCCATCTGGCTAGAGCTTGGTTGCTGTTCGCCATAATAGCCAAACACTGTGCTTTCGAAGGATGGACTCTTAAGTTGATCCCACTCTTGTTCGCTGATGGTCGGCGCTTTGTCGAGTTTATCTTTGGTCAGGTTATGTACAGTGAGGGAATCTCCGCTCACAGTTGCTCTGCTGATAGTTTGGAAAGGAACAGGGATCATCTCTGAGGTCGCTCCTGCCGCAGCATCCTTTGAAAGGATGACATATCTGATCTGGCCGTCGCTCAAGACAACATCCTTAATGCTTCCCAAATCTTCTCCCTGAACATCCTTTACTTTCATGTCCATCAATTCGCTGATGCGCTGAGTCCCGGATGACAGGCTTTGACTCATGCCAGAACCCGTGCTCATCTGGCTGCTGGGCGAAGAAGACTGTGACTGCTCTTCCCCGTACTGGCCATTTGCAACTGCCGGTACTGTAGCTAACCCGAGAGCCAGCATTATTACGATTACAGTACTGCTAACTTTACTCATCATATTCATTTCTCCTTGTGATCGTTACGATGATCATTTACGTTTTCTTTCTGTATTCAGCCTCTGCCCTGATATGAGGCGCCATATTTTTAGTAGCCAGAACCACTAGAACCGCCAGTTTCTGTGCCTGAGGAACTACCACTGCCGGGGCTGGGGCTGGAGCCGAATCCTGATTCGGACTCGCTCGATTCCATGCCTGATTCAGATCCCTCTGAGGGCATGCTGGGCTGTTCCATCTGGCTTGAGCTGGGTTGCTCCATTTGGCTCGAACTTGGCTGTTGTTCGCCGTAGTAGCCAAACACCTTGCTTTCAAAGGATGGATTTTGGAGCTGATTCTCCCAATCCTGCTCGCTTACTGTGGGAGCTTTATCAAGCTTATCCTTATCCAGGTTGCTGACAATGATCGAATCTTCGCTCATGTTGGCACTGCTGATCATGGTGAATGGAATGGGGATCATATCGCCGCCCATGCCCAGGACGCCATCACGGGAAAGCACGACGTACCTGATTCGGTCACCCATGAGCACCACATCCTTAACTTTGCCCAAATCTTCGCCCTGATCATTCTGGACCTTCTTGTCTATCAGTTCTGACGCTCGATGAACACCAGATTTCATGGAAGACATGCTTTGGCTGCTGGTGGAGGTGCCATAGGATTGTGATTGTGACTGCCCTTGTTCAGTTTCGCCGGCAGCGAATACCGGTACCACGGCGAGACCGGTTATCAGCAACAAGGATATTCCTAGACAGTAGAGCTTTCTCATAAACATTCCTCCTGATTAAAGGTTGACGCGGATCAGCCCTTTCGGACTAACTCCTTTTTTTCTTTCGTTATTAGTGTCTCCCCACTCGAGCTGGGTTTGCGCGTGTCGATCACGCGGACTTTCATCACACGCACATCTTAGGAACCTGCCCGGAGGCGGACAATACAGAGAAGAATGTATTTCCGGCCAGACAGCGGAGTAATTTCCGCTTTTTTGCCTAGGGTTACAGCAGGCCATACTGCCGTGGCAGAGCTGCAAGGCCTCTTCGTTCAAGGTTTTTGCGTAGTTCCAGTAGTGACTTTTGCGTACCAACGAATCGGAAGATTGCGTTTTAAATAAGGAGTTGACATTTCCGTTTGCATGGGTTAAATACCCCATGTATACGTAAATTCCGTACTGCTATGTACATCTCTCTAAGGTATTTGCCCTGTTGCTTGCGGAAATACGGAAGCATCCAAATAGAAAATTTTCAGTGAGATGACCGTCAATGTCCTGCCGAACACTCAAAAAATCCGCATGGTGGTGTTGCACTGTTTTCTGCGCCGTAACCGTCCTGATTCCTTGCTTAGGCATATGGAACATGAGCTGCGCTGAGACGGCTCCAACCTACAGCGGCGACACGTCTGGAGCCAGCCGGATGGCCAAGAAAATCAGCATGATCAAGCTCTATACGGTTCACAATGGCGGAACTGATACTCAGATTGTCAAACCGGAAAATTCTGGACGCCCATGGACCTGTACGGTAGATGGCTATGTAACCGGAATCGTAGTTCTCGCAAAAGAGGAGCTGGAAGTATCACTGGATGGACAAAGGCTCACTATGATTAGGAAAAACCAGAACGGTACTTATTCGATTCAAAATACCGGGGGGATTGGTGCTGATGAATTTGAGGCTCTGTCGACTTCTATCTCTTCCGAGATGAAAACACTTTCGGAGCAGCACCCGGAGGAACAAACCTTGCTCAGAAGTTCTCTCAAAGGATATTCTTATTTTCCCCGGGTAATCGGTGATACCGTGACACCCAGAAGCGATTTTCTGGTTACTCTGGAAAGCGAAAAGCAGATGCTCGCTCTTGCGGTTCGACAGCAAGGATACCAGCCACTTTCCATCGCTCAGCGACCCGCTGAAATACCTGGAGCAATCGAATTCGAGTACCTGGGTGAGCGGCTGGATTCATTTGAAAGTATTGGGGATATCGAGGCAAAACTCAGGGCAGTTACCGAGGGCATCATTGCGGTTGAACAGACTTTCAAAATCAATCTGGTAAGAAGAGTCAACATCCTTGATTATGAAGGGATTCATAATGCGATCACCTGTGAGGGTAAGGATGATATCTGGTTTTATATCAATACCCTTAAACAAGAGCCGGTGAGCGAACTGAAATCAATGGCTGAACATGAGGCCTTGCACATTCTCGTGAATCGAGCCGGGATGGCAAGCAATTATGATCTTCGGGAGTTGTTTGCTGACCTCAAGGGATATGATGTCTTTTCTTTAAATCGATTCATGCTGGTTACCCGAGGAATCACTTCGTCTAAAAACGATTCAGAGTCATCGGAAGCGCTTTTCTTCGCTTTTATTGACGAAAAGAATTTTCTTGCTGGTATGAAGGGTGGTCACTCCAGTCATAATCTGCAGGAACTCTGCACCTCTTTTCTTCACTCATTGATGTACATTGATCGCCTGAAGCCTAACCTGAGCCAACTGCGGGCGCTGAGAGATGGGCAAGGACGGATGCGAGTACTCACGGCGGAGGAAAAAGTAAACATTTTCAACACGTATATGAAAATGCTCGAAGCACTCATGGTCGGTGTTTCCGATAGCGATGAAGACGTGATGTGCAGAACTCATTGCTTTCTGAATACCTGTCTGAAGAAGATTCAAAATTCCCAGCATTGCACGGTGCCTCCCGTGTTTGTCACCACAGCTGCTTCGAAATCGTAATTCCTACTCCGCGGTTGTACGCCAAAATTCCCGCCCCTTCCAGATGAGATAAATCGTAGGGTAAATCAGTAGCTCCAGGATAAGGGAGGTGATGACGCCGCCAACCATGGGAGCCGCAATGCGCTTCATGACATCTGCTCCAGTACCGTGGCTGAACATAATTGGAAGCAGACCGGCCAGTACCGTGGCTACGGTCATGAGTTTGGGTCGGATGCGCTTGACGGCGCCATAGATGATGGCTTCTTTTAAATCGCTGATGCGCTGCAGTCGGCCTTCTCGCTTCCATTGCTCATGAGCCAGATCAAGGTAGAGCAGCATGATTACCCCGGTTTCGGCATCCAGGCCAGCCAAGGCAATCAGACCCACCCAAACGGCGATACTCATATTGTAGTTCAGCAGGTAAAGCAGCCAGAAGGCGCCGATCAGAGAAAAAGGCACGGCAAGGAGTACGATCATCGTCTTGGTTACCGATTTTGTGTTAACGAATATCAAAACGAAGATGAGTAAGGCTGTTAAAGGGATGACGATTTTCAGTCGTTCCTGAGTCTTGACCAGATATTCGTACTCACCGCTCCATTGCAGCCGATAGCCCTCCGGGATGGAGAGAGAAGCCACCCGTTCTTTCGCCTCACTGACAAAGCTGCCCACATCCCGGTTGGCAAAATCTATATACACGTACGAAGTCAAGAGCCCTTCCTCGCTTTTGATCGCAGTTGGACCCCTCGTGATGCGAATGTCGGCTAATTGACCTAGAGGAACCTGGGCGGAGACCCCGCCGGGCACACTATAGCCAGCCGCAGGAGCTGGACTGCCAGTACCCATCGGTCTTCCTCCACCGGCCATGATTGGCACCAGGATACGTCTGAGCTGATCAATATCTCCCCGGAGCTCCCGGGCATAGCGGATGTTGACCGGATAGCGCTCCCTTCCCTCGACCGTTACTGTTACATTCATGCCACCCATAGCAGTCTGAATCACCTCCTGGACATCATCCACTGTCAAGCCATAGCGGGCTGCCTCTTCCCTATTGACTTCGAAATCGAGGAAGTACCCGGTGGTTATCCGCTCCGCGTAAACGCTTCGGAGCCCTTGAATGCCTTGGAGGTGATGTTCGATTGCCAGTCCGATTTTCTCAATCTCTTCAAGGTCGGATCCGAGAATCTTTATGCCCACCGGCGTTCGAATTCCGGTCGCCAGCATATCGATACGGGCTTTGATGGGCATGGTAAAGGAATTGGCCACTCCTGGAATTGATAAAGCTTCGTTCATCTCATCTTTGAGTTTTTCCACCGTCATTCCGGGCCGCCATTCTGATTCCGGTTTGAGTACAATAACGGTCTCGAACATCTCCAACGGCGCCGGATCGGTCGAAGTCTCCGCTCGCCCGGCTTTGCCGAACACCTGGGCCACCTCAGGGATGCTCTTGAGAATCCGATCCTGCAGTTTCAGCAGATCGGTTACCACTCTAATGGATGGCCCGGGCACGGTGACCGGCATGTAGAAGAGCGTTCCCTCATAGAGCGGGGGCATGAACTCCGAACCCAGTCTGGTATAGGGGTAGATAGTCACGATCAGCAGAACGACAGCTACAATGATGACGATGCGCTTGAACCGGAACGCAAATCGGACGGCCGGCTCATAGATGACGTGTAAGAAGATGCTGATGGGGTTCTTTTCTTCCGGTCGGACCTTGCCGCGGATGAGGAGCGTCATCAGCACGGGGGTCAGTGTGATTGCCAGGAGCGAGGCAAACAGCATGGCAAACGTCTTGGTGTAGGCTAATGGTTTGAAAAGTCTTCCGGCCTGGGCTTGCAAGGTAAATACCGGCAGAAATGCAACCGTGATGACCAGCAGTGAGAAAAAGAGCGCAGGGCCGACCTCTTTGGCTGCTTCAATAATAATCTCGGCCCGGGGCCCCGGCCGGCCCTGCATCTCCCACTGCTCGAGTTTCTTGTGAGCATTTTCCACCATGATGATCGCAGCATCGACCATAGTTCCGATCGCAATGGCAATACCGCTCAAACTCATGATGTTGGACGTAACACCCAGATAGTACATCAGAATGAATGACATGATGATCGCTATCGGCAGAGTCAGTATGACCACCAGTGCACTGGGCAGGTGAAAGAGAAACACGAGGCAGACCGCACTGACTGCAATCGAGAGCTTGATCAACTCTTCTTTCAGCGTGTCAATGGATCGCTTGATAAGATCCGAGCGATCATAGGTGGTGACAATCTCGACTCCTTCCGGAAGGCTAGGCGCAAGCTCGGTCCTGATCTTTTCCTGTACTCGCTCAATGACCGTGAGCACATTTTCACCGAAGCGCACCACGACAATGCCGCCTACTACTTCCCCCCGCCCATCCAGTTCGGCAACTCCGCGGCGGAGTGCCGGGCCGAGCTGGATATTGGCGATATTTTTAAGGTAAATGGGAGAGCCATTTTGACTGACGCCGACGGAAATGTTCTCCAGATCAGCCAGTGTCTTGATGTAGCCTCGTCCCCGAACCATATATTCGACACCCGATAATTCTATAACTCCGCCTTCAACATCTACATTACTCCTTCGAACGACTTCGATGACTTTGGTTATGGAAATGTCATAGGCAGCGAGTACGTTCGGATCCAGAGTGATCTGATACTGCTTGACAAAGCCACCCACACTTGCCACCTGGGAAACGCCGGGTACGCTTTCCAGGGCAAACTTCAGATACCAGTCCTGAAGCGAGCGCAACTGAGAAAGATCATATTTTCCTGATGTGTCGACCAATGCATAGGTGAATCCCCATCCAAGGCTGGTCGCATCCGGCCCCAGAATCGGGTCCACATCTTCCGGCAGTCTGTTGCGAGCCGCCTGGAGGTACTCAAGGATGCGGCTTCGACCCCAGTAGAGATCGGTTCCTTCTTCAAGGATGACATAAATGAACGAACTGCCTAAATAGGAGAATCCTCGGACCGCCTGCACCTTTGGTGCGGCCAGCAGAGTGGAAGAAATCGGGTAGGTAATCTGGTCTTCCACCAGATCAGGACTCCGGCCCGGCCAGTCGGTATAAATAATCACCTGGGGGTCGCTCAAATCCGGAATCGCATCCAGCGGCGTATGTATGAGTGACCAGTACCCCCAGCCAGTCAGAAAAAAGATCAGCAGGAGAACGAGGAACTTGTTGCGGGCGCTATATTCGATGATTCTAGCAAGCATGGTTGGGATTCCTTGGCTGACATGTCTATCTTCCTAAAGAATAGACGGCTCCGCAGGAAGTCATTTTCTCTGAGAATTGGTTGTTATGATTGTATGGCTGTTGAAATACCTGGATTCCCGCCTGCGCGGGAATGACGTTGTATGATTATTCTCAAATTTGTACGACTTCAGCATAATTCGCAACCATGACTGTCGTATTAGAAGTCAGCAGTATCAAGAATCTGTCATTCCCGCGCAGGCGGGAATCGCAGTAAGCGAAGGGAAATTGCCGACCACGACTTTCGCCTGATAGCGACTTCGTACGACTCCATCAAAATCAGAGCTTAGGATTTTCTTCCTTGGGACTCTCCGGCAGCGGCAAGGGTTCCACTCCCTTGAGCTTTGCCTCAGAATCGATCAGGAAAGCTGCTGATGCAGCAACTTCCTGGCCAGCCTCGAGCCCTCGCAGCACTTCGACCATTCGACTGTCCTCAGGCCCGTTAGCAGTAACACCGGACGCGATTTCCCGTGGCATAAAGAGCCCTTCACCGCGAACCGTATAAACGATATCGCGTACTCCGGTGTCGATGACAGCATCTTCCGGAATAGCCAACCGTTCTCCGAGAGGAATCTCCAGTTCCACAGTAGTGAACATCTGGAGCTTAAGCTGCTCTCCCGGGTTCGGAATTGAAAAGCGAACCTTGGCGGTTCTGCTCTCATCAGTGAGGGTTGGATAGATAAACTCTATATTGGATTGAAATGTTCGACCTGGGAAATAGCTGAGACTGATGGTTGCGTCGGTCTCAGGCTGAACGAACTGAAGTTCGTACTCGTAAACATCGGCAATGACCCACACTGTCGACAAGTCGACTATGTCGAAAAGTTTTTCTCCTGGCATCACGCGCATGCCTTCTACCGCCATTTTATCGACCACGTACCCGCTCACCGGGCTGTAAATGGCTAAGGTTCTAACTGGTTTACCGGTCTTTTCAATCTTTCGGATCTGAGCATCGCTAATATCCCATAGCCGCAGCCGCTGCCGTGCGGCTTCAATGATCGCTTCGGCATCTTTCGTGAGCATTGCGCCGATGTTACCTTCCTGGCTTGGAGTGCGCCACTTCAAGGCGTTAAGATATTCCTGCTGAGTGGCAAAAAGCTCCGGACTATAAATCTCTGCCAGTGGCTGTCCCTGTTTCACCTGGGCACCGGTATAGTTGACATAGAGCTTCTCGATCCACCCTTCGAATCTGGTATTAACGGTGAAAATCTTCCGTTCATCGTATTCTATCCGGCCGACCGTCCGAATCGTTCTGTGCAAAGACGTTATCGCTGCGGTAGCGGTTTTGATTTTGATACGCTCCTGTTGCTCGGGGGGGATTTCAATAGTGTGATTCGCATTCGGGACCTGGCGCTCCGGAGTGGGTGCTGCTGGAACAGGAGCCTCAGATGTAGCGGGAGGCGTGCCATGCTGGTGGACCTGGGCAAAGACACGCGATACTGGAGTCCAGATCTGGATCAAACGCCTTTCTTGACTGGTCATCTCAAGGAGCAACCACCCTGCACTGAGCACTGCGAGGCTGATACCAGCACGTAGGATAGTCTTCTTTGCGCTTTTCATCCCTCACTTCCTTTTTTGCCCTCATCGGCTATGCTAACCAGCGCTTCTACCCGCGCGATAGCCTTTTCGCGCTCGACGAGTTGGGCCCAATACAGCAGCTC
>JAGOGO010000256.1 GCA_017996625.1 Deltaproteobacteria bacterium | reverse complement strand
GTCTCGTCCCTCGTTCCCTTTTGTCATAGGCGTAATGACCGATTGCTCCTCCCACCAGGCCACCGTTTAATCCTCCGATTATCGCTCCTTGCACTTTGCTGTCGGATACTGCTGCTCCAGTCGCAGATCCTACTGCTCCTCCGGTAGCGCCCCCCTTATGCTCATCCGGTATTATTTTGCATCCTATGGATATCTGTCTGTTTAATCGTTATGCCTATACGTCAAAAACAATAAACTCAGCAGTACCACTCATGTTTCAGGCAAGAGCCGAAGCCTTCGTGTGAACTACAAAGAACCTTTCAGTGGACATGCAGACCTGTCTATTTCGGCATCAGGGCTTTTGTGCCTCTCGCTCCTGCTTGCGGCGCAGCGAATTGATAGCTTTGACCATAAAAAAGATAGCTAAAGCAACAATCAAAAAATCAAGAATGGTTTGAATAAATGCTCCATATTTGATGGCGACAGCGGCACTGGTCTCAGTAGCAGATTTGAGGATCACTGCCAACTGAGAAAAATTGACTCCTCCAATGAGCATTCCGACCGGTGGCATAATGACGTCATTGACCAGCGAGCTCACGACCTTGCCAAAGGCCGCACCGATGATGATGCCCACAGCCATATCGACAACATTGCCCTTTACCGCAAATTCCTTAAATTCTTGCATCATGCCCATGATGCGTCCCTCCTTCTTACAGTGGTGGCAACCATACCTGCAGCACGTGTACTTTTACTACAGCGCATCAACGCATCGGAGTTTTGGTGGTCGTGCTAACCAAGCGTGAGCGTCTATTTACCATTTAAACCACTGCAAAAAACCTTTTGCAACAACTTAATCTTATTCTTCCGCGAGCCTGAGGGGGAGTTAGCCTAGATAGAAACAGGAAAGGGCTTTATATAAGGCATCTCTGCTTCAGTACAGGTAAAAATTTTTATCCATAAATTTCTGTTTCCCTGATTTTGTCCCCGCCCTTCAAGCAGGCCCCGAATTCCAAGTTGATTACTGCTAATCGTCTGATGTATCATGATTTTGAGCGAACAGGAATCACACCGTGATAATGCAAAAGTAAGAACATCAGAAGAGAATGGAGATACCGGAAATTCCCGACCATACGTGTGAGGATTGAGGGGTTTCCTTGCTGGTATGCCAATCTGTATACCGCCATGAGAAGCGGCGGGATGCGGGGCGGGGAGCACACATCAACCCTAATCACCCACGATAGGAGAGACCATGGATCTTTCAAGACGATGTGCGGCTGAGGTGGTTGGAACGTTCTGGCTGGTGTTTGGCGGCTGCGGCAGCGCCGTGCTTGCTGCAGCTATCCCTAATCTTGGTATCGGATGGGTGGGAGTTTCATTGGCCTTCGGCCTTACCTTGTTGACGATGGCATTTGCCATCGGACACATTTCCGGGTGCCATATCAACCCCGCCGTTTCTATCGGACTAGCTACTGGCGGTCGCTTCCCCTGGAAAGAGGTAATCCCGTATGTGATTGCCCAGATGGCCGGTGCCATACTGGCATCAGCGATTCTTTACTTTATCGCGAGCGGAAAAAGCGGCTTTGTTCTGAGCACTGGATTCCCGGCCAATGGCTACGGCGCTCACTCCCCTGAGGGATATTCCCTCCTGGCTGGATTCATCACGGAAGTGGTCCTCACCTTCATGCTTCTCTTCATCATTCTGGGGGCAACGGACACTCGCGCTCCAGTGGGCTTTGCTCCGATCGCGATCGGCTTTAGCCTCACCTTGATCCACCTTATTGGAATACCAGTGACCAACACATCGGTGAATCCGGCTCGAAGCACCGGCCCGGCCCTCTTTGTCAGCGGCTGGGCGTTGCAGCAGCTTTGGCTCTTCTGGGTCGCTCCGATCACAGGCGCTATCCTGGCGGGTTTCGTGTATCCCGCGATAAGCAAAAAGCCCTAATCGGCTTTTCATCCTTGCCGCAGCGGCACAACATAGGGCCGAGTGGATCACACTGCAATGCCCAGTGATCGGAAGATGGTAATTGCCTCCTCCATAGAAAGATGGCTGCAGCTTCCTGCAGCCATCTTTCTCAGAGGCTCCCCGGGACGGGCTCCCTTCACACTGTTCAGGGCAAGCTCACCGCCGATTTCTTGGCGCTTCTTCTATAAGCCGTATCTTCTTGTCGCGGCGCCAGCCTTTAATTTCCTTTTCGCGCTTCACAGCGTGTTCTCTGGTTAGCGGACCCTCTCGATAAAGCAATGCCGTACTTTGATGTTGCCTAATCCGCCTCTCGAGGTTTGTGGTAATCCCAGTATATAGGAATCCCTTTTTCTCGCACAGATATACCCACCACGAAGCAGCCACCAGTGTCTCCTGCATGCGTTCGCTGCGCCAAGAAATTCGTCACTTCTTCCACTATCACGCAACCCCAAAAAGAAAGGATCTCATTGAAATGAGATCCTTTCTTTTTCAGCTCCCCATGCGCAACCCTTTTCATAACCGTTCTCGTTCTCCGGCTGTTAACCGTAGGCCTTCAATATCAAATGGATATCAAAGATCAGACCGCTCCGGATGAGGCGGAAGCGGCAGCAGCCTTTTTTCGCTTTTCCATGCTGCGTATGTAACAATTATGTGACACAAACGAAAAGGCCGTTTTCAACTGCGTAATCCCAAAACTGCTCGATCTGGCGTGCAATCTCACCTTGCACAAGTACCCCGAGTTCCAATTGCCCCGACAATCCAGGACCAGTCAGATTAGCAC
>JAGOGO010000255.1 GCA_017996625.1 Deltaproteobacteria bacterium | reverse complement strand
TCGCTATGAACGACGATGTTTTTGAAGTCGTACTTCTCGGCACAAAACTCTTTTAATCTTTTTATCTGTGCCGTCAAAGCACGAGTCTTCAGTGCGCTCTCAAGCTGAAGAAGCAGCTCCCGCTTGTCAAAAGGCTTGGTGAGATAGTTGAAGGCTCCCTTTTTCATGGCATTGACAGCATTTTCGATGCTGCCATATCCAGTAAGGATAATCACGGGCAGATCAGGGTCGATCAGATGCAGATCTTCCATGAGCGCTATCCCGGTACCCTGAGTCAGCTTAAAGTCTATTATTGCGGCATCAAAGGCCGTTTCTCGGGCAGCAACAAGAGCTTGCTGCTCATCCAGTGCCGGAGCAGTTGTATAGTGTTCCGCTTCCAGAATTTCTTTTAAGATTTCAAGCAGATTGCAGTTATCGTCAACAACAAGGACCCTTGCTGAAGCCATGGCTCATCTTTCTTCCAAGACGTTTCGCGACTAGCCTTAATGCAGTCGTAAGGAGTCGGTTTCAGAGATGCATCGGCATCCCCTGCTAGGCGGGGACCAGAAGCCTTCGATACCTATAGACTCCCGCCTTCGCTGGAGTGACGGGGTTTGACTTCTTACCAGTTCATCAATATTGGTGATGTGCTTTGCAGCGTTAAGGCAGGGAGGGAACAGACCGATCTGTTATCAGGTGATTGCATCCGTTACCGGAAGAAGAGTGCGCCAGGAGGAGATAAAGAGGTGGCAATAACCAGCAAAAATGCGCTATTATTATTCGAAAGGGATCTCATTCCCTCCACCCTTACTGGCAAAGACCAGGAAAGAGACTAAAAGTTTAAAATATTATAAAAAGATGCATTGATCTCACCAGAACCACATCAGCTGCTATGAAGTATTCTACTGCACGACAGGGACGGACTTTTATCATGCGCTTCGAGGATGGAGACATTGTTCACGAAGAAATAGAGCGGCTTGCGCAGCAGGAAGCGATCAGCTCTGCCGCGATCATCATTGTCGGAGGTGCAGACAATGGAAGCAAGCTGGTTGTGGGGCCGAAAGATGGTGCTGCCTCCCCGGGCGTTCCGCTCTATCACGTTTTATCCGCTGTACACGAAGTTGCCGGAGTCGGAACCCTGTTCCCTGATGAAGAAGGAAAGCCGCTCCTCCATCTGCACATGGCCTGCGGGAGAGAAGAATCGGCGGTCACCGGCTGTATTCGAACCGGGGTGCGCGTCTGGAAGATCATGGAAGCCGTCCTCTTCGAATTGGTCGATACAACAGGAAAGAGAGTCTTCGACCTCGAAACCGGCTTCAAGCTGCTGGTGCCGTAGCGCAGCACGCCCGGCCGAAGCATCTGCGAGCGAGCAGGCTGTTAGAGAAGCCTGCTCACAGGGTGATCACACATGGGTTCAAGGTTGCAGGCTCAATGTTCAACGTTGATGATGTGGGATGTGCGTTATTGGATCTGCGACAAGGATCTAGTGCTAAACCATTTCTCATATCTCAGATCGCACATCGCCTAACAGCCCGGATCTGACACTTGAAGCCTGGAACCCTGAACCACTGAGGTTTTTTTCAACACCCTGTGAGGATGTTGCAGTGACAATCGACCTTCAATCTCCACATCTGCACGATCCCATCATTCGACATGCCCGAAAGGACATTCCTTATCTGCGGCGTGATATGACAATCGGCGAAGCTCTAGCGACTATTCGGTACCACGGCACTGGGGAAGGAATTATCTACTTTTATGTGGTCGATGAAGAAGGTCGGCTTGTCGGTGTTCTGCCGACACGGCGTCTGCTCACCACTGACCTCGATAAACGTCTTACTGACATCATGATTAGCAGCACCATTGCTATCCCCCATCGAGCAACGGTCCTTGACGCCTGTAAATTCTTCGTCATGCACAAATTACTGGCGTTTCCGGTTGTTGATGATCAACGGCACATTGTCGGAATCATCGACATTCAACTATTTACCGAGGAAGTTTTTGACCTTTCTGAGCGGGAACAGTCGGACGCTGTTTTTGAGACACTGGGTTTTCGTCTTTCACAGGTGAGAGATGCCTCACCGGTCGTGATGGTCCGTTTTCGATTTCCCTGGATACTCGCTACCATCGGGAGCGGTATTGCCGCCGCTCTGATTGCCAGTGCCTTTGAACTCACTCTTGCGAAGAGTCTCGCGATTGCCTTTTTCTTAACTCTCATGCTGGGCTTGGGCGAAAGTGTCAGCGTCCAGTCAATGACCATGACTATCCAAGCCCTTCGCTTTACCCAGCCCACGTTTCGGTGGTATGTCCGGCAGATCAAGCGGGAGGCCACGACCGGGCTGCTTCTGGGATGCACCAGCGGCTTAACTGTCGCTCTGATCATCTGGCTATGGCGGGGCTTAGAAATTTCCATAGTGATTGTGGGCCTGAGTATCGCACTGGCGCTTGTCAGCGCGAGTATCTTCGGACTCACAGTGCCAACCGTGTTACATGCGCTGCGACTTGATCCGAAAATTGCCGCTGGCCCGATAACTCTTGCCATTACCGATATTTCTACCCTGATATTTTACTTTTCCATAGCGGCGGTGCTGCTCTAGCGGGGTGATGGGAAAGGCGTCACTGGTCCAAGGAACAGTGGGAAGTAAGAAGTAAAAAGTGAAAAGTAACGGGTAAAGAGGGGTTCGGGACAGTTCACGACTCAAGAGCGCTTCAGCACGCTACAGGGTGCACATCTCCTGCTCACCGAGGAGATATTTTGCATGCGAGCTTCATACGAGGAGT
>JAGOGO010000083.1 GCA_017996625.1 Deltaproteobacteria bacterium | reverse complement strand
CTGCATTCCCAGCATCGGTGGCCTCCGCGTTTACGCCGATGCATGCACCTGACGATGCAGCCTCATCCGGTAACGCAACCATAGGTGCGGAAAGCACGCCATCTTCCGCTTCCATCACGATGCTGACTTGCGCCGGAGTCACTACGGCAATAGTTGCTTCAGCTTCCCCCGTACCCACTGCTGCGGAAGTGCCAGCCTGCGGTGTATTTCCGACTGCATCCTGCTGCTCTGTGGGAGAGGCAGTCACGACCGTCAGGTCACTGGCTGCAATCGTCTCCGCACTACGTGTTGACACGCTGGTCGACACAGTATGGGTTACGATATTCGAATAACCGGTCTCGCGGCCGTCGCTGCCATACGCGGTTGCGGCAAATCGGTAGGTCTGACCGTTTTCCAGGCCATCCAGGGTGCAGGACGTTACTTTACCGACATCCTTCACCATCATCTGGCTGCTGGCGGTCCGGTAATAGATCTTGTAGCCATTATCATTTTCCGGACTGGATCCCGGATCCCATGCCAGCGTAACGCTCCCAGCACGTGCCGGGGAGGCAAAAAGCGTTATAAAGAGAATACCTGCTGTCATAAGAACGGATAAGCGGAAAAGGGAAGATACAGAATTGTATGTCATGCACCTTGACCAGCGATAGAATCTTTGTGCCAAAAGTCTGTGTGTCATTGCAGCTCTCCTTATCTGAAAATCAGTAACATCATTTATCGCTCTACAGCAGCAGCATGCGGGTAACCCTTGTGCACCGGGAACCGAAAACGTCCTTCCCGTCGCGATACTTGCACACCAGCTTCTTTGAGCTCATATGGGGTTTTGGCTCTAGACGTACATCGCGCGATTGTTCTCCTCCTTCCGCCATCCGGGACATACTCAGATCACCAGACTGCGGTATTGCTTTTCCTGTCCTACAGGATATGCCCAGACAAAATACTGTCTTTACCCATATCAAAATACAGTATTTTACCCATTGTTTTTTGAAGAACTGCATCCACAAACCATGCCATAATGATCCTTTAGCCTCTTAAGGGTTTAATATAATAAAAGAATGATACGTCCACGGCCAGTGGACCTCGGGAGGGAATGCAATACGGGTATGTGTGTAATAATGTCTCACTGTTGCGGCATAATCAGAAAAAGCCTAAGTATATTTAACCGACTACTCTGCCGTAGAACTTTTGATACAGTGTGTGCACATTTGACCAGGCAGGTGCTATCAGACACGTGTTGATATGGTTGAACAGGGAGGGACATGGTTGTCTACCGACCACACAGAATGAGGTAGCCATCTAGTAGACGATTCTGGCTGTTGCAGAGGAAGGTAGAGACAATTAGTGAATTGAGTACAGATCCTGAACAAAAGTCTTCACGAGAGAAGGCCTTGAGCAAGGTCTTGGTGGGAATTGATGTGTGGCAGATATCAGCTGCGTGCGCAGCTCACCTGCGGGAGCACGAAATACCATGTGCTGCATATCAACAGCGAGCATAGCGGAATGATGTTAGTCCCATGCGAGACACCTTCATCACGTCTTCGAATCCGCCGATGTCGTCGGTGACAACATACGCCCTTATTTCCGAATCGCTTTCCACCAGCTTTGCGGCCTCTCCAGGGGCCGTAGCCGGCTTGGGCTTGGGTACCGACTGGCGCGCGGTATCACATCCGGAGAGCAACGTTCTTGCCGGCGAGAATCGGACCTTCGAGGGTTTTTGCTGAGTCTTCCGCCTATCGAAATCCTTCACAGAACGCGTGTACATTGATTCCCAGATCCTGGTGATAGTATCCCCCTTCCAGCAGGGCATACCGCCGTCCCCGGCAATGTTTTTCCGAGAAGTCCTTCAGCAGTGCCCCGATGGTTCGATAGGCATTGGTGGAAAGCTTCTGACCCCAGTCCTTGACGTATTCGTCAAACCCTGCAGAAGCAGCGACAATGTCAAAATCCCCAGCTTTAGCCAACTCAGCCTCTACTTCTTTCAGGTAGTCCTCTTCCGTGTGACTGCGGGGATTGAGAATGGTAAGGCCGTCGTGCTTCAGCAGGATATTGATATTACCGTCACCGGTGTGCAGGTCGAAATCAAGAATGAAGGCTGAAGTGATCCTGCCCTCCATCTTGAGCTTTAACAGGGACACTGCCATGTTGTTGAAAAAGCAAAATCCCCATGCGCTGTCAAACGAGGCATGATGTCCCGGAGGACGGATGCAGGCAAAGCTCGGCTCGCCAGCGCAGGCGAGTTCCGCTGCTTTGATCGCTCCGCCGGCAGCCAACAGCGCCATCTCATAGACGATCGGGTCTTGCTTGATGTAATCGATATGGCGGCGGGAATGGGCTTGAAGAATATCGGTCGATGTAGCCGGCGCCGGGGTGATGAACCGATAGTCGGGGTGCTGCTTCAGCTCCCGGATGATCGGCTCCATTCTGCCGGGAGCAGCCGCCGGATCGGACTCATAGGTGTGATAATATTTTTCGTGAAAAATAACGTTCATCGCGATGGGCTCCGCAATAGTCAATGCACAAAGGGCGTGTAATTCTTATTACCTATCGAACCATACCGCTGTTGTCAAGATCCTGTACTCGACCAAAATCGCTTCCGTGAATGGAATAAACTGAGGAATGGAAGAGGTGCTCATCGCTAGCATGTTTTGCGTTCTGCACTCTATTGGCCAGAGCTTCATTCACCCAGCAAATACTTCTCTGCGCCTGCTATACAGACACAGCAATGCAATGAGCATCCCCCGACAGGCTTTAGCTTTGTTCTTTCTGGTTTCTTTGGGGCTTACCTAAGGCGAGGGGCTGGATTGATCAGCCGGTATGCACAGGGTCATGCGCCCCACATCAGCGGCAAGCACGGCGATGATGCTTGCCAAAGGAATCAACTGCTGATGTGCAGCGCATTCGGCGGATTCACAAGGAGGCCCTTGTTATGTACTTACATCAACAGATTATTGTTTGACGAGTTCCACTCTGCGGTTCTTCGCCTTGCCTTCATCCGTTTCATTGGAGGCTACCGGAGCAAGCGGTCCCACACCGCCGGCCTTCAAACGAGCGGCGGCAATGCCGTGCTTCGCGATCAAGTTCTCTACCACAGCATTAGCCCGGTCGCGGGAAAGCTTCATATTATCATCCAGGCCACCGACATTGTCAGTATGGCCAACCACATACACCTTCATTTCCGATTCGCACTTCAGCAGCTTTGCGACTTCTTCAAGAGCAGCCTCGGACTCGGGCTTGATCACTGACTTGCCCGTATCGAAGCAGATCCCGTAGACCGCTGTATGGCCTGTGTCTTTGATGTCTTTGGAAAGAACATCTGCGTTGGCAATGATATCCTGTTTCATGGCATCTTTTTCCACAATAACCAGATCCGGTTTGGGGCCATAGGCGGTGAGTTCCACCCAGATTTCTTTCCCATCCCTGGCAATCTTCATGTACGAATATTCATCATTGCTAAAGAGTACAGTTCCGCCAATGTTCTTGATCGCATTCTCATAGTTGCGATGAATCTGGAGAGGGGATACTGGCTTAGACCCTTCCCGGGGTTCATAGATAATACGGCAGTAACGGCCTTCCACCTTGATCTCCTTAAATTCTTCATCTCTGAAAGTATACGAGTTGAATTCACTCTCCTCGTAACTGGAAATATAAAATCCCGGCAGGCGGTTAAACAGCGGGTGATCCTTGCTTCCGGCGACGTCTTCCTGTGCAAGAGCAGGCCCCATAGTCAGACAAAAAAGCAGCAAAATGTTCACCACGATGCAGTTGGCGCGTTTCAACATTAGTACATCCTCCACACAATCCTTCTGTTATGGCCCAGATCCCATGGAACCAATATCACCATCATCGCCGTTACTCTGAGCGAAGTCGAATGGCCGGCACATGATCCGTACTTCTATACTTTCCCGTTCAGAGCTTTCCGTTTTCAGATATCCCCGTATCCATTCTTCAGGTGGTGTGGTCCCTTGATCAGAAAACGATCATACACCGGAAAGCTGGCAGGAATCAATACGAAACTCGTGCAGTGCAGTTGTCAGGAATCGTGACAACCAGACGGCGGGTGCCGATCTGTTACTCACAGCCAGTACACAAACAAACGTGCGAACCATTCCTTGACTCGCTGGCCCAAGGAGCGCTTCTCCCACTCTTCAAGCCTGATTTGATCCGAGTCAGCCAGGTCCAGGGTAAACATGTCCTCCATGTGCCGAGCAAAATCCTCTCCGAGAATCACCACATTCACCTCGTTATTTCTCAGAAGACTCCAAAGGTCTAGATTCGTCGTTCCCACCGTAGACCACACCCCATCGATCACCCCTGTTTTTGCGTGCAAGACCGTCCCTCGGCGTTCGTACAGCTTCACTCCGGCCTTCAGGAGACGACTGTAATAGGAACGTCCGGCTTTGGACACCACGGACCAATCGCTGATTCCGGGAAGAATGATCTTCACGTCTACCCCCCGCTCGGCCGCATGGACGAGCGCGATAATCAAATCCTCGTCAGGAGCGAAATAGGCGTTGGTAAGGTGGATCCGGTTTTCGGCAAACGTTATGGCCGCCACATACATCATATACGTGACCCGATTCATTTTCCCCGGAGTGCTCCCCACAATCCTCACGAGATCGTCTCCGACGTTCTTCCGGGAAGGAAAGTATTGCTGCCGGGGTAGCTGCGGTCCCTTTTTCTTCTCCCACGTATCCAGGAAAAGCTTCTGGAGGTCGGCAACCACCGGACCTTCTATCTGTATGTGCGTGTCCCGCCATGACAGTCCATCATCGCTTGCCTCGTATCTACTATGCATGCTCCTGGAATAGGTGTGAACGATATTGACGCCGCCGGCAAAGGCGATCATGCCGTCCACGATCAGGATCTTCCGATGATCTCTGTTGAAAATGTTCATTGCATCTGCCGGGCCGAGGGGATTGAATTCCACTGCCCGGACGCCGCCGTCCCGCAGGCGTTGAAAGAAAGATGGTGGCGTGCAGAAACAACCTGCACTGTCATAGATGAGATTGACCTGAACACCTTCCGTCCGTTTCTGGAGAAGAAGCTCGGCCAAATGCCGACCGGTTTTATCATCAGCAAAACTGAACGTCTCCAAGTTTATGTGATTTTTGGCGCTTTGGATGGCACGAAACATGGCTGCGTCAATATCCGGGCTGTCTCTGAACAGCGTCACCTTGTTCCCGGCTATGAGAGGGAAATCAGTGATGGATCCCATAAAGGGGATGTACTGCTTCACAAAATTTGTGCAACCGGCTTGTCCCTCAAGTCCATGGATGATGGTCTCTCTTTCTTCATCCGAAAGCGTGCCTCGGGAATCGAAGATTTCCGGGGCACGCTCCAGGTGCGGCATTTCCTGGATTATGGATTCGACATCAGGCAGAGTGGCACATGCAGTCAAAACGGCTGATGACAAAAAGGTGGAGACCAACACGCAACGCCTTACCGCATTAAAAAACGTAGTTGTTCTCATAGAGAACGCCCTGCCGGCTGTTGGGATATCTCGCCGTCTGCCACGCTCACGGCGTGAGCGCGTTCGGCATTGGGTACCATCGCCATAAAAACGTATATATTTTCTCGCTGCAAGCCATCACAGCGTCTGCGGGAGCTACTCTGTGGAAGCACTATGTACGAACTTTGGAGTTCCCGTGCCATCCAAAAAGAAACGGCCTGCTAACCCAGGTAATACGGCACGCGCAGAAGAACTGCTATGGGTGCTTTCTGGTATTTTATACCTGCCTTACTATCGGAAGCAAAAAAACCACGTTCATTTTAAGGCCTCGATAATTAATGCTAATATTAGCAGCACGTGCTCTTACAGATCAGGAATCGTGAGAGTAGTTGTTGCAGAATCTTCCGCCTCAAGCCTTTCCAGCATCCCGATCTGTACCTGACCCCGCGCATTAAAATACAGAATTTCCCTTCTTCGCTTTTTCAGGCCGATCTGCCATTGTTGCAACTAATGAGCTGAGAAGCTCTCTGGCAGTTTTTTCTCTGGTAGTGTTCACCTTTGCTCCATTTGAATGTACCGAAGCCACGTAGGGGAGGACCATGAGAGACCGGGAGAAAACCAAAAAACGGCTTGTCAGTGAAGTAGAACACCAGCGGAAGCGGATTGCGGAACTGGAAACACTTGTACTAGAGCGTACCGCGTGTCTCATCGCTGCCTTGGAGAGATTGCTCGCCCACGAGGAAGAAAACAGAACATCGGAGATGCCGCTCGATTGGGTGGGCGAGGAGTTGCTGCAAATGCAGAAAGAGGAACGGCGTCGAATGCTTCAGCGTCTTGCCGCCTGCGCCGAGACGGAAATGGGAAAACGATGCAACTGACGCCGACAGTGGTCAGACGGACGGGGTCGATCCGCTGCGGAAAAAGTCTTGGTGATTCTGCATAGCGTTAACGAAAGCTTTCATGTTTCTTTCACCGTATTCAATGATGGCTCTTTAAATGCTATTGTGAGATTAACCATTCCTGCCTCGAGGGTTTTTTCAACGGTGCATCCCCATTTTTCAAAGAGACGAAACAGATGAAGCATTGGCTTATTATCCGCAAGGACTTCTGCCGTAAACCCCAGAATGCCCCGCTTCTGCGCCAGATGGGTCAGATACGAAACCAGCTCCGTGCCTACTCCCTTATTCTGATAATCATCCCGTACCGCGAATGAGACCTCGGCAAAGTGTACGGTCTTGTTGAGATAGTATCGGGCGACTCCCAGGATTTCCTCCTTTTTCTCATGTTTCAACACTGCAAGGATCGCCATATCGTCAGAGTAATCGATTACGACAAGCTTCTGAAGAAACTCATGAGGCATCTCGATGCGGCTGGACATAAATCGACGGTAGATGCTCTTCTCGGAAAGGGAATACACAAAATCCTTCAACAGGGGCTCATCACTCATTTTCATCGGCCGCAAGAAAATTTCGATACCCTTCTTTGTAGTCCTATACGTTTCCAGCCCTTCAGGGTACTCTCCTTTCTTTCCCGGGATGAATACCTGGTCCCTATAAATCAAATGGGCGCTTTTTGCTTCCTCTATAAGCCAGGACCTGAACCCTGGATGAGCGATGGATATTAATTCCATCGCCCGTTCTCTGATGTTTTTTCCATGCAGGTATGCTATCCCATATTCGGTGACCACGTAATAAATATCACCCCGATTCAATGTAACCCCGGATCCTTCTTTGAGATACGGCACTATCCGTGAAACCGCAGCGTTGCTTGCCGTTGACGGCAAGGCAAGAATCGTTTTTCCGTTATGCGATAAAACCGTGCCGCGCATAAAGTCAGCCTGACCTCCTACCCCACTGTACAATCTCTTCCCTATGGATTCGGAGGTTGCCTGACCGGTGAGATCAATTTCCAGGGCGCTGTTTATTGCCACCATGTTTCTGTGTCTGGCAATGATCAAAGGATTATTGGTGTAGTCGATCGCCTTAAATTCTATACTCGGATTATCGTGGATATAGTCGTAGGTCTCCCGTTTGCCCATACAGAAGGCGGCCACTGTTTTGCCGGAATCGATGCTCTTGCGCGTGTTATCAACAACCCCGGCTTTCATCAGTGCCACAAGATTATCGGTCAAAAGCTCAGTATGGACTCCGAGATGCCTCTTGGTGTGGAGATTCGAAAGAATTGCGTTAGGTGTTCCCCCGTAGCCAACTTGAATTGTGTCCCCGTCTTCGACGATACGGGCCACGTACTTTCCGATCTGTTCGGCAATTTCATTGGGTATCGTGTTCTCATACTCCAGCAACGGTTCGTCATATGGCACCGCAAAATCGACCTCGTCGACATGGATAAAGGTATCTCCGTGAACACGAGGCATAGCGGAATTGACTTGAGCGATGACAATCGAGGCATTCGCTATTGCCGCTTTGGCAATATCAACACTTATTCCCAGACTCATATAGCCGTTACGGTCCGGCGGTGAGGCCTGTATCATCGCCACATCAATGCGCACCAGCTTACGGTCAAAGAGTTCAGGAACATGCGACAGGAATATGGGAGTATAATCCGCGGCTCCCTCATTGACCGCATCTCTGGTACTGCTTCCGATAAAAAAAGAATTGTGCCGGAAATTCCGCTTCAGTTTTTCGTCCACATAGGGGGCAACCCCAAGTGTCCACACATGGAAGAGCTCGGCGCCGAAGAAAGCCGTTGGATTGGATTCGACATACTTTTTGAGTGCGCCAACGAGATATTGCGGCTCGCCGCAACCCGTACTGATGAATATTCTGTCACCTCTGCGGATACGGCTGAATATCTCGTCCTCTGGAAGACATTTTTCGGGACACAACATCCACAGATACTTATGTCCTGTGCTTTCATCGCCAAAAGTCATCTGTTTCTCCTCCGCCCATAGCTGGTTAGACATTCGCGTAAGCAAAGCAATCACTCCTGTGTGAAATTATAATCACATTGACCGCCCGCTCCAAGGAATAGCGGATAATCCATGGCCTGCCCCCGATTCTCTCACTTCTCTTGAACTTACCCGCCCTTACGCCTGTTGCCGCTCTTGTTGACCCCTTGACAGGCGCTGGCCGCAGCCTTTATAGTACGATTTTATATCATTGCTTTTTTGCGCCTGTTCGATTAACAACTCCAGTTGGTGTCTATCCGGTCCGAATACTTGAACGTGTACGGCCGGCTTCCAGCAACTCACAGCCTGTGATGAGGTACGATGGATATTAACCAAGCTAAGTCTGTTCTTGGAGAGCGGTTCAGCCTCATTGCCGACGATGCAATGAAGATACTCGCCTACCTGCAGGTACCTCCTGATGCGGCCATCCTCGATGTCGGAACCGGAATGGGGTACTTTGCAATACTTCTCGCCCTCAATGGGTATCGCGTATTGACGGGAGAGCCGGCAGCCGATACATCAATCTACGCGAAGCAGGACTGGCTGCGCAATGCCCAACAGGTGGGTGTCGATCACGCAATCCGCTTTGAGGCATTTGATGCCGGGAGCATGCTGTTTGACGATGCTCGGTTCGACGCGATTTTCTTGTGTGGTGTTCTCCATCACATTGACGAGCAATCCAGAATCGATGTAATGAACGAGTGTTTTCGAACAGTGAAAGTGGGTGGGATTGTTTGCTTTCTCGAGCCGAGTCAAAACGGCATGAGAATAATAAAGGAGCATACTCCTTCACACCCGGATGCCGCCGACCCGGACATGTATGTGCGGGGGTATGTTCAAAAACAGGCCGTAAGCACAGAGAGGATAGACGGCACATTTTTCAACATGTTTATCTTCAGAAAAACAGCCTCTCTCTGAGAAGGTCTTTATTGCAGCAGCACGCTTGTGCCACAGGGTGTCACCAGCTCTCTACCATTGGTCAGAACCTTTTTCCCGAGAATCTCTCTGTCGTCTTCTGGCCGCCTCGGGAGCATCTCCAGGGATGCATTCATGTCTTCAAAGGTCACATTCTTGCTGACCAGCTCGCGCTGACCCTCCCTGAGCTCCTCCTCGGCCCGCTTGCGCTCGGTGCATTTCTGATCAGATCACCGGTCTTCAGCTTTCCATTGATTTTTTCCTCCTGCTCATAGGATAATCAGTCTTTCTTCCGGAGCAGTGCAGCACGTGGCTGGCGCAGCCGGGTCCCGATGCATTCCGGAACATGCCGGAGACGGTACACCAAAAGGAGGATTGACCATGAGCAATCAGTATCTTTCCCGCCCTCAGGGCATCAGCAGGTTGGTTTTGCTGATGGCACTTTTTTCGGTTATTTTTCCTCCTCCGGCCCACTCAGAGGAACTATTCCAGTTTATACAGAAATGGCCTGTTCTGGAGCAGCCGTGGTACTTTCAGCAGCCGAAAGGGATTGCGATCGATGCCGGCGGAAACGTGTACGTGGCGGATTCCGGCAACGACCAGATTCAGAAATTCACCGCTTCCGGAGTTTTTCTTGCGAAATGGGGAAGCACTGGGTCTGGTCTCGGCCAGTTCAGCAATCCCCAAGGTATTGCCGTCGACGCAAGCGGAAACGTGTATGTAGCTGACACGTGGAATCATCGGATTCAAAAATTCTCTTCGTCCGGATCATTTCAGGCCGCCTGGGGAGTCTGGGGCAGCGGCAACGGTCAATTTGGGACCCCATCAAGTATTGCGGTGGATTCAGCGGGAAATGTGTACGTGGCAGATACCGGGAACAGCCGGGTTCAGAAGTTCACCTGTTCAGGCGGCTATGTAACAAAGTGGGGAACTAGGGGAAGCGGAAACGGCCAGCTCGACTTGCCGGAGGGGATAGCCGTAGACAGCCTCGGTTACGTGTACGTGGCCGACACCTATAATCACCGGATCCAGAAATTCACCTCAGCTGGAGTGTTTGTAACGACATGGGGCACCTTAGGACACGACCCGGAGCAGCTCCATTATCCTGAAGGCGTGGCCGTAGACACCAGCGGGAACGTGTATGTGGCAGACACCTTGCACAGCTGTATCAAAAAATTCAGCTCCTCGGGAGTGTTTATCGATTTTATCGTGTTCGCAGGCAATCGGGACTACGGGGTCCAGAGTCCAGAGGGACTCGCGGTCGACGCGAGCGGCACCCTCTACATAGCGGATACGGAAAACGACCGGGTTGCTGAGTTCGCCGGCGACGGCGATTATATTGCCGCATGGTCGAGCCAAGGCGAACAGCAGGGTGCGTTCGACTACCCTCTCGGCCTCGCAGTCGATGCCAGCAGCGGATCTGTCTATGTTGTGGACAGCCAGAATGATCGTATCCAGAAGTTCAATAGCGCCGGTGTCTTTATTGCCGCATGGGGCACTCCGGGCACCGACGTGGGTGAGCTCTACGACCCTGAGGATATAGCGGTGGACGGAAGCGGCAACGTCTATGTGGCTGATACGAACAACAATCGGATTCAAAAGTATACGGCAGCGGGGATCCTTGTAACTACGTGGGGAAGCGAAGGCGATGCCAGCGGGCAGTTTGAACACCCGAGAGGCATCGCCGTGGACAGCAGCAACAATGTCTATGTGTCGGATGCGGGCAACAACCGGATCCAGGTCTTTACTTCAACCGGAGCGTATCTTACCCAATGGGGAAGCTACGGCCACGGAAACGGTCAGTTCGACCAGCCTCAAGGCCTGGTTGTAGACAGCAGCGGCACTGTGTATGTGGCGGATACCCGGAACCACAGGATCCAGAAATTTACCTACACGGGAACGTTTTTGACTGCCTGGGGGACGCATGGATCTACTGACGGTTGCCTTGACGAGCCCCACGATGTGGCAATCGACGGAGGCGGCAATGTCTATGTCTCTGACAGCGATAACAACCGCATCCAGAAATTTACCTCCACCGGCGACTATCTCACCCAGTGGGGAAGCAGGGGCAGCGCCGACGGACAGTTCGTGAGCCCTGAAAGCATAGCCGTAGCAGGAAGCGCCATCTATGTGTCCGACAGCGAGAATAACCACATCCAGACATTCTGGCACGCGTTTACCCTGTATTATCCGCATTGCGATGCCAGCAACGGCTGGGACACGGAAATTGCGGTAATCAATACTAATGCGTCGCAAACCATACACGGAATTATGGCACCAATGACCGGCAGCCCCTCGGTGGTCGTTCCAGCCATGTCGATAACACTCCCTCCCCATGCCCGCAGGCAGATTGACATTGGTTCGGAGTTTCCTGATGCAGCGGCAATCCAGTATCTTATCTTCTTCGCTGATGCCGAAGGAGCTAAAGGCTACACTAAGTTTTCCCAGGACGGCCTGTACCGCGTTGGTGTCCCGGCCGTCAGCACCAGCAGCGCCGGTGATATCATTATTCCCCATATCGCCTCGGATGATACCTGGTGGACCGGTATCGCCCTGGTCAACACAACTGCTTCGGCCAAAAACTATGTTATTGCCTTCGATAATGCCATGCTGAGCATTGGTGCCCTCAACCCCTATGAGCATCGGGCCTTCACCATTGAATCGCTCTTCGGCGGCTCTGCCCGGCCGGATTTGCACAGCGGTGTGCTCAGCAGCGGCGAAGGGATCATCGGCCTGGAACTCTTCGGCAGCACGGCTGAACTGGGCGGCATTCCCCTGAGCGATGCAACTGACACCCTCCTCTACTATCCGCATGTGGCCAGCAACGACTACTGGTGGACAGGTGTTGTGGCCTATAACACCTCCAGCACTACGAAGGAAGCCGCGGTGCTGCCCTTCAGCGCTGAAGGTGCACCCCTGACCGCAACAACGTTCAACATCGGAGGGTATAGCCGTGCTTCTCAGGAGGTCAGCGGTTTGGGTTTGCCGGCAGAGGCCGCCTGGTTCATGGTTACCTGCTCAGCCGGACTGAGCGGATTCGAGCTGTTCGGAACCCGAGACGGCAACGCCATGGCCGGAGTGTGCAGCATGGGAACACGAGGCACGCAGGGGGTGTTTGCCAAGCTGGAAAAGAGCGGCTGGACGGGCATTGCTCTGGTCAACGCGGTGGCAAGTGCGGCCACGGTGACGCTGAGCGCCTACGATGACAGCGGCACGGTTCGGGCAGTGCGCACCATTACCCTGGATCCGTTTGAGAAGGTGGTGGAGGTGGCGGAGAACCTCTTTCCCGGTCAGGA
>JAGOGO010000254.1 GCA_017996625.1 Deltaproteobacteria bacterium | reverse complement strand
CTTGCTCATCACCTGTCCTCGATGAACTTTGACTGTCTTCTCGGTAATCCCCAGCTCGTAGGCAATCTGCTTGTTCAAGAGGCCGGCGATCACAAACCGCATGACTTCATATTCGCGTGGAGTCAGGCACTGGAGCCGCTGCTCCAACTCATGGCGCTCCTCCAAGTCCGCGCGTCTTTCGCGATCCTGCTGCAGCGCCTCCTCCAGCACCCTGATCAGTATCTGCTCATCCACCGGTTTGGTTAAAAAATCAATGGCACCCTGTTTCATCGCTTTCACGCTGGCCGGAATATCTCCGCATCCGCTGATAAACACAATCGGCATGCGGTAGTCGCGAGTCTGAAGCTCAACCTGCAGATCCAGGCCATTCAGATCAGGAAGATTGAGATCAAGCACTAAACAGCTCGAGTCGGCATCCGGCAGAGCAGCGCTGAAAAATTCTTCTGCTGATCCAAAAGAAACACTGACATAGCCGGCAGTCTTCAGAAGACGCGCCATGCTCTTGCGCACCGACGGATCGTCATCAACGATAATTATGAGTGCCTGTTCTTTTTCCATGAATCGCTCCTTAGGAGCATAGTAAGAAGTTAGAAGTAAAGAGTGAAAAGTGAGAAGTCACGATCCAAGACTTCTTCAGTTGCATATGAAGGCACGTCTTACTTTTTACTTTTCACTTCCCACTGCTTATTGGCAGCCAGAACGAAAACACCGCTCCGCCATCAGGATGGTTCTCCGCTCCGATCCGTCCCTGATGCGACTGAATGATCGACCGGCAAATCGCTAATCCCAGCCCACTGCCATCAGCTTTTGTGGTGATAAACGGCTCAAAAATGCTTGAGAGTTTTTCCAGGGCAATGCCGGGCCCGGAATCATGAAATAATGCTCCGACCCGGGTATCACCATCTCTCAACGTTTTAATCACCAGTGTCCGACGATCAGCAGGTCGCTCTCTTACCGCATCCATGGCATTCTGCATAATATTCAGAATAACCTGCTGGATCTGAACGACATCTCCCGATATCGGGGGAATGGTCCGGTCAAGGTTCTCGATCAAAGTCACACCCCGCATTATCGCCTCGCTGCGCAGCAGGTTTATCACTCCGCCAATGACCGTGTTCAGATTAAAATCCTCCCGATTCGGCTCCTCCTTGCGGTAGAGAGCACGAAGGCGCAGGATCACCTCGACGGCCCGCTTATCATCGTTGACAATATCACTCAGTGCTTCCCGCGCTTCCTCTACATCCAGCCGTTCCCCCGAAAGCAAACGCAGGGCAGCTTGAGCATTGCTGAGAATAGCAGCTAAGGGCTGATTGATCTCATGAGCCAGCCCTGCTGCAAACGCTCCCAGAGCGCCCAATCGGTTTTGATGTGCGAGATCCGCCCTTAACGCGCGGTATTCAGCTTCTACGGCTCGACGGCCGGTAATATCCTGTTCGATGACGACCGCGCCGCTGATCTTCTTTTCAGCATTGAAGATGGGAACGGCTGAGTTCAAGACCACTTTGCGCGAGCCATCAAAGCATTCGATCTCAATTTCTTCATCCAGGGTGGTCTCCCCTTCTCTAATCGCGCGTGCGCCTGCCCATTCCTCCGGTCTGATCGTTTTTCCCGAATGTATCCAAAAGCCTTTGTATTCGCCATACCGGTCAATGCCGACATATCTGCTGCCTTCCCAGATCTTTTCCCCTGCCGGGTTGCAGTGCACAATGCTTCCTTCTTTATCGATGATCCAAACCCCGACCGGCAGAGTCTCGAGCACAGTGCTCAGCAGTGCCTCGTTGTCACGCAACGATTGTTCAGCATGCACGCGCTCAGTCACATTCAGCAGGCTAAGCACCAGGCCTCCGATCTCTCCCTCCGGCTCGCGTACCGGTTGAACACTCCAGTCCCAATAGGTAACGCCTCGCTCCGGATGATCGGCATAGGTAAACGGCTTACCATAGACAGTATACGGCTCTCCGGTTTCCACTACCTGCCGGAAGATCGCTTGATTCTCATTATTAGGATAGAGTGTAAAATGATTCTTACCCGCAAAAAACTCCGGCGACAGATCATCCGCCTCTGCATAGGCCCGGTTCACCCTGATGAAGTTAAAATCCTTATCCAAGTAAGCAATAAGCAGCCTGGTGGTGGAAAACATCTGCTCCAGGAGTTCATTCGACTTACCCAGTTCGAGCGTCCGTTCCTGCACCCGTACTTCCAGCTCATCAAGTGCCTTTTGCAGCGCCTCCTCGGCTTTCTTGCGTCCGCTGATATCGGTTTCTGATCCAGCCATGCGAATAACGCGGCCCGATCCGTCGCGCTGAGCAAGCCCCCGGTCGGCAATCCACATCCAGGAGCCATCCTTGCGCTGAACTCGGTACTCCTCATGAAATACCGGAGCCCGACCCTCCAAGTGAGCCTGTACGGCGGCAAATACTCGCGGTGCGTCCTCAGAGTGAACGCGGCTTAACCATTCTTCCTCGCGGCCGCTGACCTCATGGTCAGCCAGTCCGCGCATCTCCTTCCATCGGAACGAGAACTCAGTGCGCTTGTTAAGAACGTCCCAGTCCCAGATGCCACCGGAAGACCCGGCCATGACCAGCTCGTACCGTTCCACCCGGTTGCGCAGAGCCGCCTCCGCAGCTTCCCGACCGACCATTTCTCTTTCTAAACTAAACATCGAAAAACCCATGCCGATCAGGCCAATCAGCCATAAGGCCGTATGGGCAAGTACCATATTTACGCTCTGTTGGCGTTCGATCGCCCGAAGCGGTGCCAGCGGCA
>JAGOGO010000082.1:7369-12627 GCA_017996625.1 Deltaproteobacteria bacterium | reverse complement strand
CCTTACATGCGCTTGGATAGGAAAGTGGCCAGGTCAACCATTCTGGCCGAGTATCCCATCTCGTTATCATACCATGACAGGACCTTCGCCATATTGCCTCCGATCACCGTGGTGTTTTCCGCGTCCACGATCGAGGAGTAACGATTTCCGTTAAAGTCAATAGAAACGAGCGGCGCCTCCGAGAAGAGGAGAATTCCTTTCAGGGTGGTTTCGGAGGCCTTTTTGAGCGCTGCGTTTACTGCTTCTGCCGTTGTTTCTTTCTCCACGGTGGCAACGAGATCGACGAGAGACACATTCGGCGTGGGAACACGAATAGCCAAGCCGTCCAGTTTGCCTTTCAGCGCCGGCAAAACCAGCGATACCGCAGTTGCAGCGCCGGTTGTCGTTGGAATCATGGAAAGAGCGGCGGCGCGTGCTCTCCGAAGATCCTTGTGCGGAAGGTCGAGAATGCGCTGATCATTCGTATAGGAATGAATGGTGGTCATCAGGCCTTTCTGAATACCGAAGTTTTCCAGCAGTACTTTTGCCACCGGAGCCAGACAGTTGGTTGTACAGGAAGCATTGGAAATAATGTGGTGATTAGCAGGGTCATACATGTCGTCATTAACACCCAGCACCATAGTGATATCCGGGCCCTTGCCGGGAGCGGAGATGATAACCTTCTTTGCTCCTGCGCTCAGGTGCTTGGCCGCCTTGTCGCGATCACGAAAGAGGCCGGTGCATTCCATGACAATATCGACACCCAGATCCTTCCAAGGCAGCTGAGCCGGGTCTTTTTCAGCCATGATGCGGATGGTTTTGTTTTCGACTTGGATACCGCCGTCAACTGCTTTAACGTCCTTATTGAACACGCCGTGAACAGAGTCGTATTTGAGTAAATAGGCGAGGGTGGCAGCATCCGTGATGTCGTTGATGGCGACGAATTCCACCTCGGGATTTTCAAGACCAACCCGCAATGCGCACCGTCCGATTCTTCCGAAGCCGTTAATACCGATTCTCGTAACCATGATCTCTCCTTTGCACTATGAGGTTAGCTTGAGGGCATATCATTGAAGTCCCAGTTCTTCACGCAAGTATCAAAGTAAACTCAGGTTGGGTGCTGAGGCCGTCTGTTCGGTGAAGAGTGCGGGAACATCTGCAGCGAACTATTGCGTGCACATTTATGCTCTCGGTATCAGTATTGGTACCGTTAATTAAATGAAAATAAGGAACTGATACTTTGCCATGGTATAAAACAGACAGATAGCTGTCAAGGCTTTTCACCGTTGAGCAGTAAGGAGTAAAAAGTGAAAAGTTAAAAGTGAAAAGTAAGGAGTGAGGAGTAAAAAGTGAGGAGAAAAGGGTAAGCGAAAGCCTCTGGGCCCGAAGGCGCCCAGAGGCTTTCGCTTACTCCTGACGCTTTAGTCCATGAAGCCCGGGTTCTATTTTTCTTTGATAGTTTCCTCTACCTGCATGCCGAAGTGCCGTCCAGCTTTTTCCAGTGCAACAAGAACCGTGCTGCCCTCGTGCAGTTCGACCACCGATATGGGCGTTCCTTCCGGACTGGTGAGGCGGATTGTTTCCGCGTTTTGCAGAATCAGGGAAAAGGTCTCTCCTTGGGCCTCCGCCTCGACCAGAAGCAACGGCCGTCGTTCGATTTTGACCCTACCCACCACCGCCGGTTGAGTCTTACCCTGATAGTTTACAATGAGAACCTCATCACCAGCTTTCAGCTCGGAAAGGTACTTGGTTTTGCCGCCGGGTACTTTGACATAGGCATGAACCGGTCCGGCATTGACGCGAAAAGGCCGTGGTTCAACGTAGGGGTTTTCTATGGATTCCGAATGCACGAGAAAGAAAGCAGCGCTGCTGTTGCCAATGAGCATGCCTTCGCCCACGGACATGGCAGTGCAGGTATCGACACAAACCCGGTCTCCCATGGCAACCGGCTCTACCCGGCGGATGGTTGCATTGATGAGCGGTACTGGTACTGTTGTCTGTCGTACACGATCAATGATGCTTTTTATTGTCCCCGATTCGGATGTGGCAATGAGAATGCCGTCAACACCCTTTTCCAGTATCCCAAGTGCTGTCTGAGCTTCCTGTGCGTTGGTGACCTCGACAAGCAGGCCGCAGGTTTGCGCGATAATGTTTTCCAGTGGAATGATGGTCCAGTCCCGGGTACGAACGATCACCAGGCCTTTTTTGGCAAGCTGAACAATGTGCGTTTCGTCTTCTTTGCTCCGAATTTCCCATTCGAAAACATCCTTTCCCGGAACAAGATCGCCATCCGGTGCAACGGTGGCAATGAGACCCAGTTTTTTTGCCTGCTCGGAATAGCCTGCGGGAAGCATAACCGCATCAGCGCCGCTTTCCAGCGCAGTAGTAACAATGCTCTTCTTCCAGGGATCTGCCTTAACCCAGATTTTTTTCATAGGAATTCCTTAATGAAGTTGTGAAAATAAATCATTTTGTTGAGAGTCATCCAGCACGTCCAGCGAACATATGGTGGGATCGATGGTATTCCTGGATTCCCGCCTGCGCGGGAATGACGAACTAGCGCCAGGGCCGACTTCCAACGAAGTGGGCATCTCTTCGTTGTTCATAGGTTGCCGCCAAGCGGTATACCTTAGCTTTTTATGAACACAGCAATAATGCTAGGTCACAAGAACTAGAGACAAATCCAACTTGTCTTCCCGTGCAGGCGGGCCGCGCCTCAGCTCAGTGTCCTCCAGAACGGTATCCAGGCTGTATAATAACACGAAAAATGCTAGCGAAGTTGTAATCCTTTGCGAAGTCTACCTTTGACCTTTCGCCATTCCTTGAGCCTACCGCATTTCGAAGGGTGTTACAAATGTTTCAGCCGGCGCGGAGGATAGCATCAGGCAGCACTTCATCCATGCTTCCGCTGCGATATCCTTCCAGATCCAGGCAGATATAGCGAAAGCCCAGTTCTTTCAGTTTTTGTATTACCCGGGTGCGCAGGTCTGATTTCAGAAACCGTTCTATCTCATCAGGTAGGACTTCAATACGAGCTAAGCCGCGATATGATCGAATTCGAATCAGTTCGAATCCTTCCTCATGGAGGAAGTTTTCTCCCTGTTCGATCATGCTGAGCACCTGCAGGGAGAGAGGCTCCCCATACGGTATGCGGGTGGCGAAACAGGCGTTCGCCGGCTTATCCCAGGTCGGAAGTCCTTGCTCCTGCGACAGTCGCCGGACCTCGTTCTTGGTAAGCTGTGCTTCAGCCAGTGGGCTGCGGATTCCCAGTTCCTGAAGCGCTTTTTTGCCCGGGCGGTACTGGGCTGCGTCGTCCGCATTGGAGCCTTCAATAATCCAGGTGATCTCCTGAATGTGAGCAACCTCTCGAAGTTGTGAGAAGAGCTTTCGTTTACAATGGTAACACCGGTCGGGTGAATTGCCGGCGACCTTTGGATCGGAAAGCTCGTCGATATCGAGCGCCATGCAAACGACTCCGAGCGATCTGGTCAGAGCAATAGCGTCAGCATGCTCAGCGGCTGAGCGCAGTGGCGAACGGGCTATGACCGCAATCGTATTTTCTGCTCCCAAAGCCTGTACCGCACTGTGCAAAAGGAACGTGCTGTCTACGCCGCCGGAATAAGCGACAAGAACCCGGCGCATCTCCTGGAGGATGTGCTTAAGACGAGCATACTTTTCTAGGCAGTCAGAGCTCATGGCGTATGGGTTGTCATACCTCGCTTGCTGTTAAAGTTCCTTATAATACCGTACATTAGGAGGAATGTCCAGGGGAGCTGAAGAATTGGAGTAATGGAACAATTGAACATCTCCTTCGCTGTTCTTAGGCCAAGAAAAACATTTATCCATTTTACCATTCTCTCACTATTCCACCATTCTTTCGGTGGACGGTCAACGATGGGCGATTTACAGTGGTGAACAGATACCAGTGAACATCATTTTGTGCTTGACAAGGTATGCGTTATTTTTATTAAAATAGAATTCCTGGTGAATAATTCGCCGTGAGTTTCAAGACTCGGATGACACACAATTGTCTCTGAACTTTTTGCAGGTCTGCTGGTCTAAAAAAATCAAACCAAATCCAATTGTTTCGTACAATTGAGCATTTGTCTTTTCTCAATAACCATTTCCGGGCGAGTGAAGGCTCATGATTGAGGTACAAAACCTAATCAAGCGCTACGGTCAGACAGTAGCAGTAAACAACATTTCATTCAGTGTGGACAAGGGAGAGATTGTCGGCCTGCTGGGCCCGAATGGCGCCGGCAAGACCACGACGATGCGCATACTCACCTGTTACCTGCCGGCTGATGGCGGCATCGTGAAAGTGGCAGACAAAGATGTTGCCGAACAAGCTCTCCAGGTGCGACAACAAATCGGCTATCTGCCCGAGAACAATCCTATCTATGAAGATATGAGCGTTGTCGACTACCTGCGCTTCATTGCCCGCATTCGCCACCTTGCCCGTCAGAAGATCAATGGAGCGATCAAGGAAACGGCCGAAGTCTGCGGACTGGGGGCAGTAATCGGCAGACGTATCGGTGAACTCTCAAAAGGGTTCCGCCAGCGTGTCGGCCTGGCACAAAGCATCATTCACGATCCTCCGATCCTCATTCTTGACGAACCGACAGTGGGGCTCGACCCTAACCAGATTATCGAGATTCGCGAGCTGATCAAGCGGCTGGGTACGGAAAAGACGGTCATTTTGAGCTCTCACATTCTTCCGGAGGTGGCCGCCACCTGCAAGCGCATCATCATCATGAATCAGGGCCGAATAGCCGGCAGCGGTACTCCGGAAGAGATGGCGGCGCGTGCACGTGGAGGAGGGGTGATCACTATGGTCGTTCAGGGTCCAGCTGAGGACGTGCGGGATAAAATTCAATCACTGAGCACCGTTAAGAAAGTTGCCGTCGCCGGCAGCGAAGGAAACGGCAAAACACGTTTTGAAGTGGTCAGTACTGGTGCTGCTGGCGTTACCGAAGAGCTCTTCCGGCTGGCAGTGGCTAATGGGTGGACCCTTTCAGAACTTCATCAGGAAACCGTGACGCTGGAAGATGTGTTCCAGCAATTAACCATCAAAGAAGATGACCTCGTAAAAAGCGCCAGTAAGCCGCGTGGCGGCAACCTATGAGCAACGAAGTGATGCCCACTTCGTTGGAAGTAAACCGTGATACGGCGAAGTAAAAAGCGCCAGCTGCAAGGCGCCCAGGGAGCGACGACTGAGGCGTATGTTCTTATACGCCGCAAGGAGGAGCGACCGAAGACAACGCAGCAGATGGGCTTTT